>CAYYGZ010000369.1:0-2555 GCA_964471275.1 uncultured bacterium | reverse complement strand
ACGTGATGTTTCAACGGTGTGGTGTGGCGGAAGCCAACCTGCCGATCCAGATTACGCTCCAGGTGGCGGCGATTCCGCCTACCTGCTGAATATGGCGAACGGGTGGCCAAATCGTTATGGTTGGGTCGGTCGCTGGCGCGGCGTACGTACTGATCGCTATACCTACGCCCGGTGGTTTGAGAACGAACGTGGCCCGTGGTTGTTCGATCGAGAAGCGGATCCTCTGGAGATGACGAACCTGGCAGGTTCAGAGGAAGGGAGAGCCGCGGTGGAAGAGATGGAGGAGCGGCTGCATCGGTGGATGGAAGGAACGTGTGATCCGTTCGAATACGGACATCGTGGACCAAGAGGGTTTATCGATGTGGGGCAGGAGTGGGCGGATCCTGAGAAGTGGGATGGGTGGGGGACGAGCTGAGGAATGAACCAAGAGGAATGTGTGGCGAATCCGTATATCACACAGAAGTTGTTCAGGTTCCTGGCGGATCTGGCTAAGAATAACGACCGAGACTGATTTGCGGAGAACAAGAGCCGTTTTGAGGAGGATCTCCGTGAACTGCTTCTGGGCTTTATCGAGGATTTCTCAGAGCATCTCGAGAAGCTGAGTCCACACTACGAAGCGAGTGCCAGGAAGGTGAATCGCTCTTCAGAATCTTTCGTGATGTGATGTTCTCGAAGGACAAGTCACCTTACAAAACGAACGTTGGCGTGCATTTTCGGCACGAGCGCGCAAAGGATGTGTACCCGCCGGGATACTACCTACACCTGGATCCGAATGAGTCCTTTGTCGGGATGGGGATCTGGCATCCGGATACGGCGACGCAGAAGATGATTCGGGAAGCGATCGCCGAGAATCTGAAAGCCTTGAAGCGGGCAACCGGTGGAAAGTTCGGGAAGGCGTTTCCTCTGGAAGGTGATTCACTCAAGCGGCCACCGGCAGGATTCGATGTGGATCATCCTCTGATTACGGATCTGAGGCGGAAAGACTTTATCGTTGTCAGGGATCTGTCGCAGAAGGAGCTGTGCGCATCCCGGAAGCCGTCCCTGAAGTTCATCACGGAAGCCGTGGGGATGAAGTTCTAGTGATGTGGGAGACCGACTCGATTCAGCTATGTGCGGTTCTCGACTCGCGCTCGAACTGACGCCACGTATTCGTGTCCTCTGGCATTTTGAGGTTTCACCGATCTTGAGGTCAAGATGAGATCAGTCATCTGTGTACACGAGAAGTTCGACAGTACGTGGCCATTCACGGCCGACTACTGGTATCAGCGTTGGGAAGATGAAGGAGGGTGTGAGCTGTACCGGACTGAAGAGGCGGATCTGACAGCCGTCGACTTCGTGCAGAATCCAGACACGGTCACGCGACTCGTTCTTCTGGGCTTCCAAACGGATCAGGCAGATCTGGAACTGTTCACGGGGCTAGAAGAGTGCTACATATCCGGCAGCTACGGTGGCGATTCCGGCAAGGGAGTTGAGCTGCTGGAGTCGAGGGGCGTGACGATTCTGTATCCTCGGGGCGATGTGCAGTGGGGGCAGACCGTGGCCGAGTATGCTCTGGGGCTGACGATTGCTGCGCTTCGCCGGATCCCGATGACCTACAACGCGATGATTCAGGGCCACGAGATCTGGAATTATTCTGCGAAACCAGGTCGGCCGGGTCGACGTGGACAGCAGTTTGGTGACGACACGAAGTACGTCAGCGGGACGATCCACGGCAAGCGCGTCCGGATTGTGGGGGTGGGGAATATCGGTGGGCGATACGCGAAGTGGTGTCAGATGATGGGAGCTGATGTCGCTGTGTGGGATCCGTTCGCTCCGGACGCTTCGTTCGATCTGGCTGGCGTGACCCGATGCTGGTGTCAGGATGAGCTGGTGAAGGATGCGGATATCTTCGCGCCAATGGTTCCACTTACCCCCAGTACGCGTGGTCTTGTGACGGCTGATCACATCAACGCGCTGCCGGACCAGAGTCTGGTCGTGCAGGTGACTCGGGCGAAGGTGTGTGATACTCAGGCGCTGTATCGGCGCGTGTTGAACGACGAGCTTTTTCTGACAGCGGATGTGTTCGATGAGGAGCCGGTACCGTTGAACTCACCGTTGCTGGGACGGCACAATGTCGTTCACACACCACACAATGCGGGACGCACGATCGACGCCAATACAGCGCGGGCGGATGATGCGATCGTGCGATTCAGGGCGAGGTAGAGCCCCTACGAGTCGACACGTGTGTATGATCGCGGTTAGATTCGCGACGCCCTGGTCAAACTTTCCTGCTCCTGCCAGAGATGCAGTATTCTGCGCGACCGCTGCAGATAACGCTTCCGGCGTCGTTCCTGAATTCGTTTTCCATTCGGAGTTTTACTGCTGGGCAGAGCATTGAATCGTCCCCTGGCCTGATTGGTGCGCCGAGCCTTGCTCTGGACTGCAATGGTCATGACACGATGCGAGCTTTCTTCGTCCAGAACCTGCATCGACCAGACCGAGATGTTGCCTTTCTGACAGTGTTGGCGTAAGACCCCACACAGTGGTTCATCGCCCGGCCCTCCTCCGTGAGCGCA
>CAYYGZ010000368.1:2273-2602 GCA_964471275.1 uncultured bacterium | reverse complement strand
GTGATAGCAGTAGTGCGGGATGTGGACACCATGGTCCTCCGCAGTCTGCAGGACGTTCTGTCCGGGCGTGATCTCGATCTCTTGGCCGTTTAGCGTGAACTTGGGCATAATGTCGAATTAACCGTGTTGGGCCTTGTTCTGGACGTGTTCCTCGAACTCGCTTCGGAAGCACTTCATGAAACCGAGCATCGGGTAGGACCACGAGGGTCCGAACAAGCATATCGTCGACATCGCCGGCGACAGCAGCGGCGCCACGCTGTTGCACACATCCTCGAGCGTCACCAGATCTTCAGGCATGCCCTGACCGTGCTCGATCCGCCATACGATGT
>CAYYGZ010000368.1:0-2263 GCA_964471275.1 uncultured bacterium | reverse complement strand
CACGGTGCGCACTGACCGCAGGACTCGTGTGCGTAAAACGTCATCAGGTTCAAACAGGCGTCGACCATGCAGCGCGTCTCATCCATCACGATGATGCCACCCGTCCCGAACATCCCCTGGAACTCGCCTCGGCCCGGGATTGCCCAGAGCTCCGGATTCATCACGATATCGAGCTGGTCAGGCGTCATCACCGGTGTCGATGAACCACCTGGAATGACGGCTTTGATCTCGTTGTCATCACGAATCCCCCCCCCGCATTCCTCGATCACCTCGCGCAGCGTGCACGTCCCGATCTCGAGTTCATACAGCCCGGGTGTCTTCACATCTCCGCTGACACAGAAAATGAAGCTCCCGGGGTAGCGCTCGCTCCCCATCGACTTGAACCACTCCGGCCCGTTGTTGATGATGTGCGAAACGTAGGATACCGTCTGGACGTTGTTGATGGTCGTCGGTCGACTGAAGATCCCCTTCGCGGCAGGGAAAGGTGGTTTCACACGTGGCTCCGCTCTCTTCCCTTCGAGCGACTGCATCAGCCCAGTCTCTTCACCGCAGATGTAGGCGCCGGCGCCAGGGTGTGTGTAGACTTCGATATCGACACCCGATCCCAGGATATTCTTGCCGATCAGATTCGCTTCCCGCGCCTGCGCGATCGCGGCTTCCATCCCGACCATTTCTTCCCACATCTCGCCGCGGACATACACATACGCAGCGGATGCGCGAATCGCGAACGCGCTGATGATTACGCCCTCGAGCAGCTGGTGAGGATTCTTGCCGATCAGGTGACGATCCTTGAACGTCCCCGGTTCGCTCTCATCACAGTTCACGCACAGATACGACGGACCATCCGGCTCTTTGGGCATGAAGCTCCACTTCATCCCCGTGTTGAACCACGCCCCTCCACGCCCCGCGAGAGCCGATTCCTGGATGGTAGTGATCACATCGTCCGGCGTCATGCCCTTGAAGACCTTTTCGATCGCCTGATAACCGCCGTGCTGCTTGTATACCTCGATATCCGAGATATTCTCGATATCGAGTTGGGCGGTCAGGATTTTGCACTCTTTGATCGGCATTCTCGGTCCTGGTTCAGTCGTACTGCGCCATCAATTCGTCGAGCTTCTCCGGCGAGACACCGCGATACAGTTTCTCATCGATACGGATCGCCGGCCCACCCTCGCAAGCGGCAAGGCACTCTGCTTTTTCAAGCGTCCACTTGCCATCCGCTGAAGTGCCCCCGATATCGATCTGAAGCTTCTCCTTCAAATGATCCACAAGTGACTTTGCACCGGTGAGCGAGCAGGACAGCGTCGCGCACACCTGGATCAGGTGCTTTCCGATCGGTGCCTTGTGAAACATCGGGTAGAAGCTCATCACCCCGGCTGCTCGTGCGGGCGGCATATCGAGCATCTCGGCCACAAGCTTCAGACCTTCCAGCGATACATAGCCCCATTCCTTCTGCACGGTGTGCAGCACGGGCAGAATCGCCGCCTCTTTCCAGTCACCCGGGTAGCGGCTGATGATCGCTTCGCACTTCTGTCTGGTTTCGTCTGTAAGCTCTGCTGCCATATTCGCTTTTCTCGACCCTGCTCCTCCGCGCCCGTGCTCCGGCTCGGAGTCGGGTGCAGGGACGGTTTATCGATCCAATTCGCCGGCGATGACGTTGAAGCTCCCGAGGATGGCCACCGCGTCAGAGATCATCGAACCCTCGACGATCTTCGAAAAGATCTGGTAGTTCATGAATGAAGGGGGTCGGACGCGCATCCGATGCGCGTGCCCGCTGCCATTGCTGACGACGTAGAAGCCAAGCTCGCCGTTCGGTGCCTCGGTCGGCAGGTAGGACTCCCCGATCGGCGGCGTCAGACCGTGACCGTCCATGATGACTTTGAAATGGTGAATAAGGGACTCCATCCCGGAATCCAAATTCTTCTTCTCCGGTAGGATCACCTTCGAGTCGTCCACCTTCACGGGTCCGCCAGGCAGATCGTTCACGGCCTGCTCGATGATCCGCATACTCTGACGCAGCTCTTCCATCCGGACGAGATACCGATCGTAGGTATCCCCGTTCTCACCCACCGGAATGTCGAAATCGTAATCTGAAAAGTTCAGGTAAGGTTCCGCCTTACGGACGTCGTATTCGACGCCCGACCCGCGGAGCATGGGCCCCGTCATGTTCCACTCGATCGCGTCCTCGGCAGAGATCACGCCGACACCCTTTGTTCGGTCGATCCAGATCCGGTTCCGGGTCAGGAGACGTTCGACTTCGGCC
>CAYYGZ010000367.1:0-2631 GCA_964471275.1 uncultured bacterium | reverse complement strand
AGCAGGCAATGCGGGGGATCTCCTTTTCCAGGTATGAAATGTAATCCACCGGGTATTTAAAAATTTCGAGGTTTATCTCGCTCGCGAATTTTTCCAGGGAATAGGACGCCACCATGGACACTCCTAGAGGGACCGAATTACAGGAATGCCCTTCATGCGCCAGATCACAGAAGCTGATGGTAGTTTTCATTCTATATGGGGTTTTTCTAGCAAAGATGTCTTGAGGGAGTTTTCTTCTTAGCGTGGCGCCAAAGGATGCGCGCTCGTCTGAGATATTTTTTGGTAATAGTTTCGCACGTAGGCAGGAGAAATATGACTTCTCCCCAACTTAAACATCGAATAGGAAGGCCATAAATTCTCCAGGGATTCGTCTATTTCACTGCTTCCCGGATTTTCAATTTCATCCAGATAAAAACCCACGGCTTCCCGGATTTCCTCGGCCGAATTCACCTCGACATGTAATAAACGATCCGCCGCAGGGGTATAGGCATATTTACCAGTCATCTCCTCAAAGGAAAGGTGGCGTCCATCCCTATGGTACGCGTGCTTGTAATAAATCCAGATATTACTGAAGGAAGAGAAGAATTGGTACGTGTTGAGAGCGAGCATAGGCCTGCTGTCAATCAACCCGGCAAATCCCATTCCGCCAGCATTGTCTCCGACAAAAATATCCGTATGCAGTGCTGCATAAACATTGAAAAGCATGGGGTCTACGCCCAGGCTCTCTCCATTCACGAACATGCCATCGAACTCTTTGTGCACCTCCTCCGGCAATGAACGGTCCCCCGTCAGGAAAACCTGATACCCACGTTCATTGAGCAAGCGCACCGCAGGCAAATAATTCGTAAAGGGACTCCCGTCGAAAATATGCGGATCGTCATCGGAGATCGTCATCTTACCTTTTTTCAAATACAGCCCACACGAACGAAAGCTGCGATAGTCCGGCCGCGCTTTTAACAATGCGGCCTCAACCTTATTCAATAGATTCCGGGGCAGAGAAGGAGCTGGTCTGCAGACTTCAAATTTCAGGTGATAATATACGGCAAAATACGCAGAACTTTCCCAATAATCCGCCCATTCCGGTTTCACTGCACCAGATAAGGCTTTGTGGAGATCTTCCCAGCATTGTGGCGGAAGCCCCACGTTCCCCAACCAACCCCTTGATGTGTAAATCTCTTGAGGGCTGCCCAGACATCCCGCAATGAAAGCCACCATCCTTCCTCCGTAACGTTCAAGAACTTCATCGGAGGGAATTACGATTCTCTTGCCAAACAATGTAAAAGACAAATAACTATTTGGAATTAATACATATTCTATATCATCAGTATTATCCCAAATACATTCTACATACTTGTTGGTTCTTTCGTAATCAAACGTGACAAAAACAATATGTCTGTCCGGATAGTTTCTGGCTGCTATATCCGGAGCCATGACGCTGGTGCAGAAATTCAGTTCCTGCGGCAGGATAAGGATATCCGCCTTTTGAAAAGCTTTTCTATACCGAAGAACCAGGAAGACCGTCATGCGAAAAAGGCATAGAGGGAGCATCAACATGCTCAAGAAAAAAATTGCCGGTCTGTTAATTTTTTTAAGCATTTAGGCGCTCAATTGGCGACCGGTGCTGACATGAGCCGCATGTAGAAAATGAAAATATCAAACATAAATGTATTGTGGCTATTGGGTGTCATCGCTGGGCTTAAGCCTGTGAATATTCCACCAAGGCCTCGATTGTCCTGTCCACATATTCCAGAGGCAGGTCCGGCCCGCTGGGCAGGTTGAACCCGGTACGGTTAAAGCGCTCGGAATTTGGAAACGCCTCGCCACCGGCAAAATGGGGGGCGGTATGCACGCAGGGAATGAACTTCCGGGTCTGAATGCCTTCCCCGGCCAAAAACGCCATAAGCGCATCCCGTTCCTCGCTCACGGCCTCTGCCCACAGGGCCACTTCGCCGCTCTCCACGTCCACCGGCACCAACTCAATAAAAGAGAGTCCCTCCAGCCCCTCGCGGTACCTCTTATATACGGCGTTCACATGAGACGCCTTTTCCGGGCCACGCCGCACCTGCCACAGACCGATGGAGGCCAGCAGGTCGTTGAACTTAAAATTATGCCCCGTGGTCAGATAGGTGTGGGAGACCACATCGGCGACCCCGTGGTTGCGCATGGCGGCGAGCTTTTCATACATCGCCATATCACGGGTGACGATGGCCCCGCCCTGGCCGGTAGAGACCAGCTTGACCATGCCAAAGGAAAAACACCCACAATCCCCCAGCGTGCCCTGATACCCGTCGGGACCGCGCGAGAACATGCCCTGACAAGCGTCCTCGATTACGGCAAGGCCGTGTTTCTCCGCTAGCGCGCGGATCGCCGCCATGTCGCAACCACGACCGTTAAGATGAACCGGCATGATGGCCTTGCTGCGTGGGGTAATTTTCTTTGCCGCCTCGGCCACATCCATATTGGGGCTGTCACTCCGGCTGTCTACAAGAACCGCCTTGGCACCAAGGATAGTGGCCGCATGGGCGGTGGCGATGAAGGTGCGGGTGGGCACGATAACCTCGTCGCCGGGGCCGACGCCGGCGGCCATCAGCCCCATCATCAGGGCCATGGAGCCGCTGGTGGTGCACAGGA
>CAYYGZ010000366.1:0-2679 GCA_964471275.1 uncultured bacterium | reverse complement strand
ACGTTCTGTTTCGCCTCCGTAAAGGCCCTGAGCCAGTACTCTTATGAAGAGCTTCTGGAGATGGGTATCGACGGTGTTTGGATCGGTTACGAAGGCAAGGAGTCGGGCTACTCCAAGCACGATGGCGATGACATCGACGAGAAGATCCGTGAGCTTCAAGATCACGGTATCACCGTACTCGCCTCGATGATTGTGGGGATACCGTATCAGACGGCAGAGATCGCTGAGCGCGAGTTCCAAGGACTGATGTCGAACAAACCGGCGCTCTGTCAGTTCCTGATCTATGCACCAATCCTTGGCACCTCTTTCTACGATGATGTGATGGTCAAAGGCCTGATGCACGAGGATCTGGCGAACGACCGAGTGGCCTATTACCGCAGTTGTACGGGATTCGCGGCTATGGTCAAGCATCCCTTTCTGGCACGTGAAGAGATCGAGACGATTCAGCGCGATATGTACAGACGTGACTTCGAGATGCTAGGACCCTCGGTTCTGAGGGTCGGTGAGGTGAAGCTGAATGGCTGGCTGAAGCTCAAATCGCACCCAAACCCTCACGTGAGGAAGAAGGCCGCTGAATTCAGGCTGAAGGCGGCCACATCTCTGGCTTTGCTGCCGATTGCCATTCTCGGTCCCAAGATCAGCATACGAAACAGGGCCAGATACTGTGGTCAATTCCTGCGCATCTTTCGCCACGCAAGTTGGATGGGAAGGGCAATCGCCCTTGCCTCGCCGATTCTGGCTCTGTTCGCGATGATCACCTGGCTGAAGATCACGCTGGGTATCGTGTGCCACCCGATGACCCGCATACACGCCTACCCAGGACGCGCGAGTGACCGGAAGTCGGTCAAACGGCGGGGTTTCGTCAGACGGCGGACTGCCGAAGCGCCGGATCGGGCGGAACTAAGGGAGCCGGTCGAGGGCTAGATATCTCCGAAACAGACTGGCGGATCGCCCAGTTGCTACTTACCGTTTGTGATGCAGGTTGTGTATTCTAACGGGTAGGCAGACTACCCAATCAAGGGATGTACAGGATTTGTGACCCTCAACCGACCCGAACCGATACATCAGAGCCAGCGAAGGCGAGAGCGCATCCGCAATCTCATTCGCGTGCACGCGCTTGCGCTCGTGGCGGCAGTCATATTGTTCTGGTTGTTCCATCCGGACGGACCCGGAATCGTTGCGAACATCGCCGAGAAACCGAAGTTTCTGTTCGATACCTATGGCGACAAGACGTGCGAAGGCTGTCACAGGGAAATCGATCCGGGACTATTTCTCCAGTGGAATGAGAGTGCGCACGCCGCTGCCAACGTCGGATGCGCCGGCTGTCACGGCGACGATCACGAAGCCGTTTTTGCTGCGAAGGGGCGGGTGTCCGCTGCAGCCTGCGGTAGGTGTCACGAGAAGGCCGTAGACGAATTTTCCACCAGTGGTCACGCGACGACAGAAGCAGACGCACTCCAGACCAGTCGGTTCATGCTGCAATCGCCTGCGATGCGCCAGGAAGGTTGCATGGGCTGCCATAGCATCGGACGTCAATTCCCGGACGGGAGTGTGGGGGCGTGCAACAAGTGCCATCCCGGGCATGCCTTCAGTTCCGCCGCTGCTCGCCAGCCCGAAGCCTGCGAAGTCTGCCACATCGGTCCTGATCACCCCCAGGTTGAGGCGTATCGGACGAGTGTGCACGGGGTCCTGTATTTTCAGGATCGGGATGTGTCAGTTGCCCCTACGTGCGTGACGTGCCACATGCCGGAGAAGACTCACGGGAGTCCGGCGAACCTGACCTACGGCGAAATCGCATCGGGTGCAGTCGTCGAGGGGAGTCCGGAACCCAGTATTGCGATGCGGACGTTGAGCGTAGAGACGATGGAGCAGAATCGTAAGCGGATGCTCGCCATCTGCGCGCCCTGCCATACCAAGCGATTTGCCGAAGAACAGCTGGCTCGTGCGGACGCAATCAAGCTCGAAGCCGATTCTCTGGTTGCCGAGGGTGCCGCGATCCTGCGAGCGCTGAGAGACGAGGGTGCACTGGCACCGATGCCGGAAGACCGGCCGCCACACCCGATCGCCGGCCACACCATGGTTCTCGGTGGTCAGCAGGTGTATGAGAACACAACTGAGATCGAGCAGGCATTCTTCCGCCTCTACAAGTTCTACCACGCAAAGACCTACAAGTCGGCGTATCACCATTCACCGGACTTCACGCACTGGATGGGCATCGTCTCCATCAAGATGGAACTCGACAAGATTCGGTCCGAAGCACGCAAGCTGCGTCGGATGCAGTCTGATGTGTCTTCAGGTGAGGATGGCGGTAGGCGTCAGGGCGAGTAGGCCGTCCGACTGGACCTGCTCATTTCTTCGGTAGATCCGTAGAGATTCCGAAGAGACCGATTGGACAGGTGCCCGCGCGAACGGTGGTGTGGTGGGCAGATCCGGACGCCCCCAGGGAACCGAGACATATGATCCCTGGCCTGGTAGATACAAGAAATAAAAAGAGTCTTCTTCGTGGTTTCTCGTGTGCATCGCGCGTGTCGCGGAGGGGGATAGGTCTCAGAGGTGGGTTCCGGTTACTGTAGCACTCAGTTTCGTGGAGATGGAGAGTGTTCTATGAGCAGTTCTGATCAGTCGACATCCGAGTTTCTGGACGTCCAGGCTCTGGGCTGGCAGGCAACGCTGGCTTGG
>CAYYGZ010000365.1:161-2741 GCA_964471275.1 uncultured bacterium | reverse complement strand
ATCCGAGTGGGTAAATCCGCTTATCGACACCGCAAACAGACGTTTCTTCTTCTTCAGTTCAGCCTGCCGTCCGTTTGGGATGGTCAACCTCAGCCCGGACACGGCCAGAAGCGGCGCCTGGGAAGCCGGCTACCGGTATGATTCAGAGTATATCCACGACTTCAGTCACGTCCACGCCTGGCAACTTGCCGGAATCGCCGTTTTGCCCGCCACGGGAGGGATTCGCGGCCACGAGGGGTCCGATTCTTTCAAGTCGCGATTCAGCCACGATGATGAGTCGGTCTCACCGGGCTACCACGCTGTCCATCTCCTTGACTACGAAATCCAGGCAGAGCTGACCGCGACCGACCGCGTCGGCTTCCATCGCTACACTTTCCCGTCCGACACATCGTCCCACATCTTGTTCGACCTCGGAACCGAATTGGGCCCGTGCGAGATGTCTGATTGCCACGCACGGATGGTGAGTGATTCGCGAATGACCGGATACGTCGAAGCCTCCGCCACGAGAAGACGGCCCAAAGCCACTCGAATCTACTTCGTCGCAGACTTCGATCGAGCAGTGACAGCCTTCGGCGGCTGGCTGGATGGCGAGTTGAGACCGGATATCGAGAAAGTCAGTGGCAAGAACGGTGGCGCATACGTTCGGTTCGACACATCCGGGGAGCGAACGGTCCAGATGAAGGTCGCCATTTCCTACTGCAGCATCGAGGGAGCGGCCCGGAACCTGGAGACAGAGCTTCCCCATTGGGAGTTCGACCGCACGAGATCGGAGGCAAGACAGGTTTGGGACGACTGGTTAGGCCGGATCCGTGTAGAGGGTGGGACCGACGATCAGAAGATAAAATTCTACACGGACCTGTATCACGCGATCCTCGGTCGGCGAAGGGCCAACGATGTCGACGGGGCATACAGCGACCAGACGGGCGACGGCCAGGTCATCCGATACATTCCGAAACGTGCTGACGGTTCGCTGGCCTACGAGCACCATAACTCCGACGCCTTTTGGGGCTCGCAATGGACGCTCAACGTCCTCTGGTCGCTCGCCTACCCGCATATCACGCACAACTTCTGCAACATGCTGATCGACATGTACAAGAATGGCGGGTTGATTCCTCGCGGACCCTCAGGCGGTAACTACACGTTCGTGATGACCTCTGCCACGTCGACACACTTCCTGGTGTCGGCCTACCAGAAGGGCATCCGCGATTGGGATGTTGAGGCCGGCTACGAGGGAATGGTCAAGAACCACGGCCCGGGCGGATTGATGAGCAAGGCAGGATACGAACACAACACTGCAGTAGGTGGCGGGGTCGAACCCTACATCGAGATCGGATACGTGCCGCACGGGATCGAGGCGCACGCGTTCCATTGTGACGGTGCGGCCCAGACACTCGAGTATGCCTACGTCGACTGGTGCCTGGCCGAACTGGCAGCGGCACTCGGCAACCAGGAGGACGCTGCACGGTTCCGGGAACGCGCGACTAATTACAGAAACCTCTTTGATTCCGAAACCGGGTTCCTTCGGCCACGACACGCTGACGGGTCATTCCTTGAAGACTTTGACCCGATGAAACCGGACGGATGGAACGAAGGAAACGGATGGCAGTATCTCTGGCACGTGCCTCACGACGTAGCGGGGCTCGCCGAGCTGCTAGGGGGTCCGGAAACGATGGCCATTCGACTGAACGAGGTTATGGAAAAGGCCGCAGAGAATGACTTCATTGCCCCACACGGGAAACACTACACGAACGTCCTGGATTATGGTAACCAGCCCTCGACGCACGTGGCGCATCTCTTCAACTTCATCGGGAAACCGTGGTTAACACAGAAGTGGGTGCGCGCGGTGATGGAGCAGTGCAAGAGTGATGTAACGCCCTACGCAGGCTACGGCGGAGATGAAGACCAGGGACAGATGGGGGCCTTGAACGTGCTGATGGCGATTGGCCTGTTTGAAATGCGGGGGGGATGCGAAGCCGATCCGGTCTACGAGATCACGTCACCGATTTTTGACCGGGTTACGATCGAGCTGGACCCGGAGTATTATGGTGGCCAGCCCCTGGTGATCGAGACATCAGGTAACGACGAAGGCCACACTTACATCCAGTCAGCCCAGCTGAACGGCAAGCCGTTGGATCAGTGCTGGTTCAGACACTCGGATATCGTCGATGGGGGTCGGCTTCAAATTGAGCTCGGACCCGACCCACGCACCGAACGGGGTTCTGCCACCCCACCACCGTCGATGTCCGATCACCCCAGCTAGCCCGGGCATAAAGATACCGACAATTGCACCAGATTCGCCGCCACCGGTCCCCCTGAGTAGGCACATAACCAGTCAGCAATCGGTGTCATCAAAGGAAGCGAAGTAGATTGCCGTATCGAAGGGCGCACTTGTCTTTCCGGTTACGACGTCACTCAGGCGGAATCCGCGGCAACAGGTGGGGCTAACAAAAAAGGGAGCAGCCCACAAAACTTACCGCGGGCTTGCTCCTTCCATCATCATCGTACCGCCGCGGATCTCTGCAGCCACGAGGTTTGTCTTACCTTCTCGCTCTCAGCCATCTTGGCAAAAAATCACCGAGC
>CAYYGZ010000365.1:0-151 GCA_964471275.1 uncultured bacterium | reverse complement strand
GGTTTCTCCAACACGCCGAAACATAGCATTCCCTAGGGATAAGTTTCTATGTTGCTATTCGGAAAAGGCCGATGGAGCCAAGCAGCTGGTGGTCACGTATCTGGGTGAGAAGTCGAGGGGAGAATGAGGCCGAGTGTGGATTTTATTCGTA
>CAYYGZ010000364.1:2050-2752 GCA_964471275.1 uncultured bacterium | reverse complement strand
GGGAAACATTCCGATTTTCAAGGCGGTGCTGTCCAAATCGAGGAGCAGCCGGCGCACGGTCGTTGTCGCTTGAGAGCTGTGTCTTGCCCTGTGCATACTGCTGGGCTTCCTCCTCGCAGGAAACACCATACTCGGTTTCCTGAATCTCAGCCAATCCTCGCTCAACATTGCCGGCGGGATACTTCTCTTCCTGATCGCACTGCGTATGATATTTCCAAGACACGCTGGTGACGATGATCTGGAGGGTGCAGACGATCCCTTTCTCGTGCCTCTTGCCGTTCCACTCATCGCTGGTCCAGGTACGATTGCCATCCTCGTCCTGCTCTGCTCGAGTCAACCGGAACGAATTCTGGAATGGTGCATTGCGCTCATCCTGGCTTGGATCGGTATGACGATTCTCCTTATCGCGTCACCCTTTCTCTTGCGAGTTCTCGGCGCACGTGGCTCGATGACACTTGAACGACTGATGGGTATGGTGCTGGTCACCATCTACTCAATGTCCTTCTCGGGCCCAAACAGGTGAATCCTACCCAAGATTATCGGTTCAAATTCAGTATTCTGGCCAGCACCATCTAGCTATGTGACCTACTGATCGATGACAGATCCGTCAATGTGCAGCCGCGTGTTACGGCTCCGCGCCTTAAAAGGATACTTCTCCGCCGCATTTTCTGTGAGTTCAACGCCTATCCCGGGCCGATCTGG
>CAYYGZ010000364.1:1519-2040 GCA_964471275.1 uncultured bacterium | reverse complement strand
GAACCCGTCGTCACACTCAAGAACTTCTTTCACAATCTCGGACTTAGGCGGCTCACCCTCGCCCGTTGGGTATTCCTGAAGCGCGAAATTCGGCACGCTCGCAGCAATCTGAATACACGCTGCGGTACTCACCGGGCTGAGTGGGTTGTGAGGCACGACACCGACGTGGTGTGCCTCCGCAAGCGCCGCGATCTTTTTCGTGTGCGTGATCCCGCCGCACATGCAGACGTCGGGACGCACATACTGGACAGCATTCCGTGTCAACAGCATCTGGAACTCGTAGATCGTGTGGAGACGTTCACCCGTAGCGATTGGAATGTTGATCTTGGACGCAACTTCAGCCATCGCGTCGAAATTGTCCGGACGGATCGGATCCTCGAAGAAGAACGGCCGATAGAGTTCGATCGCCCGCCCCAGCACGATCGCTTCCGCCGGCTCCATCCTCCTGTGAATCTCGATGCAGAGATCGACCTCGTCACCCACCGCGTCCGGGTTCTGCATGATCTCGGTGATGACGATGA
>CAYYGZ010000364.1:0-1509 GCA_964471275.1 uncultured bacterium | reverse complement strand
CCAGGGGAATGACGCCCGTGTGCAGGAGTACGCCGTCGCGATAGGCGGCCACGGTATCGGTTGCATCTCTAATCCGGTGTGAATGAGACATGTAGTAAGGCTCATCGCGTGATTCATCCAGAAACGGAGTCAGATGCCCCACAGCCTTGAAGCCCTGGGCCTTAGCGTCGATGCATCCCTGTATCAGCTTCTCTTTGGTGTTCCCTTTCACGTGGTAGTACACACGAGCCCTGTCGCGGACCTTCCCCCCCAGAAGCTGGTAGACGGGAACATCGAAATGTTTACCCGCGATGTCCCACAATGCGATGTCGATCGCGCTGATCGCACCCATGATCGCTGCCCCACGAAAGTGTGTACTGCGATACAGATTCTGCCAGTGATGCTCGATCAACAGCGGGTCCTTCCCGACCAGGTACGACCGATAGTTCTCCATCACCGCAGCGGAAGCTTCAAGATAGCCCCACGCACCCGACTCACCCAGCCCGGTGATACCGGCATCGGTGTGGATCTTCAGAAACATGTACCGGTCGATCGGTAGAATCTCCAGGTCCGTGATCTTCATAGTCACTCTCACAAACAGGAAAGGAAACGGCCTTCCGATCGTCCCCGAATTCGTGGTTCATCGGCGCGTTAACGTGCCGGGGTCAGCCAGTCCGAACTGGCCAGCGGCGTCACGCCTGCTGCGCGATCCCTGAGAAACGCGATCTCTGAGTCCTCGACAGGTGTGAAATCCTGTGCCAGTTTGACCGCCATCTCGAACAGTCCGGGGTCACCGGGAGGGATGGCGGCGGTGATCGGCTGAGACAGCGTAAACCGAAGGGCCAGTTTGGCCAGTTCCGGGTCGTTGACCGGCTCATACCAGCAGCGATCGTAGGGTCGATCGTATCCCTTGGGAATACGGCCGCGCGCCAGAGCCTTCAGAGCCAGACGACTCATCCCCTTGCTCGCGGCTTTCTCCACAACGCTTGGCCCGAAATCAGCCTCGAGGTAATTGACCCAATTGAGTGGGAAGAGCACGGAGTCGAAATCGAACGCGTCCATCAGAGCCAGCGCCACCTCGTCCGAGTGCGCCGAGAATCCGAGATACCGAACCTCGCCCTTTTCACGTGCTTCGACGAACGTCTCGAGCGCTCCGTTCGGGCCCGTCGCCTCGTCGAAGTCTTCCCACGTCCTCATTGCGTGCATCTGATACAGATCAAAATGGTCCGTCTTCAACCGCTTCAGTGATCTGTCCAGCTCCGCTCGCGCGCCGGCCCTGTTGCGCAGGCCTGTTTTACACGCCAGGAAGACATCCTTCCGGTAGGGCTCCAGCGCCGGTCCCAGGCACTCTTCCGCTGTCCCGTATCCGGGGGCTACATCGAAATAGTTGATCCCCTGGTCGATAGCAAAAGCCACACGCAGGCTCGCCTCTTCCGCTGTCGTATCCTTCGCCACGATGCCGCCAAAACCGACAATCGACAGCATCTCGCCCTTATTACCATATTCACGTTTGTCCATACACCCTCCACC
>CAYYGZ010000363.1:0-2776 GCA_964471275.1 uncultured bacterium | reverse complement strand
TCTCGATCACGACAAGATTCTCGACACCGACCAGTGCAATCAGTTTCTCGGTCTGGCTGTAGACGGTCGTCTCCTTCGTGTCAATCTGAAGGACTTTCCCGTTCAGGAGATTCTGCGCAGCGTCGGTCGGCAGCACGTCCGACATCGCTCCCCAGCTACCGATGTCACTCCAATCGATATCGGCTTCAACGACGGCGACCTTGTCTGCCTTCTCGAGGATGGCATTGTCTATCGCGATCTCTTTCAGCGTCGGATAGATCTCCTGTATCACCTTGGCATCATCCGCGGTGCCGAGGGCATTCTTGATCTTCATCAGACCGTCGTAGATACCGGGCTCGAACTTTTCAAACAGCCGGAGCACCGCATCGGCGCGCCACACGAACATGTTCGAATTCCAGAGAAACTCGCCAAACTCCAGATAGCCCTGGGCCGTCTGTGCATCTGGTTTCTCCTTGAACCCGCTAACCTCATAGATCGGCTCTCCCTTAGCCTCGTGGAAGATCGAGCCTTTCTGGATATATCCATACGCCGTCTCCGGGCAGGACGGCTTCACACCAACCAGGATGAGTGAATCGGGATAGGAGACAAGGGCTTCCTCCGCCGCGACAAGCAGACGACAGAGCTCTGCTGGCTTCCCGATGTGGTGATCTGAACCAAGGCTCGCGATGGTGCACCCCGGTGCGTGATGCTCGAGGAGTACACACTCGAGACCCACAGCTGGCCCGGTATTCCGAAGGGCCGGCTCGACGATAAGATGATCGGGTGTCAGATCCGGGAGCTGCTCTCCTACAAGCCTGACGTGTGCGGATCCCGTGGACACATAGCGGTCTGCCGACGCCGCGATCGCGTCAACACGATAAAACGCCTCCTGGAGCATCGTGCGATCACCTTCGAACGCGTGAAACTGCTTGGGATGCGTCTTCCGGCTGTATGGCCAGAGTCGAGTCCCGATACCGCCCGCTCGAATCACAAACTTCATAAACCAGGCCCTCGAATTCTTCAGATGTGGATGTCTGACAGAGTAGGCAAAAAGCTGACACACGGACAGCTTGTCAACCGTCAAACCGGCAGATTCGATGCCGCCCTCTCCGAACACTCAGCCCGAAACACTTTCTAAATCAACACCTTACACCATAGCCGCAATCACTGCACGAGACTTGCATAGGTTTTCTCAAACATATCGCGACAAGACGCGTTTGATGAAATCGAACGCGTGGTCGCCGGTCTCGAACGAAAGAGCCGGCGGATGAATCCGAAGGAGAAGCGGATCATTGCCTTCCACGAAGCAGGCCACGCGATCACAGGTCACTTTCTTGAACACGCCGACCCGGTTCAAAAGATCACAATCGTCTCACGCGGGATCGGTGCCCTTGGGTATACACTCCAGGCACCCCTCGAGGATCGATATCTTATAAGCAAAGAGGAACTCCTCGACCGGATCGCCAACCTGTTGGGCGGGCGTGTTGCGGAAGAGATTGTGTTCGAACGTATCTCCACGGAGGCCCAGGACGACCTCGAACGAGCATCCGATCTCGCGCGGAGAATGGTGTGTCAGTATGGGATGAGCGAGAACGTCGGGCCTGTCAGCTATGCGGACAGCCGAACGGGAAATTTCCTGGATGTCCAACAGCTGAATAAGCCATTCAGCGAGAAGACGACCCGTAAGATCGACCAGGAGGTTAAGAACATCATCAGAGGCGAGCGTTCACGTGCGAGGATGCTGCTGGAGCAGAAACGCGACCTGCTCGACCGAACAGCCGATACGTTGTTGGAAAGCGAAACGCTAACAAAGCAGAACTTCGAAGCAATCGCGGGAGAACCGAACGTCGCAGCAGCATAACCGCATCTTCCCGGGCGCAGGTCACCACTGCGTCCTGCATTGCCCTATGCGCCTTGCGCTGATCACTACCCCAACAGCTTCGGATACTTGAAGAACACCGACTTCCCCAGTCCTTCTCCCAACTCTCCCCACGCTTCTACATCGAAAGTCGCACAGACTGCGCCGCACGTCGGCATATTGTCGAGATCGATATCCGTCAACACATTCACAAGATCGGTCATCGTAGGATTATGCCCGAACACCATGACCGACGCGTGTTCATCATCGGTTGACCGTACTATCCGAAGCGTATCTTCAGCCGTCGCGCCGTATATCCTGTCATTTAGCACAATTCTGTTTCGTTCGTAGCCCAGTTCATCTGCGATCTCCCTGGCCGTCGTGATTGCCCGCTTCGCAGGACTGCTCACGATCAGATCAGGTACTGCTCCCAGTTCCTTTAGCCGGGTCCCCATCTGGAGAATGTCCCGCTTGCCTCGTTTGTTGAGAGGACGATCGAAATCTGCGAGACCGGGTTCTCCCCAGCTGCTCTTTGCGTGTCGAATCAGATAGAGTGTCTTCATCTTCTCAACCTTGACTGATGTGTTCCTCAAAGCTTGGCGCTGGAGCGTGTTCCGAAGCACAGCTTAGGAGAGGCTAGGTTGTCCAGTGTCATAATGGTGTTGACACTTCAGGTCCTCCTTTGAGCTTCCCAGAAGATCTCTGAGAGTGTTCGTCCTTTGGTTCGGTATTCGAAGTGTGGCCGTTCGTCGTTGTAGAAGCAGAGGAAGCGTTGGAGTGAAGCTTCAAGCTGTCTTTGTGTAGTGAAGTAGCGCCGTCTGAAGGCGATCCTCCAGTGTTCATGGAGGATGGTGCTTTGCAGTCTTTCGACGAAGCCATTGGTCCAAGGCCGCCGTGGCTTTGTGCGTGTATGTGTGATTTCAAGGTCCTCGCAGGCCA
>CAYYGZ010000362.1:0-2802 GCA_964471275.1 uncultured bacterium | reverse complement strand
CAACGCGGTAGTTATTAGATTTAGTCGCTACTTGGCGGCCTTCGCCTCCGAACGCCACCTTGAATTTTGCACTTTGCACTTTGCACTTTGAACTCGCCTTTCCCTCATCCATCTGTTCTTGATTGTAGAACCGTCTCTCCCGACAGCCCACTGGTGGTCACATTCCTTGCTCTGCCCTCTCTCACCGCGGTCTGACCTGCTAAAGTAGGAGAACGGCCGCTCTTACATTCGAGCCCTGGCTGTGCGTGAGGCATCGCACCGCCAACCGCTGTTTTCTCGCCCAAAATCAACTGATTCTAACGGCCGGTCAAGTCCGTAGGGCAGTGGTCCCGGGCTGTGTATGACAGAGACGAACCTGCCGTCTTGCTTGTCGTTGCAGAGGATAGTCCTGTTGATTTCCAGAGCCATCTGGGCCCCAGATTCTCCCGTTCTCATCTTTTCTCCTTGCTGTGGTGCAAAGCTACAATCGAGCGCATCTCGTTTTGCGATGAATCTCTCCCAGGACTGCTGTGTCCATAGAGGCAAACCTTCTTTCCTCAGTTTAATGGCGAAATACTGGACCGACGAACCCGATGTACAGGACGCCCCCAGAGTCGAAAACGCCCGATCTCCAGCGCGGGCGCAGATGGGTTTCCGCATCCTCCCCCACGACCGTGCCTGCGCCGATACCCGAGCCAGATTCCCTTGCCCAATAAGGATCAAGCCTCTATTCTGACTTACTGATGACGATGTCAGTGGGCGTTTACGCAAGCTGCTCTGATCGTTGTTTTCGATGGTTGCAGCGTTGCGTGTGACGTTTCACCGACAGGATTGTGATGACCTCTACACGTATCCAGGAGCAGATGATAACCCATGCTTAACGAGAGCGAAATTTGCGCGTTGGTAGCCGACAGCGGCTCACGAGTCAACGAAGGACGACCCATCAAGCAGATCATCAGAGATGGTGATCTCCCGCGTTTGGATGGTTGTACCATCCTCGAGGGGAAGGTGTCGGATTCGGTGTTTGGCCCAAATCTGGTAATGGGCTCGGGACAACCGATCCGGCTGATGTTCCGCAACAACCGGATATCGACCCACGACGTCAATCGTGGCGCCATACCGTTCAAAGATCAGGTACTGGCGAACAATCACGACCACATGCTCCGTCTGGTGGCGTCGGTGGTGGGCAGTTCCCAGTTTCAGATTCCCGGTTTACTGCCGAGCTCCACGGTGATTCCGGCGGAGAATCTCAAGCTGATTGCGCTGGAAAACGTGCTGCGCATGTACAATGCAGAAAGCAGCACCTCCACTTCACTTTATCAGCATTGGCTACAAGCCAAAGAAGCTGGTGAGGCGACCCTTTCCTATGCCGGCCATCAGATCGAAGTGGCACAGATCACTGCCAATGGCGTGCTACCTTATCTTATGGATACGCCCAGTACCAAGGACAAGGTTGATCGGACCATCGATCCACAGTATCTGTTCGACAATGATGTCTGCACACCAGGCCAGTACAATCGGATACGGAACGGATCGATCATGGCCTTCGGAATGGTATCCCATTACCTCGCGGATCGCGGCATGATCCTGGTGGATACCAAGACCGAACACGGTATAAACGCCGAAGGTCACATTGTCGCCGCAGACGAGTTGTATACAATGGATTCCAGTCGCTTCTGGCGTATGGACGACGACGAACAGCCTCTGACTCGGGATGGCAAGCCTGTATCGTTCTCAAAGGAATTCGCGCGCGGTATGGTCACGGAGAAAGACCAGCAGTTCACGATGGAGCAGGCCGGCGAGATTGCCGTCCGTTACATTCAGGGCCTGCAACATCTGACAGGCAAGGCATTCGATCCGGATCTACGGCCTCGTGATCAACGCATCGTCGAATCAACGAATCTGATTCTCGACCATCTGTTGTAGAAGACATCAGATCGTGAAGGAAGAAGGGGGGCTCCAGAGGAGTCCCTTTTTTTCTTGTTCTTCGCCGATTGTTGGGATGATGCTCAGTGTATCAGGTCTATAGTGTCCCCACCACACGGTTTCGCCGAGTGGGTCACATCACGCCGGGGAATCCGCCCAACCCCAGTACTCCCGAGAGCGCCCCCCCAAGCCGCCCTTCGGCTCCGCTCAGGGCAGGCACAGTGCCATACGTCCCATCCCTGCACCCGCACCCCGCTGCCACACTCTCGGACGGGTCCCTACCCCTTGGTGGACTTACTACCTCGTGCAGACGCCCTCGCAACACCAGGGCCAAAGGCCAGGCTACACATCCGCACTACCGGATTGTGACTGACGAGCGAGGATTGAGATCCGCGCTATCCTCCTGTGCCCTGTCGTTGCATTTTGAGTGCTGCGATGCGCTCGCTTGCCACGCTCTTATCGGGGATGAGGAAGATGGAAATGGGAAGGATCTGGGCTGCAACGATCCTGACGGCCTGTCTGATTGTTGTTCAACCGCTGGCCGCATCGGGGCAGATGCAGAAAGGCGTCCCATTGCTGGATATGGGTGCCGGTATGGATATTCGATTCTACAATGACTACGATGAGAAACTGCCGAACGTTGGCGTCGGTCTCATACATCTTGTCACGGACTGGTTGGTAATTGGCGCCGGTGGGCGATCGGCCAGGACCTCCCCGTCAGTCAACGGCTCCGTAACGTGTCTTCTCAATGCCAAACCGGAAGCGCAGAAAACCATACTCTTTGTCCGTATCGGAGCAGGAACAACAGGGAGTGAGGGCGCCGGGCAGATGTGGTTCTGGGAGGCAGGTGTGGGGTATTAGATCGGCAAGTCTATTGCGGCATCGACGTGCCTGTTC
>CAYYGZ010000361.1:0-2841 GCA_964471275.1 uncultured bacterium | reverse complement strand
CGGCACATCAAACCACCCAAACCGCTCAAACAGCCGTTCGATACGCTTGGGCACTGGGCACGTGACGTTCACGGGCTCATCGGTGTATGGGTGTGTGAAGGACAATGCACTGGCCATCAGCAAGAGTCGACCACACCGGAAAGCCCTCCGATACAGCTTGTTGTGGTCACCGTCCCCGTAGGTCGTGTCACCGACCACGGGATGCCGTAAATGGACGAAGTGCTTCCGAATCTGATGACGTCTGCCCGTCAGCGGCTTCGCGATCACGAGCGAGTACCGCGATCGCTCATGCGGACCGACTGCATACGGAATCTCCACCCGTCTCTCGCACCAGTAATCCGTGATGCTGTCCAGCTTGCCGTTCACCTTGTCCGCATCCTTGATAGGGTGATCGATTCTGCCCGAATCATCCGCATAGCCACGCACCACCGCAAGATACTGCTTGTCGATGGCACGCGACTGCATCAATGCTCCCATACGTCTCGCCGCGTCCGAATCCAGCCCAAACAGCACGATACCGGATGTTCCGCGATCGATCCGGTGAACCGGATACACATACCGTCCCAACTGCTTCCGGAGCGACGGAAGCACAGCGACCGCATCCGGCGCCAGCTTCGTGGGATGCACCACCAGCCCGCTCCGCTTATTCACCGCCACATACTGCTCATCCTGGTAGAGTATATCGATCAACGCGTGTCCTCATCGAGACGTTTGCCCTGTTCTCGTCTCGCTCTTCCTCCGTGTCTTCTGCGTTCTCCGTAGCTCAGCTCTTGATCTCAGCCATCAACATTGATCTTCCGCTTACTCTCATCCGGATGCTCACGATAAAGGATCGCCAGGTGGCCGATCATCCCCACAAGCTCGCTCGCCGATTTCTCCGCAATCTGTCCAGCCAGTTCCTTCTTGCGGTCCTTGAAATCCACAAACCTCACCTTGATCAGCTCGTGCGCATCGATCGATTCTCCGGCAGCACTGATCACGGACTCTGACAGACCGTCCTTCCCGACAAACACCGTCGGTTTGAGATGGTGTGCCTGTTTCCGCAACGACTTCCTCTCTGCTGGCTTTAGCAAGAGCATCTCCTAAAAAAGGTGCCCCTGTCCGACTGGACAGGGGCGTGCCTTCTACTTCGGTGTTCGATCCCGATCACGTGTTCTGGACATCCTATTCCACATCCACCGTTTTCCCTTTGATCCCCAGCAGTTCTACCTCGAATATCAATGTCGAGTTAGGCGGGATAGTCGGGGTTCCTCGCTCGCCGTACGCAAGGTCTGACGGCACGGTCACTTCCCACTTGGAGCCGGATGGCATCAACTGCAGAATCTCCTGCCAACCCGGGATAACTCTCTGAACGGGGAAGTAGATTGGCTCATCCGCCTCATAGGTGCCTTCGAACTCTTTGCCATCGATATATCGGCCAACATAGTGCGCGAGCACCGTATCGTCCTTTGTTGCTCGGATGCCATCCCCCGCTTCGAGCACCTTGTACTGCACCCCGCTCGGCAGCGTGTTGACACCTGCGCGGTCCTTGTTCCCCTCCAGGTAGGCAGCACCCGATTTCAGGGCCTCTTCCATTGCGGCAATCGCGTCCTGCTGGGCCTTGTCTTCGGCAGCCTTCTGGTGCTCGCCGAGAATCGCGAGCATCTCCTCGTCCATCATCACATCCGATGAGCCCTGTATTGCCGCCCGGATACCCGCAAGCAGGTGATCGACGCTGGGCCTGTCGCCTCTCTGATCGAGCGTAGCCTCGATGTTCTTGCCCATGCTGTAACCGATGCTGTAGGCGAGCTTGTCTTCCTGCGTCTTGATTCGTGCCTTGTCCTCACACGCGACGACAGCCAGGAGTGCTGCAACAGCCACCGCCCAGGTGTTCGAAATGATCTTGCGAATCGACATACGTTCCCCTCTGAAAACTGTAAACCTCGGTCTCTGACCTGTCAGGCTACAAACCGCGCTTCCGCCTTCGCAAGAACGATCCCCGGGATGTCCTCTGGCGATTCAACAGCGTAAACAGCGATGTGATTGTCCTCTCGGGTCGAGGAGCGAAACTGATCGGCTTCCCGTGTCTGCCCAACGTGCACTGCCGTGACCCGAACGGCAGCAGACGACAGGTATCGAATCACGGACCCCAGGTTCGAGATCTGCATATCCGTAATGATGAAGATATCCATTTGTCGGGAATCATACGACTTGAATTCTTCGAACACCAATTCGGTGCCGCCGCCGAAGTAGCGGCAGAGCGTTCTGTACACGGCGTCTCGATCTTCCGTAAATCCCAATCTCTCGACGCCGCCCTGGGGGGCATCGCTGAAATTGTAGGCCGCAACCTTGCGACGGCGGCGTAGATAGGCGTCCGCTGCGCACCCCGCTCCCAGGACCACGTGAGACAGCTCATCGCAGGGATTGGCCATGCTGCCGGATGAATCAATCAGAATCAGACAATCCGGCGTGCCATCCTCTACACCGTGCGTTTCTCCTTCGCGCCGCTGCCAGGTTTGTGAGACCCCGGGCAGACTCTTGCCGAAACTGGTCCACACATCGATATCAGAAACCGGCTTGCCAATCTCCCACGGGGTGTGCGTGTGCGGATACATCCCGCCGACTTTCTCCATCGCCAACGGCTTTACCGGCAGCCTGTAGGATTCCGCGCGTTTCTTGTAGTAAAGGATATCTGCATCTCTGGGCACGTCGCGTCAGTGCCCGATGCCTTTCTCCGACATGGCCCCGTCATCCTCGATCTCGACCCAAAAATTCTCGACCATTGCCCGAAAAGCGTGATACCCTTGATCAGCAAAGGCACCCAACCCCTTCTCGATCTCTCCACGACTATACTGACCTGCG
>CAYYGZ010000360.1:0-2847 GCA_964471275.1 uncultured bacterium | reverse complement strand
TTCCCTGAAGACGGTCCGTTCCCGCTCGTGCTGCCCTACAACAGCGCGATCGTCTATCCGGTCTAGCGTCGTTTCTGGCAATAGGAAATAGGTCGATTCGGAGCACCAGAGAATACAATAGATGGCAAGAACTAGAGTCGCATTGATATTCCTGCTATCCTGCAACATCCTCGTCGCACAGTCTATCAACGGGGACCTCCTACCCGACAATCTTCCAGTTGGAGATATCGAGAAGGTCGCAGGCGTGAGCGAAGCAGGTTTCGCTGGTGATGGTGTCACGCGCGCCCTCTTCCGCTAGCAGGAGAGGGTCTTCACTCCTGGTCACAGTTATCTGCGATGACTGCCGTAACCTGGTCCTGTGGTTTCCTTTGTATCTTTGTGTCTTCGTGTTGAAGGTTCTGATTCTATGTCTGAATATGCTGCAATCATCTTCGACGTTGACGGTTTGATCGTCGATTCCGAAGAGCTCTACGCCCGCACGTACATCGAGACACTCAGTGACTATGGCGAGATGATCACACGTGAGAACTACACGGCCGCGGTCGGTATACCGGTCGAGGTCAACGCGGCAAATGCCGTTAAGCAGTTCAGCCTGGGGACGACACCGGAGGCTTTCTGCAAAGCGTGGATAGACCGGTTCGAGGATATGATATCGATGCCCGGTGGTATCGACCTGATGCCCGGAATCATCGACCTGCTGGACCACATCGAAGGTCGCTATCCGCTGGGGATCGCGTCATCTACCAAGCGGCCGTGGATGACGACCACGTTGACGAACGGTCTGCTTCCCTACCTCAGAGTGAACGACCTCGACGAAATGTTCTCTGCCATCCTTTCCGGAAGCGATGTCGTGCACACCAAGCCGGCACCCGATATCTACCTGCTCGCCGCCGAACAACTGGGCGTAAACCCAAAGGCGTGTCTGGTCTTTGAGGACAGTCAACCGGGTGTAATTGCGGCGAGGTCGGCGGGGATGTCGGTCTTCGCAGTACCGAATTTCTTCACGTCGCATCAGGACCACTCGCAGGCCGACAGGATACTGGACAGTTTGGCCGACGCAGTAGAACTACTGTAGCCCCGTGCCCTCGATATGCCAACTCCCGATCTGGCCCCCTATCGCAAACTCCTCGATTCAATCGCGGATATCCTTGCCGCCGGCAAGCTCCGGGCACAGCGGGCTGTCGAGCGGGAGCAATTGACGACTTACCACGAAGTTGGGCGCCTGATCGATCGATACCTGTTGGGGAACGACCGAACCTCCAATTACGGTGAGAGGCTGTTCGAAAGCCTGGCACTGGACCTGGGTCTTGCCGAGAAACTGCTTCGAGATGGTCATAAACTGTATCGATGGCATCCGAAACTGCACGCGCGTGCAGCATTGGAATAGACACATTACAGGATCCTGCTCCGGGTGCCTGACGACGGGGATCGCGACCGAATCGAGGCCGAAACCGCCAACAATCGGTGGCCGACGCGCGAACTGGAGCGACAGGTTCATCTGGCCCTGCACGCGGCGCTTCAATACCTCGAAACCAGCCTTCACCCTCCTCTCGAACCGCTCCGTGGCCGAATCGATGTCGTTTGTGGTGTCGATCTGCCACCCGCCGGTCGTCTGCTCGACCTCGGATTCACGCTCTACGCCCGTCTATCCGATCTGGGCCTTGAGCGTGCCCCACTTGGCGATGTCGTCAAGTCACGACAGGACCAGCGATACACTGTCCGTGCCACAAGTAGCCGAAAGGTCCGGTACTACACGTATCTCGCCCAGGTCGAGCGTGTCATCGACGGCGACGCCCTTCTGCTCCAGATCCAGCCCATCTACGGCGCGTTCATCTGAGAGCGAACGCGTCTTTGCGGCATCGATACGCCGGAACTCGGGACACCGGATGGCGATCGTGCCAAAGCCTTCGTCGAAAACGTTCTGGAAGGCCACGACTGGATCGGTATCACGTCAACGAAGCCGGATGCCTACGACCGCTATCTCGTCGACGTCTTCCTGCCAAACGACGAAGACCACGGTCAACAGATCGTCGATCGTGGTCATTATCTAAATCAGATGTTGTTGGATGAGGGGTTGGCGCGGCGGGTGGATTATTAGTGGACTGTCACGAGAGTAGTGCTATGTCTTGGTCATCGAATATGCGGCGTCAGTTCGAGTGCCAGTCGAGAACTCACCCATAGCGTAAGGCGAGGAAGGACTTCTCGAATCTGCTCGAAGTCCGCCGGTTCTTTGGTTCTACTGGCCTGCTCCCTGCGCGAGGCTGGGACGCCCCCATTGGGGGTTGTGCGATCAAGCGTATTCTTCCGCGTTGTCGATCGGCTCGTATCCCAGCTCATCCTTCGCGTTCTGTATATCCCAGTACGCGCGCGTGTTCCCCGAGATCCCGTAGTAAATCCCGAACTTCACGTCCTCTGCCTCGATCCCGCGCCAGCACAGCTGCACCGCATCCTTGTAGCTCAGCCACGTCGACAGAATACGGTCGCGCTTGGCGTTCTGCAGGTTCTTGACCGGCTGAAAGGATCCAATCCTCAGGACTATAACAGAAAGTCCCAGCTTGTCCGCGTAGTAGCGACCCAGACCTTCGCCGTGAGCCTTGCACGCCCCGTAGAAGCTGTCAGGGCGAATCGGCATATCCGGCGTCGTGTAGATCCCTTCCTTCTCATAATTTCCGGTAACGTGGTTTGTGCTCGCAAAGATCACGCGGGGACAGTTCTGTCGGACGCACGC
Organism: uncultured bacterium; assembly: GCA_964471275.1. Taxonomy (GTDB): domain Bacteria; phylum Latescibacterota; class UBA2968; order UBA2968; family UBA2968; genus UBA2968. The sequence goes on along the minus strand of CAYYGZ010000360.1, from coordinate 119 downwards.
TTCATATATGCAGTAGGTGCCGAGACTGTTCGCCTCGTGTACTTCCTCGAATGTCGCCTGCATCGAAGGGTTACCTGCCATATGGATGACGGCATCACAGCCACTCACAGCCTCTTCCA
>CAYYGZ010000359.1:0-2855 GCA_964471275.1 uncultured bacterium | reverse complement strand
CAGGAGATTCAAGCACGGTCTCTTGACAGGAATGGCAGCGGCCCTGCTCATTCTCCCGTGGGTGCTGCAAAGCTCCGCATACCTGGAGCAGTTCTCTAGCATCAATCCGTACGTAACAGACACGAGCGACGCGATCTCAATCGGTCTTCTGATCGATCGAATCGGCCAGAATCTCAACAAATATGGTCTCCAATTCCTGCCGTGGGCCTTTGCACCTTTCACGGATCTGCGATCGCCGAGCACCTGGCTCTCCGTCAGTCTATCCGTGCTGATCGACTTGCTGTTCCTGTATTTTATCGTTATGACCATCCGCCGCTCGCGGAAAGAAGCCCCGATCGGTGTCTATCTCGCCCTGTACACTGTTGTCGTAATGCTCTGGCCCCAGATCTGGGCCGACCCCCGGTTCATCGTGCCGATCATCCCACTCGCCATCTACGCATTCTACTGGAGCGTTCGAGATCTTCTCGGCAAGATCCCCGTCCCCCGTCAGATCACATACTGGGCGCCCTTCGCTGTCGTGGCGACGGTCCTCTGCGCAAACGCCGCTCGATCCGCGGCAACCCAGATTGACCACCCGCCATACCACGCTGCCTGGCGCAACTATTTCGAAAGCGCGGATTGGGTCAGATACAATACGCCTCAAGACGCGTTGATTGTGTGCCGCAAGCCCTTCCTGATGTACGTGATATCCTGTCGGACGACTGCGAGCTACCCCTGGATCAAGCCGCTTCCGCTGCTACGCGAACTCAGCAAGATCGGTGCAGACTATGTCGTTGCTGACGCCATATTTGGATCATCCTCGAAGGTGCTCAATCCGGCGATCGTGCAGAACCCGAAGAGCTTCCTGCCGGTACATACGTTTGATGAATCCCAAACGCGTGTGTTCGAGTATCTGGGTCACGAGGAGGAAGGTCGAAACGACAGGCTGGAGAAGAAGCTGGAGAGTCTGATTCTGGCCGTTGAACGTACGCCGGGAGACAAGAAGAGCTGGCGTAAGCTATACGCGTTAGGCACGATGTTCCATTCGGCAAGCGACCTCGGCCGCGCACTCGAGATCTACCAACGTGTGCTGCCGGTGCTGAAGCAGGAGACGGACGTCCTGGTCAACCTCGGGATCCTGCACTTCTCACAGTCGAGATACAATGCAGCGATTGTTGCATTCGCAGATGCCGTAAACCGGTCCCCCGCGGATATAGAGGCGAGGCTGGGACTGGCACAGGCATATGAACGGGCAGGGAAATTCGAAAGTGCCTCAGAGCAGGCGAAGGAAGCATACAAGCGCAACTCGAAGTCACTTGTAGCCCTGCACACGCTCGCTCGTTGTGCAGTCGCGCTCGGAAGGCACGAGGAAGCAGAGAGATCATTCCTGCAGGCGCTGCAGATCGATCCGGAATCGGTTGCCGTCCGGAACGACCGGGCCTACTTCTACCTTCAGACAGAACGCTACCAGGATGCTCACCGGATCCTGAACAGCTTAATCGCGGATCGGCCTCAGAGAATCGAACCTCGGCTGAACATGATTACTGCCTTGGTCTACCTCGAGGAGCTCCAGCCCGCGAAAGCATACGTGTTAGATTTGTTGCAGCACCACGGCAAGGCAATCAACCAAGGCTCATTGAAACCCGTAGCTGATCGGGTGCTCGCAAATGTGGCCAAAGCGCTGGACACCACGGTCGAAGCCCTCGTTTCAGAGGCCCGCGCCTCGCAGTAGACTATCTTCCGAGAATGTAAAGCCACAGCTCGCTCGGTGGCGGAATCTCGTCCCGCGGTCGGTCGCGATTCGCCCCCAGCGTTTCCCACCGGAGCAGATACCTTTCACCTTCCAGACGCGCCGCAGTCGCCTCGTCGTAGAAGCCATCGGTGTCGTCCTGTTTGGCCATCCTGCCGTTTGCCGTCCTGACAGACATTCCCGGGTATTCAGACGTCGTCCTCAACAATTCCGTCGGTAACTCGGGTTCCGGATCAGGATAGGCACCGACAACGGTCAGCATCTCCTCGTTCAGCTTCCAGATACCCGATCCCTTCTTCGCGTGCCACCACACCATACTCAGGTGACCGTCCTCCTCGGTCTTTGCGCCCCCAAGTCGAATCTCAGCACCGATCGAGCCCCCGCCCGAAAAGTCCCATCGATAATCCCAGTCGCTCAGCACATAGGCCTTCCAGACGCCGTCCTCCAATCGCGAGCAGTAGGCTTGGGTGTTGCCGTCAGGGCCGTGCTTGTGATAGCTGACGACAGGCCGTTTCTTTGAGTCGAACCCAAGCGATTGGCACATATTGATCAGCCCGTCCCCGGCTGCTACGGGGTCGACGATCGAAGGCTTCGCCTCCACGGTGATCGGCAAAGGCAGCATCGACCCGTCACCTGCCTCCCAGGTCACGAGATCGCGACTCCGTGCATAAGAGATGTCGTGATTCGTTGCGCAGTCTCCGGTGTCACGCCACATCCAAACCATGTGATACACGCCATCCGGACCCAGTTCCGGCATCCGGGCATAGGCGTTCATCAGATCCATCCCATCGAGAATCGGCTTGTCGACCAGCCGATGCCACGACTGCGTCGCTTCGTCATACTGATTGTAGTAATCGACGCCGTTCCCGCTCCTGCCATCCCGGAAACGGAATACCAGTTCGCCCCCAGGACCACGCATGAAGACTGGATAGGTACATCGGTCCTCGTTCTCACCGATCATTCGATCGACCCGCTCGAACGACGTCACATCGAGCGGCTTTGTCGTGCGAAAATAGATCAACGGGTCTACGTGCATATTCCCGCAGAGATGGATTTGGTCGTCTCTATCGATCGCCATCGTTACGCTGTTGTGGCTGTCCCATGCAATATCTGTCGACAGCCGCCC
>CAYYGZ010000358.1:0-2927 GCA_964471275.1 uncultured bacterium | reverse complement strand
GCCGGTGTCCGGGGATGAGATTGTCATCCCCGGACACCCACCGAACCTCTTTGATATCACCTCGCCCCACAGGCTGCGTGAGCGAAGTTCGTATCTTTTCATTTCGCTGGAGTTGCGACAGCAACTCCGAGCAACGCGAAGCGTTGCCTAGAATTTGATCCGCAGGCTGAAGCTCAACTCACGCGGACGGTCCAGAGAATTGGAGATATCATTGACTGCACCGTATGTGTTGAAGTCAGCGCTTGTGGGCTCAAGACCATCGATACCGTACTGCTGCCAACGAATCTCGTCCATATCCACGTCGAGATCGTCAAAAGGACCGGATGATGCTTCTTTTGCCCGAACATCCTGCTGGTTGAAGAGGTTGAACACCTCGACCGCCAGCGTTACCGTGGCTGCTGACGATCCACCGATCTGCTTCTCGGCATTGAGGTCTGTCCGGGTGTGCATCGGACCATACTCGAATGAATCGATACCCTTCGCGAGACCCGTGAATTCAAATCGCTGCCCCGTGAAGATCCGGTAGACAAGGTTGGCACGAAGGTTACCCAGTGCCTGACCCGCCCAGGGACCATAGTCCGCCGGTGTCGCCAACAGGAAGGTCATGCTCCCGTAGGCGCGACGGTCACGGTTAAGCGGTTCACGCTCACCGGTCTCCTGGTTGTGACCGACCAGCAGATTGCCCTCGCCGGAACCCGGATAGTTCGGGTTCGACGAAATCCTCTTCCAGAAGTCTGCATCATCGCTGCCATACTCCGAGGCGTCGAGTGTCCCGTCTGCCTGCGGACGGCCTTCGGACGAGTAGTGCGACAGCCACGGGATCCACGACCAGGACGAACGTCTGTCCAGGCTCGACTGCATACTCCGCATAGCTTTGCTTGCTTCTGAAGCGAACCTGTTGCGATCCGTATCGCTCAGCGGTATCGGTATCTCCTCACCCGTTGACGGGTCGGTCGTATACGAGTTCCAGTAGTGACCGTTAGCGACGAACACCGAATCCGGCCAAACATCGCGACGGTGTGCGGAGTTACGTCCCACGTCAGCCCACTGCAGATTGTAGCCCAGGTTGAACGCAAACATATTCGAGAACTGCTTGCGGAGCCCCAGCTCGAACCCGCGTGTGTCACGCCAGCGACCGAAGGCATAGCCCTGCTGACCGGCAACGTAGCCCGGGGCGGCCGGATCACGCCACTGCTGAGACGCCGCAAGCAACTGGTGCCCGGCGCTCTTGTAATACGTCGTCAGACCCAGCACATAGTTGGACACGAAGTTCCAGTCCAGACCGAGCTCGAAACTCACCGTCTCTTCTGGTGGTAGGTTCACATTGTGGTGACGCGCTGAGTTGTCATCGAACGCATTCCACCGCTCACCCGTATCAATCGTACCGTTACCGTTGAGATCGCTATCATTGGCCGACTGAGACTTCCACTCGTTCCGATACAGCATCTCGAAGTTCGGCATCTGCGTGAACTTGCCGTAGAAGAACCGGATAAGAGACTTCGCTGTGATCGGATGCGAGATACCGACACGCGGGCTGACTGCCGCGATGCGGTTACCCTCGACCGTCGGTGCATTCTTGTTCCGTGTCATGCTCTTCCACATCGGTGACTTGCCACCGTAGAAGGCGTCGACGTCCGTCGTCTCTTCCTTCGTGTAGAGCGCATCGGCACGGATACCAGCGTTCACGATCATTCCCTCGAACTCGATCTTGTCCTGCAGATACAGACCCACTTCGATCGGGTTCACACCAGTGTTTGCGCCACCGGGCAAGAAAGCCGTCTGGTTGTAGCTCTTCGAATACCAGCGAACCCCGCGGCTCGAAGGCCCCGAGGACGCGTAATCCTGGTTCCAGTTGTTGTAGCGTGTGATCTCGAACCCGGTCTTCACAAAGTTCTGCTTGTTGACCTGGCTTGACAGATCACCCTTCAGAATCTGGCGTTGACGGCTGAACCGCTGCCAGTCGACGACCTGGCGGAAAACGGTATAGTAGCCGGCGACATCCTTTGTCGGGTTGCTCGTAAGCGTCGTTTCGGGGTTGGTCACTCCCCCACCCGTCGGAAGATCCGTCGTGTCACGTGCCGACTTCGACAGCGACAAACGCAGCTCGTAGAACGTCTTTGGCGACAGCGAATGCGTGATGCTTGCCCACGCCAAGTAATCGATATCTTCCTGCTCACCGGCCGGGTTCGGATCAACCATAAAGAGATTCTTGCCGTCATTCCGGAGATCGAGCAGGCCGCCCTCGGTCGGACCGCGGCTCGTACTTCTGCGCTTGTCGTAGAAACCACCCACGCGGACCTTGACCGTCGGTGAGGCGCTATACGACACCTTCAGGTTCGTGTTCGTGTTGAACGGCGTCGTCAGGTTCGGACCCGGAAGAACACTTGCGTCCCGCTTATACTTCGAACTGGCGAAAAACGTAAGGCCAGGCGACAGCGGGCCACCGATGTTACCCTCGACAAAGTGACCGACCGTACCCGTGTAGTCCAGACGCTGGTGCGCCGGGACCGATGAACCGTCCGGAAGTGTGACCGTCTCACCGATCCAGTCGGGGTTTTCCCAGTCATTGTTGCCACGGTGGATAGCACTGTCATACACGTTCTCACCCCAGTGCTTCTGGCCCGCAGGCTGGAACTGGTAATCGACAAGACCGTGATACTCCTGACCACCTTCACGTGTCACAAAGCTGACCACACCGGCCTGGGCGTTGCCGTATTCGGCAGCCATACCACCCGTGACAACCGTCATCTCCTGGATCGACGTCCGGTTCACGTCGCGATACACGCGTGTCCCGGCGTGATCCGTCGAGGCGATACGGACACCGTCGACATAGTAGGCGGTGTCCTCGGAGTCACCGGCGCGGATCGACACTTCACCGTCGACACTCACACCGGCCTGGAGCTCGATGAACTCCGAAGCCGAACGAA
>CAYYGZ010000357.1:0-2935 GCA_964471275.1 uncultured bacterium | reverse complement strand
GTAAGCCTTCAGGCTCTGCGAGGGCGATGGCGATGACGGACGAGCTGGAGGAGGACATTCTCCTCCTCAGCCCTGACCTCCACGCACTCCACACGGCCGACATCGACCCGATCTCATTCATCAACGAGCGCGACACGCGGGTCGCGTCCGTCCACCTCAGGGACTACGATGCGAATGGCAGCCGGACGGTCGCTCTCGGTGAGGGAGCCCTTCCTTTCGAATCGCTGAATACAACGTTTAAGGAAATCAATTTCGAGGGAGACCTGATTGTCGAACTGAATCTGCCATCCGGCACGCCCCCGGATCGTCCCGTTCTCGAGATCCTGCAAGCCTCTCGCCAAACCCTCACCGAAAAACTCTCGCTGTAATCCGGTTTACAGAAGCGTGAGCGGGTCGTACCGACTCTTCTCTCCGCGTTGTTATCTTGCCACACCTGTGGTATTTTTCCACACATACCCAAGCAACCGGATCGGGGTTACACCACCGTAACGCGCTGTAGATGCGTGGTTTAGTGTGGGTTCCGTGCGTTATCCATATCTGTTCACGGGGTACGCGAATTGCGTTTCTCATCCGAACGCTATCCCTCCAATTCTCACACCGGTCAAGGTATGCCCAGAATCCTGATCCTCACGCTCCTCTTCCTTAACCACTTTGTCCCAGGTGTGCAAGCACTCGCGGGAGATGGCTTTGCCATCGAACGCATCGAAGTCCGCGGGAACCTCAAGACCAAATCGGACATCATTCTCAGAGCGCTCACCTTCAGGACTGGCGAAAAGTTGTCCTCTCAGCAAATCGACGCCAGCAAGCTGGCGTTGCACGAAACACGGCTCTTCACAACAGTTCATCTCGCCTCAAAACCAGGCACGGTAGAAGGAAATGCTGTCGTTGTCGTGTATGTCGAGGAGAAGCGATTCGGGGATCTGGGCGTCAGCGGCGAGTACACGGAACTCGATGGGTTTGGTGTTTCGGCTGACGCATACCACGTCAACCTGCGGGGTGAGGGGAAAATTGTCGGGGCAGCTTGGGGCGCCGGCGAACGCTTCAAGCAGTGGAGATTCGACTATGCGGACCCCTGGTTCACAGGCGGCAACCTGCTCTTCAGCATTGGGGTGCGAGGGTCATCCGCGGATCGCGACCTGTTCAGAGCCAAGCAATCGGGCGCTCGCGGGCAATATGATCTGGAACGGATCGGGGGAACGATTGCCCTGGGGACCCAGATCGGACAGAAGAACCGACTTCTCTTTCGGTATGGGTTCGAAGAGGTAAAGGTCGGCGACTACACGCGTCCATCGATCGTCACCGACCGGGGCGAATTCGCCGATGAAGTTGGGTTGACCGTTGGGCGTGAGCGTTTGGCCTACGTAGGTCTGGACCTCCACAGCAAACCGTCGCCGGATCCGTGGGGAAGCTCGGCAGGCACCGACTACAAACTCCGTGCAAATCTCACGGCGAAATACCTGGGCTCCAAAGATACCTTCCTCCAACTGGACGGACAGCTCTACCATCACATCGCCACGCGCGGGAATCAGATCCTGTCATTGGGTGCCCGTGCCGGTGTGATCATCGGGTCTGAGCCCTTCTACGAACGATTCTTTCTCGACGGCGAGAACCAGCTAAGAGGGTTCGAACGACGGGAGATCGGTCCGGAAGGTGGAGAGGAGTTCGTGTCCATAGAGGCGCTATACTCCATCTTGTTCCACAGACTCGGACGCGTCTATGGCTTTGTGGAGGGTGCCGCTGTTCGGCGTGATTTTGTCACCGGGTCAAGAGCAGACCAGGGCGCCACGGCCGGGATCGGCTTGTTGCTCTTCAACCGCATCGACATCAGTCTTGGGCTTGGTACCGGTACACTCATCATCAAGTCTCACCGTTTCGGCGGGATCAACGTCGGTCTCTGATCACGCTTACCTTGAGCCGGGAGATACCCGCGTTGATGCCGAACGCCTCCAACAGATCGATACGCTCGATTTACCTTCTACGGATGGCCGTTCTCTGCGTCATCCTGTCTACGGCTGTGCCTTGCAAGGCGACGCCCCGGTTCAACACACCGACACTGTATCTGAGGGCCGATACACTCACCGTAGATCTCCGTGTCGATTCCTTGTTCTCCGCCCGTACGCAGGACGCCATCGCATCGGGGATGACAACCTCGATCAGCTACGAGTTTCTCCTCGAGCCAGTCGGTCCGGCGAAATCGACACGGAAACTCCTGAATCTAAGGCTCGACCACGACATCTGGGAAGGCCGATACCAAATCCTGAGGAGATTGAGCCGACCCGACACGCTGACAACGAGGGACCTCGTCCAGGCCACACGGTATTGCTCAGATCTGGATGGTGTCCCACTCGCCGTTCTGTCTGATGACACGGCACCGTTTGTGCTTCGGGTACGGACGGTAGTGAATCCGATATCCCCTGAGCAGGAGGTGAAAACACGCAGGTGGCTGAACCTGCTCGAGAGAGGCAGCGTGCTGGAACTCTTCTTCTCACTCGCGCCGGAGAGCGATGATCACGACTGGGTCGAGATTGCCCGATTCTGGAAAGACGACCTGCCGGCGGAGATATCGACACCAGACCAGCCGGATGAACCGGAAGGGGAATCCCCGTGAAACACCTCCCTCTTCGCGCAAGAATCATCCTGGCACTCATCATCCTCGCGCTCGGAGCCACAATCGCAGTCGGGCTTGTGACTGCGAACTTCCTGAAGCAGACACCTCAAATCAGTACGAGCCCTGAAATGCGCGGGGCCCTTCAAAGCTCGCTCGTGGTTGCAAAGCGAGACTACGAGTCCCGAAAGGCAAGACTCTCGGGACTGCAGAGCCGACTAGACGTCGATCACGTATTGCGTGAGCAGGTAGCAGGTGGTCGGGCAGATGCGATCTTCGCACTCCTCGGAAGGAACGCGGGTCAGCTATCCATTGAGACGGTGTCCGTAT
>CAYYGZ010000356.1:0-2942 GCA_964471275.1 uncultured bacterium | reverse complement strand
TTCGTTCGGCTTCGGAGTTCATCGAGCTCCAGGCCGGTGTGAGTGTCGACGGTGATGTGTCGATCCGCGCCGGTGGCTCCGAGGACACCGCCTACTTCGTGGATGGTGTTCGACTCAACTCGACTGACGGAAACGTCCGTGTGTATCGCGACGTGAACCGCAGTTCCATCCAGGAGATGACGGTTGTCACGGGTGGTATGTCAGCCGAGTATGGCAACGCCCAGGCCGGTGTCGTAAGCTTCGTGACACGTGAAGGTGGCCAGTCCTACTCCGGTCTTGTCGATTACCAGTTCCAGCCCCCGGGCCAGAAGCACTGGGGCGCGAATGTCTATGACAGTGCGATCCATCGCGGCCGCAATGACTGGGAAAACCCTGAATGGATCGGTGAGACGGTAACGCTCCCGGATGGTTCGACCGTTCCGGCGCACCAGCGTCTGGATTACACGGGCACGGCGGGTCATTTTGTTGAGGCCAACCTGGGTGGGCCGCTGGCAGAGAGCCTCACGTTCTTCGCCAGTTCCAAGTATCGTCGTGAAGCGGCGACTTTCCCGAGTGCCAACCTGACGACGCCGTTCAACACGAACACGAACCTCAAGGTGTCGTATACGGCTTCGCCTACGGTCAAAGTTCGCGTAGGTGGGTTCTACGACAAGCGTGAAGGTCTGAACCGGGGTCCGTCAGAAGGGGGTCAGCTTGACCTCCGGAACGACGGCAAGAATCTGTTCCTGGTCGTGCCGGCGCCTGCCGGTGGTCGCGAAGATGTCGACAACCTGGCGTGGGCAGGCATCACGCACTCGCTGTCACCGAAGACGTTCTACGAGTTGCGTTTGTCGATGTCGTCCTCTACGCGTGACACGACCGGCCTCCCGACGGGCGGCGGTTCGGCCACACCAGAGACCAGCATCACGAGCAACCCGACAAAAGACGTTTCCGGTTTCTACACTGTTTTCCGCGAAGTCGTAAACTGGGAACTCTTTACCCGGAATCGTCTGGCTCTCAAGGGTGACCTGTCGAGTCAGATCAACAAGCAGAACTTTGTGAAGACCGGTTTTGAAGTGACGCGCTTTAACAACTCCTGGCAGCGTTATTTTTCCGATGGTCCTTCAAACCGGACGGTCCGCTGGTATTCCAAGACATATGACCAGGTCGATTTCTTCCCAGGCCAGAGCACGACCGGCGTGAACCCGATTCAGTGGGGCGCCTACCTGCAGGATAAGATCGAGTTCGAGGGGATGATCGTAAACGCCGGTGTGCGTGTTGATGCGCTGCAGGCGAAGGAAATGGTCACTGATGCGCAGGCCTACTTCGGTGGAAAGTCGCCGATGTGGAAGAGCATGACCCGGGTGCGGAACGTGCCCGAGATCGAAGCCGGGACGATTTCCGGTCTGAGCCCGCGCGTGGGTATCTCACATCCGATCACGTCCAAGTCACTTGTCCGGTTCTTCTACGGCAAGTTCACGCAGATGCCGAACTTCGAGCAGCTCTACCGGAACGAATGGCAGAGCCAGAACTCGTCGGACAGCGATCTGAACGGCAACGGGACGATCGATACGGGTGAGCGTTGGAATGCGTTCAACTCCAACACGGGCCGTCACCACGCAGCGAATCAGAGACTTCCCCCGGAAGAGACCGTCAACTTCGAGCTTGGTCTTGACTGGAACTTCGTCGCTGACTATGTCGCCAGTGTTACGAGCTATTACAAGAGCGCCGGCCATCAGCTCCGGACCCTGCAGATCGAATGGCAGGATCCAGCTGCGCGTGCCTACGTTCCTGGTCAAGGCGGCTGGTCCTACGGAGATATCAGCGATACGCGAGGGTTCGAGCTCAGCCTGAAGAAGGGCTTCTCGAACATGTTTGCCTTCAATCTCGCCTACAACTTGCAGTGGGCTGACGAAGGTGGATTCTCTGTCCCACGTAGCGACATAAACCCGGACTCGCTGTTCGTGGCACGAGGCCACTACTGGCTCGAGCACACGGTGGATCCCTCCACTGGCGCCGAAATTCCGGTTCCGTTGAGCGCATCCGATCGCGAAGCCTTCGGTCACAACGCGAATGATCGGCTTCGTGCTGATGATGGTTCACAGGATCGTCTGACCTCCTGGGCTTGGATCCCGTGGATCGGGCACTATGCTGCAGATGGCTACGAACGGTGGGACGGTACAGTAGTTACAGATCAGTACAATGACGACGACCGGAAATACTGGGAGCGCGTCACCGCAGACCCGAACTATCCGGGTTCAGGTGAGGCCAACCTTCTGGTGCGTCACAACGCCCGTTCGACCGGTGAAAACACGCCGGATGACGACGTGGATCGCCGGGCCTTCGGTTCTTTGACGTTTATGTTCGCCACACCGGCTCAGTTCGGCCCGTGGGGTGGCCAGGCACTTGGAAGTCTTCGGGCAAACATGGTCTACCGTGTCTTCACGGGAACACCGTTTGCCTTCCAGGGACTGATCCGTGGTGTAGATTCCTTCGAGTATGGCCCTGTCCATACACGTACGGATCTGAACGTCGAGAAGCAGATCGGAATGTCCTCGGGTGCCTCCTTCACTCTGGCGGTCGAGGTGTACAACCTGTTCAACCAGAAGGATGCACGACAGGCAGTTGCCAATTCCGGTGCTGCTGATGATCTCGATGTCGACTTTGACCAGATCCGGTGGCAGAATTACGGGATCATCGGTCTTGAGCCGACGAGCGGGGATTTCGCCACGTATGGAGAAGTCAACGACATCTCCAACTATCTGGATCGTCCGCGTGAGTTGAACTTCAGCTTCAGGTTGAAGTTCTAGAGCAACTCGGCAACGCTTTGCGTTGCTTGGAGTTGCTGTCGCAACTCCAGAAAGCAAATAGATAAGCACTTCGCCCAGGAAACCTGAGAGGCGGGGTGATCAAAGAGGTTCGGTGGGTGTCCGGGGATGACAATCTCATCCCCGGACACCGGC
>CAYYGZ010000355.1:0-2983 GCA_964471275.1 uncultured bacterium | reverse complement strand
GCCGGGATCGTCTCTTGCCGATTACGATGCCCAATTCTTTGCCGACCAACCCTGGCATACAAATCCCAATCCTTCGTCGGCTCCGCAACCCGCCGGTCCCATGGACCCGGCTCCGCAAATAGATCCGATGACCCCATCCGAACAATTCGATCCGATGGCACCCAATCCGATCTTGGACTTTATGAAACCGAACTCCGATTCCGGGAGGTAAAACCATGGCCGACATTTTCGACCCCCGTCATCAACCACTGGCCACGAGAACCCGAGAGTACATTCTGGTTCCCGCCGACGATAGCGGCAAAGTCTTCGCCAGTCGTGAAACCACGGTCCTGGACGAGCACGGTTGTGCCGTGACCCACGAAGAGGTCCGCGTTCAGGTAGCGGGGTGTTGCCATATCGTCGGACGCGATCCATCTGAACTCATCAGCGTGTGTTCCGAGAAGGGCTGCTTTAACACCTTATGTTCACGTTGTGGAAATCTTCGCTGCTCGCACTGTTTGCGTATCGTCTGTCAGACCCATGCGCACCGGTTCAAGGAATCCGTTTATTGCCGTCATTGCTGGTGGATTGAATTCGCCAAGACGGCGGGGTGGCTTTCCTTGAAAGGAATGGGCTGGGTTTTCTATGGCTCGTTCCATACGATCAAGTGGCTCTTGATCGCTGTTTTCAGGGTTTTGGCCTGGATGTTACGCCGGTCTCCGCCTCCGCCGTCACCGCCAATGGTGATGAGGTAGGCCATGATCCGCAAACGCAAATTTGTAACCCGTACTGAACACCTTGTCGACTACGCCAGAACGGCTGGCCTGGAGGGCGAAGAATATATCCAGAAATGGATTCTTGCTTCCGCCGTCACCGGCGATGAACGTTTAACCGGTGAGTTGATCTCCCACTTACAGGTATCGGCGGCGAAGGAACTGGTGCGCCCGTCGCCCTACAAACTGGCACGGGAACAAGAGTTGCTTCAAGACATCGATCCTAACCGCGCCGTGTTGTTTGGCCATACGGCGGAAACAGGCGTTCCGGTTCTTTATCCCCTGGATGGTTTAGCCCGCCATGTCTTTGTTGTTGGCAGTACCGGTTCAGGCAAATCGAATTTGCTCCACGGTACGGTTCTGCAAACCATGCGCATGTGTCCGGTTTGGAGCTTTGATCGCGAAAAAACGGAATCCCGCATTTACCTGAATTGGCAGCCGGAAACCCTTGTCCTTAATGCGCGTCGTGATCTGGCCTGGAATTTCTGTCAACCGCCACCCGGTGTCGATCCCCATGAATGGTTGACGGCCATCACCGTAACCTTTGCCAAATGCCATGCCTTGATGGATGCCTCCGAAGGTTTGTTGCACAAAGTATTGACGGACCTTTATGGCGAATTTGGTGTGTTCGAGGACAGTGAACGATATCCGACCCTGGCCGATGTTCTGGAACGCCTCAAGAGCATGAAATCCCGGGGATATTCACGTTTCGCCCAATACCGCGACACCCTGTTGAACCGGCTTGAATCCTGGCTCGCTATCGCCCCCAACTTTGGCGCTTACACCAAAGGCGTGAGCCTGGAAACCCTGGCTGAGAGCCACGTCGTCTTTGAAATCCGAGGTTTTACCGAACGTCAGGGACGGTTCTTTATCAGCGCCATGCTGATGGCGTTGTTCTATTACCGCATGGCCCAGGGTAACCAGTCCGGTCGGTTACGTAACCTTATCAAGATTGACGAAGCCGCTTCCGCTTTCCCAAAGCTGCGTAACGATGCCATGGGAGCGCAGGCCTTGGCGTCATTGATGGGGCAATCACGTTCAGCAGGCCTGGGCTTGTTGCTGGCGGACCAATCTCCCTCTGATTTGGATGCCGCTGTCATGGCCCACTCAAACGTCAAGATATGTTTTCGATTAGGCTCTGGAAGAGACCTCAAGGCCATGGGGGATGCGATGGCGTTGAGCGATGATCAACGCCATCATTTACTCAAGCTTGATGTGGGGGAGGCGGTAGCCAGCCTGCCGCGTCTGTCGCCGTTTGAATTCCGTGTTCCGAAGGTGCGGGGGATGTCATGAAACGCTCCATCGTTCCATTTGACGCAAATACCGCCGTGCTGAACGACGGGTACCTGTCGGACTACGAGGTGGCGTTGAAAATGCGTGAGCCTCTTGGGGCGCTATCCCTCAATGCTATTGCGCGTGTGGAGAGGGAGGCGGAGAAACCGGCCCATAAGAAAAAGTCCCAATTCAATGTGGATAAGGAACACGACGACCAATCGCAAATACTGAGCGAGGAAGAGCGCTCCTATCTGATCTCGGTTTTCAAGCATCCTCTTTATGCCGTTCGGGATCACCGGGAAGGTGAAGGGCTTTCCATCTTCAAGGCGGACAAGATCAAGAAGGGTCTCATGGAAACGGGATTGATTGAGGAGGTTGCGGTCAACCTCGGACAACAAACAGGCGGTATCATCAAGTTCCTTGAACTGACGGAGAAGGGTTACGCGGTGCTTGGCAAAAAGCCTCCCCGCCGACGCCCCATGAACACATCCGCCGAGCATTGGTGGTGGCAGAAACACATCCACGGTTTTTACTGCTCACAAGGATATGACGCGGTTATTGAGATGAACCTCAACGGTAAAAGCGCCGATGTAGGGTTCCGGGCGAAGGGTGGTCCTGTCGCTGTAGAAGTAGAGCTTTCTCCGGCTAATGCAGTTCGCAATGTTCAGGCTGATCTTGAAGCCGGTTTTGTCCGCATTATCGTCGCCTGCAAGAACGCCAGGGTGCGAAATGTCGTGAGGGAACGGTTTGCCAGAGCGCTCACTTTTAATGAGCTATCCCATGTTAAACGGATGCTTCTGCCAGAATTCTCCTTTGTTGCCGATATTTTGGGCAAGGGCCGTCACGACAAGCGCGGCACAAAGGCTAAAGACCGCAATGGCGTTTCTCCGGTGAGGAGATAACGATGGTTGATTACGATCTGGAACAGGTAGTGGGTTCGTATAACTGGTTCGGCC
>CAYYGZ010000354.1:0-2995 GCA_964471275.1 uncultured bacterium | reverse complement strand
CAAGCCGTCAAAAAGAGAGGTCGAGGTCACGCCGGAGTATATCGGATTCGAGATTCCGGACCGGTTTGTCGTCGGCTACGGTCTGGATCAGGAGCAGAAGCATCGCAACCTCCCCAGCATCGTCGTTATGGATACATGAAGAGGGACGAGACTTCCTCGTCTCGCCCCTCCTTTGCAATCATTCCAAAATCACTTCTACCGTTGTGGCCGGAAGGAAATCTCTACGGGCTGACTCTCCTCGGCCTTTGCCATTTCCTCGTGCTCTTCGTCGGTGCAGGACCTGTCTGTGGGCACTGACGGTTCCGGGCCACCCGCCTGAAAACCATTTTGTCCGAGCCAGGATTCCAGCTCTTCACCACTCACATCGGCCAGCATCTGTTCACCGATCTCCACACACGGCTGGTAGGGCTGTCCCGTCTTCTGAACCATCTCCTGATAGTTCTCGGGCACGTTGATGATGTCCTTGTCCTCAAACTGCAGCCCATACTTCTGCAGCACGGCTCGGATGCCTCGGCTCCAACCGCAGGTCGGTTTGAGATAAGCCGTAATCTTGGGTTGCTCTGCCATATCCAACGCCTTCCTCAGTGTTCTCTCGGCGGTCCGCGGGACTGTCTCTTAACGGCGGAAAAGATAATGCAAATCTCTGCACTGACAAGGGGTTACGCTTTACGTGCCCAGCGGGACGGTGTGCCAGATGGGCTAATTAGTTGTTTTACTGGCATTTGCACAGAACAGCCACGGATAATGTTAATTCGAAAAGCTAAAACTGATCCTAAAAGGGACGATAACCCTATATAGGACCAAGTATCCGCAACCCGACAAGGAAAGTGCTTCATGCCCCCCCACCTGTCTCGACGGTCGCGCCGGATACCCGCACTCATCGTGATCCTGATCGCCTGCCTCCTGCCCTACTGGAATGCTCTGAGAAACGCCTTTACCTATTACAACCACAACGTAGTCGAGGCGAATGAGCTGGTTTGATCCATATCGCCCATAGAGGTCTTCACCAGTGCTTTCTGGCAAAGCATTGCGACGGAGAGAAGCACGAGCTACTACTGTCCCTTCCCGATCCTTCACTATGAACGATTTCTTTCGGTATGGGATCGGGATCCTGCTATGGCAGATCAGGTGCGCCGGAGCCAGGAGAACCTCCGCAGGACCTCCTGAGCCAGAAGAAGGACTGCCTCCGTAGAGACAGCCTATAGTCCGCGTTACTCGCCCAGATACGAGCCTCAATCCTATCCATTACGCTTCCGAGACCCAGATCTGTTTTTGTCCGTCAAGGCTACGTCTTCTGTCCGGACGTTCGCGCCAGCCGCACTGCGGCTTCGTATTCCTCTGGGGTGTTCACGCTCAGCATAGCTCTACGGTCAGCCAGTTCATCCACAAACACTTCTCTGACATCCAGGCGATCAAGGAGCCTGCTGAGCCGGCGCTCGCCGGATGCCAGCATACCGGCAACCTGATGAAGAGCAACATTTCGATACCACGCACAAAGAGGCTGTGGACGATCAGTCCTCACAACAACAGCCTCGGTGCCCCCTGAGCTTGACAACAGATCTGAGATGAACGCGGTTGTCAGGAAGGGGTGGTCACAACCGCAAACAAATGTGTAACCGCCAGAGTCTCCCAGCACGTCGAGTCCTGTCTTCAGGCCAGCCAGGGGACCGGCGTCCGGGAGGTCATCCGTTACACAAACACACCCCTCCGGCAGTTTGGGTAACTCCTGATTCTGCGCACAAACGACGACGATTCGATCTACGGATCCCGATACTGCCCTGCAGACGCGTGACAGCAAGGCTTCCCCGTCGAACAAGAGAAGAGCCTTTGACTGACCCATCCGAACGCTGGCCCCGCCGCACAGGATGATTGCCGATCTCTCAACTGTCATCTTCGAAACCTCTTTCCCGACGCACGGACCCACGCCAGCGCTTCGGCTCTGCTCACCCCGTTCTAACCTCGTGAAACCAGATCCAGAAACTCCGGATCCTGCGTGTCGCCTGCCTGCTTGTATCCCAGCGTGATTAAGTGACGCGCCTTCTCTATGCCCCTTCCTTTGTGCAAAGCCATGCGCGCGATCGAACACGCATCATGAAACTCCGCATCAGCTTCCTCTGTAGATGCTCTAGGAGACAGACTCGCAAATTCTTCAATTGATCAAACGTCGAGCGTCTCACGACGTCTTCCAGGCAGTTCCGAGAGAAGGGGACAGTGCGACCGCACTGTGTATCGCATCATCAGAGCGTGTCCGGTCACTTTTAGGCCGACGCCGGCAGCGATGATTGACACTCGTATTCCGGTACGGCCGCTCGCCCAGACGTGTGCAACGAGCATATACGTCGACTGAGCATTCAGTGCCAGGACAGGAAATCTGAGAATCGGCATTTCAAAGATCTTTCAGTCGGTCATGCCCGGAACGGTATAGATCCACTTGCACCTCGCCAAATAGTTGAAGCACTTCCTGACGATTCCCGCAACAGCCCCACCCGCGAGAAGCCGCAGCACGCGGGCTGGCCGCCCCGCCTTCAGGTCTCGAATCAGCGATGGCAGACCTCATTTGCAGCAGACCGCTTCTGGCATGCCGAGCAATACTCCCCACGGCAGTATAACGGTGGTTTGGGAAAGAACCAGCGGAAGCAAGCAGCAAAGGACGCCCATCATCCAGGACACGTGCAACCACGTCCTGCCATTCTCCAGGGGTGTCCACTCCCTGTGCTGCCAGCATCTCAGCGTAGAAAGTAGATTCGTGTGAAAGAAGCACGCAGGAAGCACTGTGGCGAAGGCGGCCCCACGCGGGTCGAAAAGCGTAAACGCAATACCAGTTCGCGAGCCGAACGTTATACAGCTCGAAGACGAACCAGAAAAGCACCGATAGGAGAAGGTAAGACAGAAAACGGACGGGTGAATCGTGCAGAAGCGAATTGCCTGTCAGGTAGAAAGTCATTGCATCCAGAACAAGCAGATAGCCATACCACGCAAACACATACCAGAGCAC
>CAYYGZ010000353.1:0-3005 GCA_964471275.1 uncultured bacterium | reverse complement strand
TCGTTCTACATCGTGCGCCCGGATCAGTTCGTCGTGGTCACCCAATTCGGCGAGCCCATCGACGAGAAGCGTGACGCTGGAGTCTATTTCCTGATTCCGTTCGTGCAGGACACGCGCTACCTCGACAGTCGGGTCCGCGGCTGGGACGACATCGCCCGCAACACGAACACGGCTGAGCTCAAGCCGATCGACTTCACGGCGTTCGCCCGCTGGCGGATTGACCCGTCGCTCGGCGGGCCCACCCGGTTCTACACGGCCGTCAGGGACGACCAGCGGGCCCACCGCAGCATGGACTCGGTGGTCACCAAGCGGATCCAGGCCGCGATTCGGGAGAACCGGCTGGCCTCCATCGTCCGGGACAAGGGGCGCAGCTTTGCCGCGCGTGCGGCGTCGGACCTGAAATTCCTGTTCGTGGACTACCCCGAGTGCCAGCCGGCGACGAACCTGGAGATCAGGGAGATGCTCGACGAATACGACGCGATCGCCGTCCTTTCGATCGGTGCGACCGGTACGGAGGATGCCAGGGCGCTCCGCTCGGAGATCGTGGCGAACATCCTCCAGACGACCAACGAGGTGCTGCAGAAGGAGTTCGGGATCGAGATCCTCGACCTGCACTTCAAGTACCTCAACTACTCGCCCCAGGTGCACGCGGAGATCACGAGCAAGATCACCAAGGACCGGGAGCGGGACATCGCCCGCTACAACAAGCTCGGCAGCACCTGCTCGGGCACGATCAAGCAGGTCAAGGAACAGCAGATCGGGGCGATCGTCGGGGAGCAGGACCGCCGGGTGCGTGAGCTGCAGGGCGACGCGATCGCGCAGTCCATCGCCATCAAGGCGGACGCGTTCAACTCGAACCCGGGGTTCTTCCGGTTCCTGAAGATGCTCGAGCTGTACGAGGATTCTCTGACGGAGAACACGAGCTTCGTCTTCTCCGCGGACAACCCGCTGCTGGGGCTCATGCGGGACCCATCGCTTGTGAGAACGGTGGCGAAGCGGAAGCTGGCCCAGCGGCCGGACCGGGGAGCGGAGAGCAAGCAGGCGGAGGCAGGGGCACCCGAAGAGTGACCCCGTCGATATCGGGCACGATTGGTCCCGCCGCTTCCTATCAAGGAATAGGGGAGCAATAGGCTCTGTGCTCGTTATAATGGACCAATTGATGGCGCTTTCATGGCAGGGTTGGCTTACCCTGGTCGTGATCTTTTTGACCACCGTGACGATGGCGCGCGAGCGTTTTCCGCCCGATATGTGCATGTTCGGTGGGTTGTGCGTCCTGGTGGTCACAGGTGTACTGACTCCACAGGAGGCCTTGAGCGGCGCCGCGATGCCGGCTGTCGCGACCATCGGCGTGTTGTTTGTCTGTGCGGCGGCCGTCCGAGAGACGGGCGGCCTCACGACTGCTCCGAGGCCGTCCCGCCCAGCGCTCCCGGAGGCCCGGCTCGGTGAGGTGCTCCTCCCCTTGCACCACCTTCACCCGACACTCAGCCCCAGCCCGTGGCAGTTGTCGAGCTTGAAGATGCCCGAGTAGAGGCAGACACCCGCTGCCTTGGCGGCTTGTCGGATCGATGCGCCCACCGGCACATCGGCCTCGCGGCCGTCGCCAGCGAAGGTGACCCGGGGCATCAGTCGGCCTTGGGCGGGGTGGCCTTCTTGGCCTTGGCGCGCGGCTTGGCCTTCGCCCGCTTGGCCTTGGTCGCCGGCTTCGCCTTCCCCACGGGCTTGGCCTTCGTCGGGGACTTGGCCTTGGCGGCGCTCTTGCCCTTGTACTGCGGCGTGCCCGCAGCCCCTTCCCGCGGTATGGCGTGCAGGAAGCAGCCCCACTGCACCCGCTCGTCGAGTCGGCAGGACCAGACGAGCTCGCCGTTGTGCACGGTGATGTCCGGGCAGCCGTCACACATGTTGGTCTGCCCGTCGGCCAGGTGGTCGATGGGCTGGATGATCAGCACCGACTGTACGTGCACCGTCTTCGCCGCCCGAGTGGGGTGCATGATGCTGGAAGCGAGCCAGCGTCCGGCGGTCTTGCGCACGCCCCGGTCGAACACGCCGAACAGAGGCAACATCGACCGACCCATGGAGGTCACGCTCGGCTTGCTGTAGGCCAGGTAGCGGCCCGTGAGCATGTGGTGTCCGTTCTGCACGAACTCCATGAAGCGGGGCCCCACGTAGCCATGGATCCGCTCGCCGTCGCCAAAGCGAGCGCCGATCGTCCACTTCAACGAGCTGGGGTCGACCGTGCCGCCCAGGTAGGCCGCCGGCATGAACGACGGCTCCCGGGTGCGGATCAGCTCGACCACCTCGGGAGTGGTCAGGGGAACCTCGTTCAGCTCCTGGTCCAGGTAGACCGAGTCGTCCTGCTCGATCTTGGTGCCGTGGGCGTAGTAGTCGAACTCCTCGCTGCGCATGGTGCGGAACAGGATGAACACCATCGTCTGCACGCGATGGATGTTCTTCGCCGCCCAGTCCATGAGGTCGGGCACGTACTTCGCAGTGTGGCGGTAGACCGTCATGTTGAAGGCGCAGCCGATGTCATCCACATCGCTGATCATCTGGGCGAAGTGGTCCCTCAGCTCGCACAGCTCCAGCTCGTTCTTGCCGTGCCAGCCCTTGCGCTTCTGACCGCTGTCGATGTGGAGCGTGAAGCCCGCGACCCCCGCGTCGACGAGGGCCTCCAGCATCGCCTGATCCAGATCAATCCCGTTGGTGTTCACGATGGGCTTGAGCCCAAAATCGTGCCGGATCATCCGGACGATCTCGACGATGTCCGGGTGGGTGAGGGGATCGCCTCCGGCGATGGAGATCGAATCGACCGTGCGCTTCGACGTGAAGATGTCGAGATCCGAGCGGACCTGTTCGAGGCTCTTCTCGCTGTTCGGATCGTTCCTCGAGTAGCAGCCTTCGCAGGTCAGGTTGCACTTCTTGGTGGGCTCCAACCAGCTGAGCACGTTGTCCGTGAGGGACCACGGCATCCGGAACATCGTGGTCGGATCGACGGGGGACTGACGCAG
>CAYYGZ010000352.1:0-3031 GCA_964471275.1 uncultured bacterium | reverse complement strand
AGAACCCCAAGTTTTACCCGAGACCGATGCAGGTCGCCAGAAGATCCGCGACATACAGGTCATGATGCTTCAGGGACAACGGAGCTACACGCTGGTCAAAGTCATCGCCGAAGACGGCCTCTACGGAATCGGTGAGGCCTATGGCAGTCCGGGTGCGGGCGTGAAGGAGCAGATCGAGGCGATCAAACCGACTCTCATCGGACAGAACCCCCTGACGATCGACGTGCTCTATACCTTGATGGGGCAGAACCCGGATCCGGGAACCGGTTGGGCGGGGGCTAGTCGAACGGACGGCTCGGCACACGCCCTGATGCGGGCGGCAAGCGGCATCGAGATGGCGCTGTGGGATCTGGCCGGAAAGATCCTGGGGGTACCGGCGACCACGCTGCTGGGAGGGAAATTTCGCGACAAGGTTCGGATCTACGATCACGCACATCCGCGGGACATTCTCGATCGAGCCTCGTGTAAGGAGTGGGCAGAGCGGGTCAATGAGGCCCCGGCGGGAATCACCTGCCACAAGTTCGGATTCCCTCACACGACGCCGGATACCGACGCAGGTCGCGATCCCGCAAACCGGGTGCTGACCGTTCGGGAGCTGCGACAGATCGAAGAAGGCTTCGCGAACTGCCGCGAAGCGATCGGCTGGGACCACGACATCATGGTCCACTGCCACTGGGAATACGACGTACGCACCGCCATCCAGATCGCAGAAGCCGTCGCTCCGATCAAACCGGTATGGCTCGAAGACGCCATGATCGTGAACCATTCGGAGAGCTGGAAACGGTTAACCGCCAGTTCTCCGGTCCCGATCTGCACGGGCGAGAACTTGTGGCGGCGACACGAATTCTCGGATTTCATCGTCCACCAGGGGTGTGACATCCTGCATCCGGATCTACGCAACAGTGGCGGCTTCCTCGAAAACAAGCGAATTGCCGACATGGCTGAGGTTTGGGGGCTCCCTATGGCTACGCACAACACGGGCAGTCAACTCAACACGTGGGCGACCTGCCAGTGGGCAGGATCGATTCGCGACTTTATCGCCTGTGAAACAATCACAGGAAAAGACGATTGGATGGATGAGCTGCTGATCCTCGATGGACCCTACATCGAAAACGGGCACATCAGGATCACGGAAAAGCCGGGCTTGGGTGTCGATCTGAACCCGGAGGTTGCCCAAGCGCATCTGGCGGAAGGTGAGAGCTGGTGGGGCTGACGGGCATGTCCCGGCGTGGAGCTGGCCTCCCACCTTCACCATCTCCTGTTCGGCAGTAGCTGAACCACGCTTTGACGAGATCCGTGCGAACGAACTGTCAGCGGTATCAACCAATGTCTGAATGGGCGGTGCAAGAGTACAAGCCGACAGGGAGGGAATCACTGCCGAGCTCAGCCCGCGACCCCGCGGTACTAAGCGGCCTACTTCCTGCAGACGTCCGGTCAAACGCATAATGCTGGCTAGAAGAATGGCGCTTCAGAATGGGGCACCTGCCCTTTGACCTATGCCCAACACAGTTGTGGAAGGATAGACCTATTACCTATACCGACCCCATCGCCGAAAACCTCGACATTCTCGTTATAGGTGGCGGCACTGCAGGCACGATCGCAGCGATACAGGCAGGCCGCGCAGGATTGCGAACCGGGATGGTTGAGGCTGGAAGCCAGCTGGGTGGAGTCACCACGACGGGAGGAGTCTCGTTCCCCGGTCTGTTCCACGCGTGGGAGCGACAGGTCATCGCTGGTATCGGTTGGGAGCTGGTAACAAGAGCCGTGAACCTGGACAGCGGCACGCTTCCGGACTTCAGCAAACGACCCGAGCAACACTGGATGCATCAGATTCGGATCAATGGACCGGTCTACGCGGCGGTCGCAGAGGAGGCTGCGACAGGGGCGGGTGTTGCCCTGCATTTCTACGAGTCGCCGTCTGTGGTATCGGAGACCGACCGAGGCTGGCAGGTCGAAACCGTAGGCAAGAATGTGAGACGCACAATCCGGGCGAAGCAAATCATAGATTGCACGGGTGGCGCGGAAATCGTCCACCTGGCCGGTTACCCCCGACTGCGTGAAGAAGAGATCCAGCCCGGGACCCTGATCTTCAAACTCGGTGGTTACGACGTCGATACGCTCGATACCGACCTCATTCAGAAGCGTTTCCTGGAAGCTTACGACGACGGCCGCTTGAGGCCCGGCGACGTCCACAATCGCAATGTCCGTTTCGTCAGCTACCTGAGATCCGGCGGCGAAAACGCCCAGCACGTTCACCACGCAGATGCGTCGACTGCCGAAACGCACTCCCGGACCAACGTCGACGGCCGCGCCTCTCTCCTCCGGATCCTCCGCTTCGTTCGCTCGCTCCCTGGCTGTGAGGAGGCCCGAGTCCTAAGCGCGCAGCCCGAAACCGCCGTTCGCGAGACCTACCGTATCGTTGGCAACTACCAGGTCACACACGAAGACTACACTACCGGTCGTATCTTCGATGATGCCGTCTCATACTCCTTCTACCCGATCGACCTCCACGAAAAGGATGGCATCAAGCCCAAACCGCTTTCGGAAGGTACCGTCGCCACCATCCCACTTCGCGCACTCATCCCAAGAGACAGTCAGAATCTTGCCGTCGCGGGTCGCTGTGTGAGCAGTGATCGTCTGGCAAACTCAGCGCTTCGTGTGCAGGCATCGGCAATGGCTATGGGTCAGGCTGCAGGAGCGGCGAGTGCCCTGGCGATCAGACTTGAGACGACGCCCGGGGATGTACCGCTGGACGAATTGCGGGGATTGTTGGAGACGCACGAGGCGATCGTTCCGGGAGAAAAATGAGGACGAGATGGGTGCTGGGTTGAGGATGTATTCTGTCGCCCTACCAAGCGCTACCGGCCAAGCACTGCTTCTCCCAACACTTCTCCGTGCACCTCCTATACCTACGCAGAAACACAAGATTACTCACACAGGCTCTCTGCCCGTCCACGCATCCCGGATTCTGGATCCTCTCTGGCTTAAACGTGTCGAGGTCGTGCAGCTTCTGCTCGTAGTAGAAATATCA
>CAYYGZ010000351.1:0-3088 GCA_964471275.1 uncultured bacterium | reverse complement strand
TATGCAGAGAAACAGGGCTATTGTCGCTTTCTCTGGATGACCTATCAGGAATTGAAGACTGATCACGAAGCCTGTGTCCGTCGGGTTCTCGATTTTGCCGGTGTAAGCCCGTCAGAGGAACAGATCGCAGAAGCCGTCCAAGGATCGCCACGGACGAACACGAGACGAAATGTCGGAATGCAAGGTCGGGGTCAGACACAGCTTACGGATGAGCAACGGCATCGCATCGTGCAACTGACCGACTACTATCCAAAGGTCGATTTCAGCCGGATGGGTCTCTAGCCCGCAGGCCGTATCGGGCCCTAAGGAGTTACCGTGTCCTCACTCGGGAATATCATCAACATCGGGATCAGTTCCCTGCGAACTCAGCAGGTCGGTCTGAATGTGACGGGCAATAACATTGCCAACGTCAACACTCCCGGTTACTCCCGGCAGCGAGCAGCCCTGAAGACATCCCTGACCCTGAACGGCCTTGGGTCCGGTGTCGAACTGGGATCGTTGACACGCGCGCGTGATTTTGTTCTAGATCGTCAGCATCGGTACGAGGCCGGGCAGGTGGGGCGGCTGGAATTTCTTGAGAATTCTATGTCGACGATAGAGGCTATCTTCACGGAGGTCGCCGGCGGTGGTTCAACGGAAACGGGTGCGATCTTTAACCAGACCTCGGGGGCCGCGTTAACCGGTGCATTCAGCCGATTCTTCAACGCCTTTCAGGATCTCGCGAACAACCCGGAGAGCCAGGCCAACCGCGCTGCGGTTCGCGAAGAGGGTTCTCTGCTTACCGAGCAGTTTCACCGGATGGACGCGCAGTTGTCCCGTATGCGGGAAGATCTGGAGAGGGAATTCTCGGACACAGTCGATGCCGTCAACGGCCTGACTGTCGAGATCGCACGCCTCAATGAACGCATTCTGGTCGACAAGAAGAATACGACCGATGTAGCCGGTAACCTCGATGATGAGCGGGACCGCCTGATCGACGAGCTGTCTACGTTGATCGATGTGTCGGCAAAGGAACGGTCCAACGGGACCATAACGGTGACCGCTGCCGTTGGTGAGGGTGTACTGTTGGTCGAGGGCGTGATACAGGCGAACATGCTGGCCGTATCGCCACTTGTTCGTGACGGGGAGGTTGTCTCCGACCTCGTGTTTGCATCTACGGGTGAGAGAGTCGTGGTGAACAGCGGGAAATTGGCCGGAATTCTGGAAACACGAGATGAGAAGCTGACGGAATACCAGAACACATTGGACGAAACGGCTCGTGTGTTTGTCGACCGCTTCAACATCCAGCACGCCTCCGGATTCGGAATCGACGGCTCGTCGAGCAACCTCTTCTTTGATGCGGGAAGCGTCTCTGCTGGCACCATCCGGGTTGCGGATACGATTCTCACAAATCTGGACAAGATCGCCACCGCTGCGGCGAGCGCGAGCAACGCGAGCATCACGGCCGGAACGGGTGACGGCAGTAATGCCTTGGCCCTATCTGATGTGCGGCTCGAGAAGATCTTTGGGGGTGGCACGCAGACGGTCGAGGAGTTCTACAGTGACTTTATCGGTGAGATCGGGGCAGAGGCAAAGAATGTGTTCACGCTTGCCGAGGGACAGCGACTCGTCCTCAATCAGGTCGATACACGCCGTGAGAACCTTCGTGGTGTCTCGATCAACGAGGAAGCAGCCCAGCTGATCATCTTCCAGAGAGCCTACCAGGCTGCGGCACGAATGGTTACGGTCGCAGATCAGATGATGCAGGCCATACTCAGCATCTAACGGGAGGGCCTATTCATGAAGTTGGTTTCGCGTTTTACGGTTCATTGCAGTTGGATGTAAAGATTGGTATAACAAGCCTTTAAGTCCGTTAGCCCTTGAAATCGAAATTCGGGTGTCCTATAATCAGTCAGCATGAGGGGAGGTTGCCATGCGCGTAGCAGATGGTGTGGCGACAGATACACTCATCGGAAATCTCAGACGATCATTCGCGAGAATCGATCGCTATCAGCAAGATCTGGCGACGGGTGTCACGATACACAACGCATCGGACAACCCGGCTGGTGCTTCACGTTCACTTCTGCTCCGTTCCGACATTCGGAACAACGAGCAGTATCAGCGCAATATCGGTGAAGCGCTGGGTCAGATGGATTTCGTCGACTCGACGCTGAACAGCATGGTCAACACGATCATCGATGTTCAGGGCATCGCCGTGGCCGGCGCGAGCGACACGGTGAACCCGGACGACCGTGAGATCATGGCGAAGGAAGTGAACGAGCTTCTGGAGTTGGTGATCAGCATGTCGCAGACGAAGTTCCGAGGTCGTTTCATCTTCGCCGGAACAGAGACGCTGGAAAAGCCGTATCAGGAGATCCGAGACGCAGCAGGAACGGTTACGGCCATCGGCAACGCCGTGCGATCGAGCATCAGCTTTGACGATACGACAACGGCCATCGGCACACTCCTGGGGCAACTGACGCCTCCGTCGGGCAACGTGACGATAGGCGATCAGGTAATCAATCTCAACTTGGCAACGGACTCGCTGGACACGATCAAGTCGAAGATCGACGCCGCTTCGCCGT
The DNA here is from genome assembly GCA_964471275.1 of uncultured bacterium. Classification (GTDB taxonomy): domain Bacteria; phylum Latescibacterota; class UBA2968; order UBA2968; family UBA2968; genus UBA2968. Next base: position 524 of record CAYYGZ010000351.1, on the reverse strand, counting down.
CGGGCGTGACGGTGACGATCGAAGAGGCCCAGCGAAATGGAAGCCCTTCATACCGTCTGAACATTGAGGGAACCGACATCGCCATCGATGACAACAATGTGTTGCAGACGATGGGAATCGGGAATGTCGACACAACGAACGGGATTGTAAGGGAAGTTGGGGACGGCATCCACGTGAAGGTCAACGTGGCGGGCCAGGATCTGTTCGAGGGGGCCCAGAATGTGTTCACCGCCCTGCTCAACCTCCGAAATTCGCTCGATGGTAACGATATCGACGGGATCCGAAGTTCGATCACGGACATGCAAGTGGCTCGTGGCAAGATTTCGGAAGTTCGTGGCGTGCTCGGCTCTAGAACCGAGCGGGTCGAGGTCCAACGCGCTTTGCTGGAACGGTTCGAGGTGAACCTGACGGACGCACTTTCGGGAACGGAAGATGCCGATCTGTCGAAGACGGTCCTCGAACTTCAGTCAGAGCAGAACGTTTTTCAATCAGCGCTGGTGGCGGGTCAAACGATCATCCAGCCT
>CAYYGZ010000350.1:0-3148 GCA_964471275.1 uncultured bacterium | reverse complement strand
CGGAGGTCTGCCGGCGAGAGTACAATCAGGCCCGACCGCACAGTTCATTGGGATAAAAACCACCTGCACCCGAAACAGTCGAGAGACCAGTATTAGCAACCGCATCCTAACTCTGGATGTGGACACATAGATGGGGGCAGGCCAGTATCGAGATCAGCAGTATGCTGGGTGAAGGGCCGACGTTTACGATTCAGTTGCCGGTAAGGTATGTCGGAGGGTTAGATGCATCCACTTCCCATTTCCCACTGCCGACTTCAGATACAGCAAGCAGAGGAGCAGAGGTGCAGGGGCACGGACAAGAGTCAAAGGCGGGTGATCGTTTCTATCAATGACGATCCGAATGTGACGGTTCGCTGCGGTAGCAGCTGGAGGAGGAAGAACTGAAAAGATTGATGAGTGATAATCGAGGATAGATGATTGGGCGACGGTGGTAGAGGTGATCGTGCCAGCGTCAGGCCACTTGTGATCCAGAGCAGATACCTGGCGGTCGATCTGTTTGCCGATTCTGGATTCGGCGATTTCCAGGTCATAGCGTCCCTGGAGGCGGACTCATATACCGGGTGTGGTGCCGAAGTATTTGGCAAGCCTCAAAGCAGTATCGGCAGTAATTTCTCGCTGTCCCCTCACGATCTGACTGATACGGAGAGCCGGGACACCGATGTCCTTGGCGACACGGTACTGGCCCAGGTTGAGAGGCTTTATGAAGTCCTAGAGCAGGACCTCGCCCGGATGTATGGCCGAGAGCTTATTCACGGTTCTGAACTCGCTAGTGATAATCGATGATCGGGACAGCAACTGCATTCGATCGTGTTCAGCGAAAGCAGATTGGTCGTTGATTTGGATACTATGCTGGCCTGATCGGTCTCCTTTCAGTCGCTTGAGCTTGTTCCCGGGCGGTGCCTTGAGATCACTCAGTCGGTCGGCTTCGTCGAGATAGATCAGTTTGCGCCTTTGCCTTACAGGAGGTTGTGTGTCCAAGGTGATCATCACGGTTGCGCTCACGGGTAGCGTGCCGACGAAGGAGATTAACCCGAATACACCGATTACGCCGGATGAGATTGTGGAAGCGGCGGTGAAGTGTCGGGAAGCAGGGGCGAGTGTTGCTCACGTGCATGCGCGTGATTCGGAGGGGAAGGCGTCGTTGGATCCGGATATCTTTGAGGAGATCCACGAGAAGGTGACGGACCGGACCGACATGATCTGCCAGATTTCGACGGGAGGAAGGGCGGAGCTGGATGCGGAGGTGAGAGCGGAACCGGTCAGGAGAATCAAGCCGGAGATGGCGTCGCTGACGACGGGGTCGATGAATTTCCCGAATCAGGTTTATCAGAATTCGTTCGAAACGGTGGAGACACTGGCTCGGGTGATGAAGGATACGGGGACGAAGCCGGAGATGGAGATCTTCGAAGCGGGGATGATCGAGAATGCGATGCTGCTGCTGAAGCAAGGGCTGGTGAAGGCGCCGCTGCACTTTGATTTTGTGATGGGGTCGAAGGGAAGTCAGCTGGCGACTGCCAGGCAGCTGACCTATCTGAGTGAGTCGATACCGGGCAATGCGACGTGGACGGTGGCGGGGATCGGGAGGCATCAGCTGCCGATGGGGATCCTGGCGATCGGGATGGGAGGACACGTGAGGGTGGGGCTGGAGGATAACATCTACTACAGATATGGGGAGCTGGGGACGAATGAGCAGTTGGTGAAGAGAATGGGCAGGATCAGTGACGAAGCGGAGAGAGGGGTCGCGACGCCGGAGGAGGCGAGGGAGATGATGGGGCTTTGATGACAGGTCGCAAGGGAATCGCCGGCATTCTCCATTGGACAATAGCCATTAACCATTGAAAAGCAGGGAAGAAGATGCCTTGTCGTTGTGGTTTTTCCTGCCCCACGCTCCCTGCGCCTTTGGCTCTCAAGCAACCACAAATGAACACGGATAGACACAGATGGTAATCGTGACGGGAGGGACGGGGTTCATCGGGGCCGAGGTGATACGGTTGCTGGTGTCGTGGGGTGAAGAAGTGGTGGCGTTCGATCTGACGCCGAACGAAGAGCGGGTTGCGGGACTCGGTGTTGTGATTGAGCAGGGAGATCTGGGGGACGCGAGACGGGTGGAGGAGGTAGTTGGGAAGTATCGGCCTAAGATCGTCTATCACTTTGGTGGAATGCTGAGTGTGTCGTCTGAGGCGGATCACGTGGCGTCATTCAATGTGAACGCACTCGGGACGCTGAATGTGCTGGAGGCGGCGAGGAAGCACGATGTCAGGAAGGTGATCTACTCGTCGACGATGGTGACGTTCGGGAAGGATATCGAGGGTCAGACGATCGATGATAAGACGCTGCAGAGACCGAACCTGTTCTACGGGGTGACGAAGGTTTTCGGCGAACACATCGGAATCTGGTATAAGCGGAAGTTCGGAATCGATTTCAGAGGGATACGGTATCCGGGGGTCGTGGGATCGGGTGTGAAGACGCCGGGGGTGGCGCAGTATAACGCGTGGATGGTCGAGGCGGCGATCAAGGGAGAACCGTTCACGGTGTGGGTGAGGGAAGATACGCGGCACGCCATACTGTACTACAAGGATGCGGCAGAGGCCGCGGTTCGGCTGGCAGACGCGCCGGGGGAGAATCTGAAGCGGGAGATGTATGTGGTGACGAGTGGGAAGCCGAGCCCGACGGCAGGGGAACTGGCGGAGGAAGTGAGAAGGCAGGTACCGGGAGCAGAGATCAGGTTTGGGGTGGATGAGGAACGTCAGCGGGTGTTGGATGATGTGGAGCGGGAGATTGATGATTCGGCGGCGAGGGAAGAATGGGATTTTGCGCCGGAGTTTGGGTTGAGGGATATGGTGAGGGACATGGTGGAGGCGGCAAGTCGGTAGGTTGGCAAATCGGCAGGTCGGGGGAAGGCGTGAGGTGCCGGGCATAGGGCGATGGCGGCGGAGGACGGATCATTGGTCTCCGGCCCGGAGGGTCGGTCACACATAGTTGCGAGGTCTGTATGGCAGTGGCGCTGTATGTGACGGATGAAGCGTCGATGTCTTCGGCCGTTGCCGGAGTGATCGAGAAAGCAGGCCCGATCCATATTGGCCCCCTGAATGAGTGAGACCTCCTATAGTGTTGTAATCATAAGGGTGTGTTCTTGGCAGGAGATCCG
>CAYYGZ010000349.1:0-3232 GCA_964471275.1 uncultured bacterium | reverse complement strand
GAATGAGACAGTGCACCACCGTGTAGGGAAGGTCCTGGTGTAGCCTCTAGAAGACGACCCCATGGCTTGCCTATGCACAGCTCTGAAAGAGGTCGGCATCCATCACCCGCCCTGTTGGATTCCGGTAGTCGTTGATGCGAATTCGCGTTTGCGTTGGGGCACCAATCTGTCATAGGGTAATGCAATCGAGAAGCGCCTCAAGTTTGATGCCTTCGGCAGCTGTTTCGCGAGGGCGGGGCGTAGGCGCGGTATCACACATGGTCTGCAGGAGGTGACGTGCAGATGGGGCTTCTTAGCAGGCTGTTCGCAGCACTTTTCGGCGAGAAACCTGTCGAGTCTCGGCTCACTCCGACAGATATCGAGGCCATTGGTCAGTCTGCCAGCAGGTTGGCCGAGATCGTCAACGAGTCGGTCAGGATCGCCACAGAGTCCAAGAATTCGACTACGAGGAGATCTCGACTCCAACTCGCCCAGGAAAGGCTGTCCGAACTCGTAGAGATGACCGAGATCTACGAGTTCCTGGAATTTGAGTCTCTTGAGACGATGGAGGCTCGGATTTCCTGTCTGCAGGCTGAATTCGATCTGGATCGACCCGTGGTGGACACTGGTGCCACGGCTACCAGCGCCATGGATACCAGCGCACCTTCAGCCGACATCAATGGCTCGTATTACCTGACCATGACTGAAATGCAGGAGGCCATATCGGCAAGAGAGTATGATCGGGCGGCGGAGCTAACTCGAGATAACATCCGTCAACTGCCGGACTTCGTACGTAGCTGCGTGTCGGAGTACGGAGCCCTTGATGTCAGTCTCCCCGCCATCCACCGCGGTGGCACGATACTGGCGCTGATGGGAGACGACGAGGCGCTTCAGGAGATGATGGAGACAGTTCAGTCCGTTCCCGAACTAGGTCATCTGCAATCTGAGGTCGAACGCCACGTCGAGGATAGGAATCTGTTCGCATCGATCCTAGCCGCAGTCGAGGCGAATCATGGGGTCCTGCAGCCGCAGGTGAAGGGGCTGGTTGCCTGTGACGATGGCCGCCGTATCGCCTCGCTGATATCGTGGCTGGAAAAGTCCGGAAACATCGTTCGCACCAAGAAGGGGCGAACCCACAGTCTGGGTCTTCCCGACACAGCCCGATCCGATCGAACGCCAGAGCGTGTGGTCCTGTCTCATCGCCAAGGTAAGAAGGCTTGTGAGATCGGGGTCATTGACTTGTCCTCCCTCGACTACGTCCCACTCCCCAAGGCGCCTCCGCGATGGGAAGAGGCTGAGAAGACCAAGGCGGGCATCACAAGCGATGTGGATGGCTTTTTCGAGGTTCGGGAGACAGATGCCTGGGAGCTCACCGAGGTGCAGAAGGTGCCGGTCACGGAGCGACCAGATACGGCCTTCAGGCGCATCTACCCAACGAATGACGGACTGACTCTGCTAGATGATCTGGGCAACGCAGAGCAGTTTGCCGGCGCCCCAGCTGCGGCGATCTGTTTCGACAGAAATGGGTGTTCTCTGGGTGGCCAGCCCTTGCTGCATGGCGTCTACAGAACTGGCGTGAATGCATTGGGATGTGGACTCATCGCCATGTCCAAAGATTGCGTAGTGCACGCATATGACGATGCCATCGCACCCACGCTGGAGACTGCGATGCGTGGGGCACCGGAGATCTCGGCGTTACAGAGTCGTCTCGGCATCATTGATGAAGAGCTCCACAGACACCTTCGCTGCGTGTCTCTGTCACATGATCGATCGATGTATCTGGTAACCGGGGTAGATGAAGCTTGGTGCGTGAGCATGAACGGCGAGGCCATCTGGAGTGCCCGACTGCCGCTCGCCGAGGGGTGGACCCAGGTTGCGGCGAGTAGCGGACACTACGAAACGAGCCAGGAGATTGATAGGGCCCTGGCCTTCATGGAATTGAGCTTGCCTGTTTCGCCTGATGAAGTCAGACGACGCTATCGGCAGCTTGCAAAGAGATATCATCCAGATGTCAACCGTGATGATCCCCAGGCAGGAGCTCGCATGAGAGATCTCGGAGCAGCGGTTGAGGCGCTCACTGGTCTGGATGCGAGCATGCTTGCCGACGCCGAGGATTCACGATTCTACAAGGAGCACGGTCAGTTCGAGACGGAAGTCGATGGCACGCAGTTCTCGGTGAGTATGCGGGTGGAAGGAGGAGAGGTAGACGCGGCGGACTGGATCTATGCCGCAACGTTTGCGGGGAGGAAGTCGGGAGCCTATCTGGCGGGGTACTCAGGCCGCGTGGTGGAGGTGAATGACGCTGGTGAGGCGGTTCGGGCCTACGACATCGGAGCGGTACCCCGTCGGATCATAGATACAGGCGACTATCTCTACTTCCTGACCGACACCCGCCTGTACATCCTGCGCGAAGAGCTGCTATGCGGGATCATCGACACGTTTGACGGGGGTGATCTCATCGTCGGGCAGACCGGCTTCGGTCTGTTGGAGAACAAGCGCTTCCGATGGTTTCGAGAAGATGGGATCTACCTGGGGGCAGTCGTCTCGAAGAATCCTATACGCAGGGCATACCACGGCACGGAGGGCTTGGTGATAGAAACTCGGCAGCGGCGCGCGATCGTCCGAGGCGCGCCTGCCTGGTGGGAGTGAAGCGCCGGTGATTCCTTGCGCCCACGCCGATTATCAGAATGGGGGTCCCAATCCCGTCGAAGCGGTAAAGGCCCCCGTCCCCTATTGGGCGGCCCGCCCGAATTGCGACCCCAGAACGCCCGAGAGGCGAGAGTCACATAGACCCTCGCCGCCACGGAGCCGGGCCTCCAACGAAGTTTTCTCAATGCTCTCGAACACGCGGCCACCTGGAGCCGAAGGCCCGCCGAGGGACTTCCTCTAGGGCGGGATTTGCCCGTGCACTCCGGCCATGGCCCCACACCCCGTGGCGGCTTCACCTTCGATCTATTCGTAACCACGCGTGCTCCTGAGAGGACCGCACAGCCGCCATCTGACAAGGGCCTGCGGCGACCTGGCCAAGATCGAGATCGCCGAACTGCCGGCCGTTCCATATCATCAACGGTCGCTATCCGCGCTCTCTCTTTTGAAATTCTGTCGGAGATTGAGGGGTGTTTGAGGGATGACGCACAAACCACGAAACCATAACTATCTATTTCACAATGACTTACGCGCCGAATAACATCAAAGCCATCCTGTTCGACATGGACGGCACCCTCGTCGACTCCGAGCGCCAGTCCGAGCAGGC
>CAYYGZ010000348.1:0-3235 GCA_964471275.1 uncultured bacterium | reverse complement strand
CTATCATCTGCTTTGGCCATACACGACCCGCAAGCGTGTCCAGAAGCAAATTCGTGATCGCCTCGTAGTAATGAGCTTCGTCTCGGAACGTCTGCAGATATTGCTTGAGTGACATCATCTCCAGACAGTGGTCACCGGGATGATACGCGATCTCCACGTTCGCAAAGCAGGGCTGATCGGTCTGTGGATACAGGAACGTGAACTCGTCCGTCTTGTGCGTGACCACATAGTCGCGATCACCTTCTGGATTGTTCACGATCTTCAGGATGTCGATTCGATTGTCGCTCAAGTTGCTCATCAGGTCAAAGGTTTAAGGCTCGCGCCGGTTGGACGAGGGATCCTCGGACGTTCCGGGGGGCATCGTATGAAGCATAGGTCACATCGAGGTGCGGTGTATCGACCCAAACGAGTCTCTGATGCCTGGACTCGAGCAACGACTCCAGCGCTCCGAAAATCAGGAGCGTGCGCTCCGCGGGATAGGCCGGCTGGCCGTTCAGAAACATGCGATGGATGTTCAGACTCAGATAGCTGAATGGTGACCTTCTGGCTTCTTTGAACAGATGTCCGATCGAGCGCGCCGAAATATGAGAGTCAGGCTACCGGCACGCAACGGATTAATAGGCGTTCCTGCCCTTGCATACACGAGCCACGCCAGAATTGCACGCCGTCATCCACAGCGCTCACTCACCCGGAACATACCCACAGCTTGCTCTTTCGTCGGCACCTCATATAATGTTTGCGACAACAGAAACATCGACTCAGGAGATTCTATGTCTGCATACGCGGAATTCCAAACCGAAGCGATCGAAGTTCTGAATCAGATCCGAACGAGCGGTCTATATAAAAACGAGAAACAGATCACCTCTCCACAGGGGCCGGAGATAGACACGGAAGCGGGCGGTAATCTCAATTTCTGCGCGAACAACTACCTGGGTCTCGCCAATCATCCTGAAATCGTCGCAGCCGCACACGAGGCGCTGGATCGACACGGTTACGGCTTGGCTTCGGTTCGCTTTATCTGCGGCACGCAGAATCTACACAAGGAGCTCGAATCCAGAATCTCCGGATTCTTCGGCACCGACGACACGATCCTCTACTCCTCCTGCTTCGACGCAAATGGCGGATTGTTCGAAACGCTCCTCGGCCCAGATGACGCGATCATCAGCGATGCATTCAACCACGCGAGCATCATCGATGGGGTGCGGCTGTGCAAGGCTCAGCGATTCGTCTATGCAAGCGGCGACACCGATGACCTAGCAGCAAAGCTTGAAGAAGCGTCATCCGCACGTTTCAGGATGATCGCAACGGACGGCGTATTCAGTATGCACGGAGACCTGGCGCCACTGGATCGCATCTGTAATCTGGCTGACAAGCACGATGCGCTGGTGATGGTCGACGACTCGCACGCCACCGGATTCATCGGCAAGACGGGAAGAGGAACACCCGAGCACTTCGGAGTACAGGACCGGGTCGATGTCATCACAAGCACGCTCGGAAAAGCCCTCGGAGGTGCCTCCGGCGGATTCACAACCGGGCGCAAAGAAATTATCGAGATGCTCCGGCAGAGGTCGCGTCCCTACCTGTTCTCGAACACGATCGCTCCCCCTGTCGCCGCGGGCGCGATCAAGGCGATCGACTTGGCTGACCAGAGCTCGGAGTTGATCGCTATACTGCACGACAACACCTCATACTTTCGCTCGCAGATGACGGCTCGTGGATTCCAGATCAAGGAAGGCATCCACCCGATCGTCCCGATCATGATCGGCGATGAGGAACGCACCGTCGCAATGGCGAAGCGGGTGAATGACGAGGGGATATTCGTCGTTGGATTCAGCTTCCCTGTCGTCCCAAAAGGGCAGGCACGAATTCGCGTACAGATTTCCGCCGCGCACACGCGTGACCAGCTCGATCGGGCGATAGGCACGTTTATGCGGGCGGCACAGTCAGTCGGCTTACTCTAGCCAGAACTACCCATAGAACCGACCAACGTCATTCCGAAGGAGCAGGTACACAGGGGCTATGGCGGCATATCGCGATCTGTGATCGCAACTTTTCTGTGCACGATAGTACCGCGAGGTGAGGAATCCTCGCGGGCCGAAGGCCAACAGCCACCGTCGGCAAATTGCGAATGATTCGGGCGAGGAGGCAAGGTGGAATCAGGATCACTGACAGGCAAGACAGCCATCATCACAGGCGGCGGTCAGGGCATGGGTCTGGCTGTTGCACACAAACTCGCCGAGGCTGGTGCGAACATCGCCATCAACGACGTCAATCCTTTTCGCGCCCGGGAAGCCTCCCGGCAGATCGCCACGACAGGAGCAAGATCAGAAGCTGTACCCGCCGATATCACCTTAAAAAGCGAAGTCGATCGATTGGTGGCCGACACCATCGAGGCTTTCGGGGGCCTTCACATCCTGATCAACAATGCCGGCATCCTGCATCCAACATCGGTGGCCGAGATGACCGAACAGGAGTGGGACCGTGTTATCGAGGTGAACCTCAAAGGCACTTTCCTCTGTGCTCAGGCCGCACTCCCAGCGATGAAGACAGCGGGTTGGGGCCGCATCGTCAACTTCTCCTCCACCGCAGGCAAGAACGTCAGCACCGTTGGGGGTGCACACTACACAGCATCCAAGGCAGGTGTTCTCGGTTTCACCCGCCACCTGGCGAACGAAGTCGCCGCGGCCGGCATCACCGTTAACGCCGTATGTCCCGGTCTGATCGATACCGAAATGGTTCGCGACACCATAGACGATGCCCGCACTCAGACCTATGCTGATAGCTTCCCCATCCCCCGTCTCGGCCACCCCGACGAAGTGGCCGATCTGGTCGCCTTCCTCGCCTCCGATCATGCGGCCTACATCACGGGTGCCGCTCTGGATATCAACGGCGGGGATTTGATGGTATAGAGGCGCGTGGAGCGTGGAAAAGCAAGCCCGTTAGCCCGACAATATCCCCCTTGCCCCCTGCTCCATGCCCCACGCGCCTCTCCCAACGAAAGCGCATCCAGACATGCAAGTCATCAATCTATCAACCCACCTTTTCCACCCCGGACAAGACTGGTGTGCGGGCAGCGGAAGTCGTTGGTCTAGGCTTCCCAGCGTTGAAGTTCGATCCCTTCCCGGGACGGTGGCGGTCACTCATCGATCGGGACATCGAGGTCGAAGCTGTCAATCGAGTCCGGGCTGTCCGGGAAGCTGTATATGCGGACGCTCTACAGCCGGAAGTTTGGTCG
>CAYYGZ010000347.1:0-3240 GCA_964471275.1 uncultured bacterium | reverse complement strand
CCTGTCTCTGTTCCTCAGTATGATGCTCGAGATCGTCCAGGTCCGGATCGCCAAGGACATCTTCCCGATCGGTGAAGGCGGTGGCGTCACGCTCGGCTTGATGTACGCCATATCCGGTGTCGGCAGCGGTCTCGGCCCCATCGCCGCACGATACTTCACGGGTGACCGGACGCACGCGATGAAGGTCGCGATCTTCTTCGGTTACTTCATCGGCATCGCAGGATTCTGGATCATCTCGCTCCTGCACAGTTTGCCGATCGTCCTGCTCGGCGGGTTCATCCGCAGCTTCGGAACCGGCATCGTGTGGGTCTACTCCACGACACTCCTGCTGACCCAGGTACCCAACGAAGTCCGCGGACGGACATTCTCCATCGAGCACGCGGGCTTTACGTTCTTCGGCGCCATCTCCTCAGCGGCCGCCGGTCTCCTGATCGACGTATTCCCCGGCATCCCAGAGATGCTCCGCTGGATGTCGATCCCGGCCGTCATTCCAGCAATCCTCTGGGGGGCATGGATCTGGCGCCGATCTTCTGATTGATCCCTCAATTCGGTTGTTTGCCCGTATACCCTTCGTATCTTGTCGCCAACTCTGAACCGTATTCCTGAGGAGCCCGGCTCTTCGCCCCTGCTCCTCTGCACCCCTGCCAGGATTGTTTCTATGCCGCGCAAGACATATACCGATCCACTACAGTGCATCATCCTCGATTGGGCGGGTACGACCATGGACTACGGCTGCTACGCCCCTGCCGTCGTGTTCATCGAGGTCTACCGTCGTGAAGGCGTGGACATCACCATGCCCGAAGCGCGCGAGCCGATGGGCGCGCATAAGAAAGTTCACATTCGGAAGATCTCGCAGATCGAGTCGGTTCGCGAGAAGTGGAACGCAGCACACGGGAGGAACCCTGAGGAAGGTGATGTCGAGCGCATGTTCGAAGCCTTTGTCCCGCTGCAGCTCGATTGTCTGGCAGACTATGCCGCGCTCATCCCCGGTACGCTGGAGGCTGTTGAGAGTTTCCGGTCAAGGGATCTCAAAATAGGGTCGACCACGGGCTACACGGGAGAGATGATGACGCTGCTGAAGCAGGAGGCGAAATCGCGTGGCTACGCACCCGACGCATCCGTGTGCGCTACCGATGTTCCTGAAGGTCGACCGGCGCCGTGGATGTGTGTGCAGAACGCCCAGATACTCGGGACCTATCCCTTCGAAGCCTGCGTGAAGGTCGATGACACACTGCCCGGGATCGAAGAAGGGCTCAACGCCGGGATGTGGACGATTGGGTTGGCCAAAACCGGGAATGAAATCGGTCTAAACGAGGCGGAGATCGGTGACCTCGAGGCGTCTGAGTTGGCCGGTCACCTCGACAGGGCGCGAATCCGAATGAATGACATCGGCGCACACTACACCGTCGACGGAATCTGGGATGTTCCGGACATTCTCGACGAAATCAACATTCGGTTGTCGAAAGGAGAGCGTCCCTAGTTGGATGCGGACATGAGCAAGACCTACAAGATAGCGATCGTGGGATGCGGCGGCATCGGCCACTCTCACGTCGAGGGATATCACCTGCTCGACAATATCGAGATCATCGCAGCCGTCGATCCATACGAGCCGGCACGCCAGTCCTACATTGGCGATTTTGATATCCCGAAGGGTTACGCATCGATCGAAGAGATGCTCGCAAACGAATCACCCGATATCGTCAGTGTCTGTACCTGGCACCTGCTGCATCCAGGCCTGACGGTGGCTGCGGCCAGAGCCGGCGTTCCCGGCGTGATCTGCGAGAAGCCGATGGCGATCGGGATGGCCGAGGCCGACAGCATGGTCGATGCGTGTGACGCAAGCGGAACAAAGCTCGTCATCAGCCATCAGCGCCGATTCACGCCCGGCTGGGAACGTGCGCGCGAACTGGTTGCGGAAGGCGCGATCGGCGAACCGATCTTCGCGCGGAACCGCGTTGCCGAGGGATTGGCAAACTGGGGCACACACTCGATCGACGGGACCCGGTTCGCTCTCGGTGACCCGAATCCTGATTGGGTGATGGGAAGCGTGGAGCGCAAGACAGATCGTCACGAGAGAGATGTGGCGATCGAGGATGCCTGTATCGGTCTCGTGCACTTCGACACCGGTGTCGAACTCATGATCGAGTCTGACCTCGAGCGGAAAGGTGCCGCCGCAGGCCACTTCCAGATTCAGGGGACCGAGGGTATGCTCGACGTCAAGGAAACGGCGCTTCGACTGTTCAATGGAAAGACAAACGGCTGGCACGACATCGAATTGGATCTGGCCGACGGGCGAAAGGCGATTGGTGGGAGCACTAACGCTGCGCAGGTTCGTGAACTGATGGCCTGGATAGAAGGCGGGCCCGAGCATCGCGGATCGGGTAGGCAGGCGCGTGTCACGGTCGAAATCATGATGGCGATCTATGAATCCGCCAGACAGCATTCACGCATCACGCTTCCCATGACCGAGAAGGCCTATCCCCTCGATCGGATGCTCGAGGAAGGAAAGCTGCCCGTCGAAATCGAGGGGTATTACGACATCCGTGGATTTCTCAAACGGGAAGGGATCGACGAAGCCCGCTATGCCGAGTTGCGAGCACAGGGCAAGGGACACCACGGTATCATGCGTGAACTAGACGCTGAACGGACGCAGTGACCGATTCGAGCAACGTCACCCGGATATGTCTGTGGTCGGGACCGCGCAACGTATCGACAGCAATGATGTATGCCTTCGCCCAGCGGTCCGACACCCGTGTGATCGATGAACCGCTCTATGCGCACTATCTGCGCGTATCGGGTGCCGACCATCCGGGACGGGAAGACGTCCTTGCGGCGATGGATCCGGACGGGGATCGTGTCAGTCGCGATATGATCCTGGGTCCGTGTGATCGCCCCATCCTCTTCATGAAACAGATGGCGCATCACCTCGTCGACCTGGATCTCTCGTTTCTGTCTCGCACGGTGAATGTGCTCCTGATCCGCGACCCTTTCGAAATGCTGCCATCACTCGTGAATCAGCTTCCGAACCCGACGCTGGCTGACACCGGGCTCCGGCGGCAAGCGGAGCTTCTCGATCAGTTGTTGGCTGATGGACAGAACCCGTCCGTCCTGGACGCACGAGAAACACTTCTCGACCCCGGGAGAGTACTCAGAGTGCTGTGCGAGCGGATCGGCATCCCGTTTACCGAGGACATGCTAAATTGGGAGGCCTGCGCCCGACCTGAAGATGGTGTCTGGGCG
>CAYYGZ010000346.1:940-3251 GCA_964471275.1 uncultured bacterium | reverse complement strand
ACGGGATGCAGTTTATCAATGCGCGATTCGGTGGTACGATCAACGCGGATCTCCAAGCCCACTTTTCAGCGAATCCCCATTCGCCGCTGCGAAATGATGGTGAAGACGTGTTTCACGACATCGAGGTGACCCCCGATTCGCAGTTGGCCGCAGCATTGGGGGAGGGACGTCGTCGTGTCAACAGCTACCATATCCAATCCGTCGTCGACGTCGCTGCCCGTCTCCGGATCACCGCTCGAAGCGATGACCAGATCGTCGAAGCTCTTGAATCTGAGGAGGGAAGGATCGTGGGCGTCCAGTTCCATCCGGAGCGGATGGGTGCCGATGGAGCCGGTCTGTTTCGGCAGCTCGTCGAACGTGCCGAGGGCGATTAACGGACGCATCCATGAATCGCACCAATACGGCGCCCATGCGGCCGGACGACTGGGTGATCGGTGCTCTTGGTGTGTGGATGGGTACGCCAACCGATGGGTGGCGGCGTCTGGGTCCCTACACGCATGTCACCAACGATCTGGCCATCGACTGGGCGCGGCCCGATCGAGCGGCCAACATCTACGTTGCCGCGGGCCACGGACTATGGCTCGCCAGCGGCGATCCAGATGTCCGGTGGCGTCAGCTCCATGACGAGACTTTGACCGAGGTCACGGCCGTATATCAGTCGCCTACAGCAGATGTGATCGCGGCGGGCACCTACGGCGTGGCACGGGCGACGACCGATGACATCGGCATGCCACGCTGGTGCAGTCAAACCGAAGATCACGTGCCCGATGAGCGCTTCACCAACTGCCTGCTGATCGACGAGACGGGTCCCTGGCTCGCCGGTACCGAGGCGGGCGTCCTGGTCAGTGATGACGGCGGTCTCCATTGGCGTCTGAGCGACCTGAGTGCCAGCGCCGTGCGATCCCTGCTGCACCGTGAAGATCACTGGCTGGCAGGTACGGATACCCAGGGACTTTGGCGCAGTGAGGACGGCCATCAATGGACCGCTATCGAAGCCCCGACCCGCAGCGTCTTCTCCATCGCTGAATCTTCGGGTCGACTGATTCTGGGTGGCTACGACGGGATTCACGTGCAGTCCGAAGAGGGTTGGCGTCGGGCAGGTCCACGAGCACTGATCCGCTGTCTGGCCGCACGCGAGGATGTCTGGCTGGCCGGAGCAGACCCCGGTGGTCTGTGGTGTTCGAGCGACGAAGGTGTCAGTTGGCAGCAGACGGGCAGCTTCGTGAGTGTCCACGCCATCTATCCGGCTCAAGTATCTGGCTCAAGCGTATCGGCTCAGGAAAGACTGACGTGACGCAGATGGACTATGACCGGCACGTGGATGCACGGGCCGAGCAGATTCTGGCAGCTGTCAGGCAGAGCGGGCGGAACTCCATGTGGTCGGTTCACGCCCAACTGCACACGCAGGCCGAGGCGGCTGATTTGGCAGATCAGGTGATTGAGGCCGTCGATCGAACCCTGTACGAAATCGTTGCCGGCGGTGACGATGCCAAACTCGGTGGGCCCTTCCATATTCTGCCGGCCATGCTCCTGCTCTGTCGCTGGGAAGCGGTGATGGATTCTGCTGCGATCGAGTCGATCCGCTCGTTCTTTCTCGAGGGGGTGCAGGCTCGGGGCAACACCGAGAACCACTGGCTGATGTACTACACGGGGAATCTACTGGCCGCCGAGCGTTGGTCCGACGCGTCGAACATGTGGAATGGCTGTTCTCCAGAAGCGATGCGACGTGAGGCGACTCGGTGGATCCTCGGAACGATCGAACGCACGGCTCGCCTTGGCCACCACGAATACGATTCTCCCGGTTATCACGTAGAGCACATGGCCCCTCTGATCGGGCTGTTCGAACACACGCGTGATGAGCACCTGCGCAAGCAGGTCGAGCGTGTGCTGACCCTGAAGATGGCCGATATGGCTCTGGAGTATTTCAACGGATCGTGGGCTGGCAGCCATTCGCGGGAGGGGTATCGCGAGAACACGTGGACTCGAGTCGGACCGATCCAGACGCTGCAGTATCTGTATCTCGGTGGCGAGCTCTTCGATGCCGGTCACCACGTTCATCACTACGCGATCCCAGCGGCCGTCTCCGGCTACCGGCCGCCATCCATGTTCGCCGAGATGGCATGGGACCGGTCCACCCCCCAGCGGGTGCGCAAGACGAAGGCGCCGCGCAATATCATCCGGCACAGTCCCGCCGCCGCCGATCCCGTGTACAAGACGACCTACATGAGCCGTTCTTTCGCACTCGGATCCGCGCAGATCAATCTGCCAGGCACCGCGGCGGGCCCCATCGATCTGGTCTCCTGGGATCTGA
>CAYYGZ010000346.1:0-930 GCA_964471275.1 uncultured bacterium | reverse complement strand
CTGACCTGGTCAGCACCGAAACACGAAGGCAAGATCTGCTGCAACCACCCCTTTCAGGGACCGGAGCGCTTCAGCGCCTTTCTTGGGCCCTATCCACAGAACGCCCGTCGCGCCATCGGCTGTGACAAGCCGTATCTGCAGTCCGTGGATCGGCTGTTTGGTGCGTCTCCGTTCGAGCGTATGCTCCAACACGACGGTGCGATCCTCGTCCTGTATCGCATTCCAGAAGACGACGAGGCTCCGTTCGTGAATCTGTATCTGCCACTCGGCACGCAGTGGACCGAAAAGGATGGTTGGCTTTTCGGAGATCAGACGGATTTCTACGTCGGCCTGCGCCCCATCGGCAACTACCATTGGGAGCGGATCCGTGAAGCACGCAACGATGGCACGATGGTGACCAGTGGCGATCTGATTGATGGCTGGTTGCTGCGCATCGACGATCCCAATGCGGGTCTTGCTCTCGAGGCGGTTGAGGCGACGGACGTGGAGTCATTCGAGGCGTTCCGGCAGCAGCGCCAGGGACTAAAGGTCGATCTACAGGACTGGCCCGATGCGAATCGCGTACGGATGCAGACCCTGGCGGGCACCCACATGGAGATCGACTATGACGGCGAGCATCTCATCGATGGTCAGGTGGTCGACTACGACCAGTGGCCGCTGTATGAGGCGCCCGGGGGTACGCAGGCCGAGGTGGGGACGGGGCGGATGCGTTTCGCCCATGGCTCTGCCGTGGTGGACGTCGACTTCGAGCTTGATCCGGCCCGCAAACTGATGCCCATGCGGGTGATTGGTTAGGGCTCGACAGAGTCGAGCCCTAACCAATCACTTCGGAGCTTTTGAGCAGCGCCGACTGCCGCGCTGCTCAAAACTCCGGATGTGGCGCCATTCGTCGAGCCCGTCGTCGGTCCCTCCGTCGTTCCGCAACGCCAA
>CAYYGZ010000345.1:0-3255 GCA_964471275.1 uncultured bacterium | reverse complement strand
GCCGCTGTTGCCTTTGAGTTTCAGCTCCTTGGTGGCTCTCGTCTTGTTTGCCTTCAGGTAGGAGTGCGTCAGGGCAATGACACGGTAGTCAGGATGCTCGGCAACTATTCTGTTCGCCCAATCCAAGACTTCGTCGCGTGGGTTGTATTCAAGAGCTACAATAAGAAACTTCAGCCCTGCGGCCTCGAAGTGGTACCAGGAATTGTCGTGGCGATCCGGATCAAATGTGCCGCCAAACTCGCGCCGTTTTGCGAATTTTTCTCGCGGGAAGTAATTGTTGAATTGAGTTGTCCGGTTGACGCCGATATTGCCGCCATACTTATTGTCCGCCTTCTTGAAGCCCATGTCATGGTTTCCCAGGCACATGCAATAGGGCACTTTCCCGTCCAGTATAGACATTGCTTCTTTTGCGATTGCCCACTCCTCAGGGGCATCCGTCTGCACGATATCTCCTTCGTGGACGAGAAAGGCGATGTTGAGTCGCTCCCTATTGTCACGCACCCAGCGAGTTTGCTCGAAAAAGTAGCGGCGCAGGTCTCCGTTGCCCCACTTGCTGGATAGCTTGAGTCGAGTGTCGCAGTAGAACTGGGTGTCAGGCAAGACCGCGATGGTGAAAGGCTCCGCTGCCCTCTGCTTCTGCATCGTCGCGCAGCCTACAAGCACAGCTGCCATTGCCAGGATAAGTATCTTCTTCATGTGTCCTTTCTTGCCGAACGTCTCTATGAGACAAGAGTGAAAGGAGCAGAGCGACTGCAATGATGGTAGTATTGATGACCATCGGTGGATAGGAAGAATAGAGGGTGTTCTCTCGCTCTCCAGCAAGGTAATCTGGCGAGGCGTAATGGCGAGGCGTCTTCATAAATCTGTCAGCAGCTGATTGCAGTCCTGCTGGCGGCCACGTCCGGATCAGTAGACACCGAAATCCAGCGTCGCCTGCCGCGCCGCGATCACGTTCTGCGGTGGCGTATACCGGGCAACGGCGCACCCGCTTCCGAGGATGAAACGCCCCCCGGGCTTGCCAGCCTCCACACACTGCCGCGCTTCAGCGTAGACCTGTTCCGGCGTACCTCCCAGCAGATTCAGACAGCTCAGCCCGCCCATCAAGGTCATCTGGTCACCGATACACTGTTTGGTGTGGGCGACGGTCATGCCGCTCGTCGGATCCATCCCGTCCATTCCGTCTACACCGGTTCTCGGCAGGGCGTCGAGCAAAGGGTTGTAGTTACCACAGCAATGGGTGATACTCGGCACGCCGCGGGGACGGAATTCTTCGGCCATCTGTCGCTGGGCGGGTGCGCAGAATCGTTTATAGATCTGCGGCGAGATCACACTGGCCGACGCATACGAGTCCCCGATAAAAAGACAGTCTACCCCCGCTTCGAGAAACGCGTTGCACTTCTCGATCGAAATCGCGATCGCTTTGTCGATCAGGGCGAACGCCATCTCGGGTGCGTCGATGAACAGCAGGATGGCGTCCACGGGGTTGCCCATCTGCGCGACCATATAGTTGAGCGACTGCCCCGATACCATCCCGACGGTGAAGATCCCCTCATGGTGCGCCTCCCGCACAAGCGGTGCAATGTCCCTGAAGTAGCCGCGCTGCCGGTACTCCTCGGCCGAGGGCACCTCGATCGCGTGCACGTCGGCGACGCTGCGCGGCGGGTCCGGGTTCTCGTGTCGGATCAGTGCTCCGCCGCCCATGACATCATAGAACCCCTCGATCTTGCCGGTATCGCGCAAGATCTCCACAAGCTTCCCGTCACGCCATTCGACGAGCTTCTGGTCATACCACGACGCCTCCGGGCCTGTGCAGAATCGGACGATTCCGGTCTCATACCGCCTCGCCGCATCCAGCATACACTTCTGCCCGAGGGCGGGATTGATAATCGCCTCCTCGAACGTCGTATCGCAGGCGACGCAGGCGTGGTCGATATAGATCGTGGGAAAGAACGGCACGCGCTGCGGCAGATCTCCACGCAGCACGGCTGGCATCTGTTCCCGCATAGATACATAGCTCATGAGTTGGTGTTCCCTCCAGATTCAGCGCGTCACCCATTGATTGGTATTCGTCTCGCCAATTCCCCGGACGCCCTCGTCGGTATGAATGACAATGACGAAGTCCTCCTGTGCCGAGTTGGCTGCCTCTTCGTCGTAATCAATCGGCCCTAAGGGCTTGATCGTAAGCCTGGCGCTTGTTCCTGCCTCAGCCACCTTCTTGCATGGCCACATCCTTTTGCTCGGGGTTGCAGAACTAGACTCGCTTTGATTGCTGCATGAGTGATCTGAAGTAAGCGGGCATCTCCGTATCGAAAGTCATTTCCTCCTTCGAATAGGGATGCTTCAAGCCCAGGGATGCAGCGTGGAGAGCTAGCCTCTTGATGGATCGCTCCTCTTTCCTTCCGTACATCCTATCCCCGACAACGGGGTGGCCCTTCTCTGCGAAGTGAACTCGGATCTGGTTCTTTCTTCCGGTTTGAAGATCAATCTCAAGTAGAGAGTATTTACCTGATTCGCCCAGGACCTTGTAGCCCGTCTTTGCCAGTTTCCCCGAGGCCGGGTCTTTCACAGAATACATTCTATGGGCAGCATTCTCGGCGAGGTGAGAGCTAATTACGCCCTCTTCTACATCAAGTTTCCCGTGAACGACGGCAAGGTATGTTTTCTGAAAGCTCGACCACTCATCCTGGAGAAAGCGTTTCGCAGGTTCACTCTTGGCGAACACGATAACCCCTGACGTGTCCCTGTCCAGCCGGTGCACGATAAACACTCGATTCTTGGATCTGGGATCTCCTTTGCATACGTAGTCGGTTAGCAGAAAGTAGGCCGTGTTCTTGCGAACTCTGTCGGTACTTACTGTCAGAAGACCACTGGCCTTATTAACAACGACGATATCATGATCCTCGTATACGACAAGGAGCCCCCTGGGTTGAAATCGTTTTGGGGGACGCTTGAATGATTTGCGATTGGGTGGCATTTAGATAGCTCTTCCGCAAATGTTGTGATGATACCCCGTATTCTGGGGTTGGTACTGCCCCACCACCACGTTTCGCCGGCCCGTGTCAGCGAGGACTTTTGACTGCGCCTCAAAAGTTCCCAAGAACGCGCTCGCTCAGCTGACCCGAGGGGCTGGCCCTGTCAGCAGGCCTGATCTTGAGTAAATGGACCGCGGCGAGCCCGAAATCCCCCCGCTCCAGTACCCCCGGGAGCGCCGCGCCCCCGCCGCGCGTGCCCCCCGGCCCCCCCCGGCGCCCGGCC
>CAYYGZ010000344.1:0-3301 GCA_964471275.1 uncultured bacterium | reverse complement strand
TGAGATCCGGCTTTGACGGTCGCGGCCGCTACATGCGACGTGACCGGGTGCTCGTTCGAAACGACGCCGCCCTTGTCCCACAGCGACGCCTGCATCATGCGTCGACCTTTGCGAGGAGGGCGTCGAGTTCGGCCCGACATCGAGATGATAACCCGGGAGCTATGGCCGCGACCGAAGGTCATGATCTTCAATTTTCCGCACAACCCGACGACGGCGACGGTCGACATCAGCTTCTTCGAGGAAATCGTGGACTTCGCGCGTCGACAGGACATCATCGTCATCCACGACATGGCCTACTCGGACATCGCCTTTGATGGCTTCGACGTGCCGAGCTTGTTGCAGGTCAAAGGAGCAAAAGACGTCGGTGTCGAGTTCTACACGATGTCGAAGTCCTACAACATGGCCGGCGCGCGTGTAGGCTTCTGCCTGGGGAATCCGGAGATCATCAGCGCTCTGTCCGTAATAAAGAACTACTACGACTAC
The DNA here is from genome assembly GCA_964471275.1 of uncultured bacterium. GTDB lineage: Bacteria > Latescibacterota > UBA2968 > UBA2968 > UBA2968 > UBA2968. The sequence goes on along the minus strand of CAYYGZ010000344.1, from coordinate 2,818 downwards.
GGGGTCTACACACCGATTCAGGTCTCTGCGATCGCCGCTCTCGATGGCCCCCAGGACTGCGTCCGGATCGCAAGGGAACGCTATCAGCACAGACGTGACACGCTTGTAGAAGGGCTGAATCGGATCGGCTGGCAGGTCCCAATCCCAAAAGCTTCGATGTTCCTGTGGGCGCCAATCCCGGAGCAGTATCAGGAAATGGGATCGATGAAGTTCTCGATGAAACTGATGGAGGAGGCGGAAGTTGCCGTCTCACCCGGAGTCGGGTTCGGGGATAACGGGGAGGGGTATGTGAGAATCTCGCTCGTGGAGAATGACCATCGGATTCGTCAGGCAATCCGGAACATTAAGCGTGCGCTCTTCTAGGCAGAAGGCCCCATGAAGATACCAGAAGACAAACTGATGTCCCCCAAGGATTACCGGGCAACCGGGCTCGCGTGCGGCGTCAAGGCTGACGGCGTCAAGGACATGGCCCTCATCGTATCGGATCGCCCGGCATCGGCGGCCGGCGTATTCACGACGAACCTCGTACAGGCCGCACCCGTCCATCTCAACCGCGAGCACCTCGCGAGCGGATCAGCGCAGGCCATCCTGGTCAACAGCGGGAATGCCAATGCCTGCACGGGTGAAAGGGGCCAGGCCAACGCCCGACACGAGGCAAAGCTTGTCGCCGATGCCCTTGCCCTCCCCCCCAAAGACATACTCATTAATTCTACGGGTGTCATCGGCGTTCAGCTCCCGATGGATGCGATCGAGTCTGGAATCCTGACCGCAGTCGAAACGCTGGGGTCAGGTTGGGACGAGGCCTCCGAGGCAATTATGACCACGGACACCGTGCCCAAGCGCGCATCCGCATCGTTGGACATCGGCGGGAAGACGGTGACCATCGCGGGCATGGCGAAAGGCTCCGGGATGATCGCCCCGGACATGGCCACGATGCTCTGCTTTGTCGTCACGGATGCGGGAGTGTCCCCTGCCGACCTGAAGTCTGCCCTGTCGCAAGCATCCAGACGCTCATTCAACTGTGTTACCGTCGACGGTGACATGAGCACGAACGACACCATCCTGGTGATGGCCAACGACGCAGCAGAAACCGGTCAGCTTGCAGGTACCGATCTCGAAACGTTTACGGCCACGCTCGAGCAAGTCTGCATCAGCCTCGCCAAACAGGTCGCCCGTGACGGCGAGGGTGCGACCAAACTGATCACCATACGCGTCGCCGGTGCACCGGATGAGGATGCCGGCCGAACCGTCGGTCTCTCGGTCGCGAACTCCAACCTCGTCAAGACGGCTGTCTTTGGACGAGACCCGAACTGGGGACGCATCCTTTGCGCCATGGGCTACGCGGGCGTCGCCTTCAACCCGGAAGACGCGACAGTATCAATGGCCGGCATCCCTATCTATGCGGATGGCGCCGGCCTTGCCTTTGACCACGATTCGGCCGTCGACGCGCTCGGAGCGGATGACATCGCCATTGATATCGATCTGCGTTCTGGATCCGCCGAAAGCGTCATCTACACCTGCGATCTCACTTACGACTACGTTCGGATCAACGCCGAATACACCACCTGATCCATGTCCAGCCCATTTTCCAATCGCGTCCTTGAGATGGAGGCCTCCGTCACGGTCTCAACCACCACCCGGGCGGCAGAACTCCGACGTCAGGGCGAGGATGTGATCGCTATGAGCGCAGGTGAACCCGACTTCGATACCCCTGAGAACATCAAGGTCGCCGGGATCGAGGCGATACGGTCCGGATACACGAAATACACCTCCCCCGCCTCAGGTCTGATCGAATTGAAAGAGGCCGTCTGCCGTAAGCTCGATCGGGAGAATGGCCTATCTTACGCACCCGACCAGATCGTCGTAACGTGCGGTGCCAAACAGGTTATCTTCGACGCCATCGCGGCCCTGATCAACCCGGGCGATGAGGCCATCCTGCCCGCGCCGCTCTACGTCAGCTACGCCGATCAGATCAAATTGATGGGGGGAATCCCGGTCATCATACAGACCGGCCCCGACAGCAACTATAACCTGACCGCAGATCAGCTTTCCGATGCCACGACGCCTCGGTCAAAGCTGATCATCTTCAACAGCCCTTCCAACCCGACAGGGGCGACCTATTCGTCCTCGAGATGGGCAGAGCTAGCCGCCGTGCTTGCCGCCTCGAACCTTTGGGTCATCACGGATGAGATCTACGAGAAATTCATATACGAAGGGGATCATCACTCGATCGCGACGCAGGACGAGGAGCTCAGGACAAGGACACTCGTCGTTAACGGCGTCTCGAAGGCCTACGCCATGACGGGCTGGCGCGTGGGATACGGTGCGGGTCCTCACGAACTGATGATACATATCGCCAAGATCCAGAGCCAGGAGACCACGAACACCTGTACCATCTCCCAGCACGCCGCGATCGAGGCCCTCGAGGGCCCTCAGGACTGCATCGTCGAGATGCGGGATGTCTTCAGACGAAGGCGTGATCTGATTGCCGACCGGTTCGACGCCCTTCCCGGTGTCAAATGCCCCAGACCGGACGGCGCATTCTACGTTTTCCCCGACTTCCGGGAATTGCTCGGCAGTTCGGATATTGATGACGACGTGTCCCTGTGTAGATATCTTCTGAATGAAGCTAAGGTAGCTGCCGTTCCCGGGACCGGCTTTGGCACCGCCGGATATGTCCGGTTCTCGTATACGCTCCCCGATGATCGGCTTGAAGAGGCGATCACTCGTGTCGAGCAAGCTCTCGAAAGACTAGCCTAGTGCATTGTCCCGTAAACAGATGTACTAATTAGCAATTCTGTCGCATGTTTCCTCAAAC
>CAYYGZ010000343.1:0-3367 GCA_964471275.1 uncultured bacterium | reverse complement strand
ACCTGCACCCGAAACGGTCTCAGGACCGTTGTCAGCAACTGCATCCTAACTCTGGATGTGGACACACAAGTGGGGACAGGTCACTCTATCTATACCACGGTTATCCAAAGTAGAACAACTGGGATGCCGAGATAAATTGGATTACAGAACATCTACCACGTGGGACAACAGAGCCAGATTCCCTTCACGTTGAAAGAGAAAACACCGTTTATTCTTCCTATCCGCTCTGATTCCACTTTGATCGTCTGCTTCTCGGGCGGAGTTTTGACCGTCCACTTCCTCAGACCGAACTGGTGATCGGCGCATCGGTCTACGCAAGCCACCTCATCCGTCGTTTCAATCCAATCTGGTGCGGCGGACATCGGCCATTTTGCAGACAAGGAAGAACGCCTGACGCAAGCCTTCCGCGTTGGCGATTCCTTGGCCGACGATATCGAAAGCGGTGCCGCTGGCCGGTGTCGTGATGGGAACGGGGAGGCCACCCGAAACCGTGACGCCGCGTTTGAACCCCATCAGCTTCATCGCGATCTGTCCCTGGTCGTGGTACATCGTGACCACTGCATCGAAATCTCCGTCCCTCGCTTTCAGGAAAACCGTATCGGCGGCAAAGGGGCCGTGAGCATCAATGCCTTCGTCCTTGGCCAACTCGATGGTGGGCGCGATGATATCGATCTCCTCGCGGCCGAACATTCCGCCATCACCCGCGTGCGGGTTCAGCGCGGCGACGCCAATCCGTGGCTTCTCGAAGCCGGCAGAACCCAACGTGTTGTGGGCCAGGCGGATGGCGCGCAGGATACGTTCGGGTGTAATTAAAGCGCATACATCGGCGAGGGGAATATGCGAGGTGGTGCGGGTCGTCCACAATTCGTCGAGAACGTTGTGCTCGCAGAAGGGGCCGTCGAAATCCAACTCACGGGCGAAGAAGATATGCTCGTCGGCGACCGGGCAGCCGCCCAGTTTCAAGGCGTATTTATTGAGTGGTGCAAAGCAGAAGCCTTCAATGCGGCCGGTTTTTGCCAGATCCAGTGCGACGCTCAGTGCCTTCAGGCTGGAGCTCCCACCTGCGGCCGTGGCCTCGCCTGGTGTGATCTCGTCGGGCTCTATCGACGGGACATTCAGGAAGGGCAGCGCGCTATCCTCCCAATCGGCATGGGCGATATCGCTGATGATGTTGATCGAGACGCTGCTTCCAGAAACCGTTTCGGCTATGTGGAAGACCCGTTCGTCACCGATTACGAGGATTTCGGCACGCCTACGAACATCATCACCGGCAAGCAGCTTAACCGAGATTTCCGGCCCGACACCATTAGGATCGCCGAGAATTACTCCGATGCGTGGTTTCATCAGGTCTTCTGCCCTTTCTTACGTTTGAAACACTCTGTCGATTGCGTTCAGTGCTTGGATCACTGACCTGCCCCCTAGAATGTTCCCAGTCCTAGAGTTAGGATATGGGATATAGAAAAAGGGCCACGTGGCAATCAACTAGAACCGGCTATACCAGTCCCTGCGGCTTGACCTCGTAGAGCACCAGATCGCTCGGTGGCGGAATCTTGTCTCGTGGCTGATCTCGGTTTCTCTCGAGCGTTTCACACCGCAGCAAATACGTTCCCTCCACGTCACCTCGACCTGCCGCAGTCCGGACACTCATACCCGGTAAATCTGAACTGACATTCGACAGTTCCGCGGGCAGCTCGGGCTCCGACTCGGGGTAGCTTCCGACAACCTGTAGCGTCGACTCGTCGATCTTCCAGATACCTGACCCCTTTCTGGCGTGCCACCAGGCCACGGCGAGGAGCCCTTTCTCTCGGGTTTCTACACCTCCAAGGATGATCTCAGTATCGATCGACCCATTACCACTGAAGTCCCAGTGGTAGTCCCAATCGGACAGCTTGTGAATCTTCCAATCCCCGTCCTTCAGCCGAGCCGCGTAGGCCTGTGTGAACCCTTTCTCATCGTTCTTGTGGTAGCTCACTACAGGACGGTGCTTCGAGTCATACCCGAGGGCCGCACACATGTTGCTCAGTCCGCCCCCGGGAGGTACGGGGTCTATTATCGAAGCCGATGCTTCAACAGTAATCGACAGAGGAAGCGGCGATCCATCACCGGCGGACCAGTTCACGAGATCCTGGCTCGTCGCATAAGAGATGTCGTGGTTCGTCGCGCAGTTGGGGGTATCGCGCCACATCCAGACCATATGGAAACGATTGTCTGGGCCGAGCTCGGGGCGGCGCGCATACGCATTCATCAGATCCATCCCGTCGAGAATCGGAACATCTACAAGTCGTGACCACGAGCGCGTGTCCTCGTCATACACGTTGTAGTAGTCCACTCCGTTTCCGCTCATCCCGTCCCGATACCTGAACACCAGCTTGCCTTCCGGTCCCGGCATGAACATCGGATACGTACACCGTTCCTCGTTCTCGCCGATCATGTAGTCGACCCGTTCAAAGCTCGTGACATCGAGCGGTCTTGACGTCCGGAAGTAGAGCAGCGGATCCACGTGCATGTTGCCGCACAGATGGATGTGATCGTCTCGATCGATCGTCATGGTCACGGAGTTGTGGCTGTCCCACTCGATATCGGTCGAAAGCCGGCCCCGATCCTCGAGCCACCGCCCCTCGAGGTGCACGAGCTCGAATCGGCCCTCTCCCAGGTTTCTCTGACCGACACTCATTTTCCGATCGGGGTCGTAGAACACCACGAACTGACGCCCTTTGTGCGCCAGCAGATCAAACCCAACCGGATGCCCCGCCCAGACCGAAGAAATCAGGATACTGTTCAGAATCTCCATTTGCCCTCTACTGTAGCCCGCCGACTACTCGGATCTACCACGTTGTGACTGCGCGACTTGATTATGCAGGGCTCTTGTAAAGCCTGGGGGTATTTTCTCCCAAGGAGTTTGCTCCAAACATGCTAATTCGGCTGGTAGAACTCCTCCACAGATCTGGTGTTACCATTGTAAAATAATGCCCTGCTGCTCATCCCCCCGGCATTTGCATAAAAAGTTATCCCGCCTTGCCCACCACTATACATCGATAAATAGGTACCGAATATCTGCTCCCCCATCTCGATCAGGACGGCCCCATCTGCTGTGTTAAATCTTGCATGGCCGCGCCCATTGAAATCAGAGTCCAAAACAACTGAAGCCTGTCCTGCGCTGTTCATCACCGTGAGCTTTGTGCACGTCAGCTCACCCGGAGTTGAACCGGCTTGGTTTGACGCCGCCGGCTGTTGGGAGACTGCCTGGTTCTCCAATGCCGTTAAGCGTGCCTCAATAGCCGCCAGGTCCGATGATGAACCCGTCTGGGGCATCGCCGGAGCCGCCGGCTGTCGATGAGAGATCCCGGTTTTTTCTAGGGCCGTTAGA
>CAYYGZ010000342.1:0-3386 GCA_964471275.1 uncultured bacterium | reverse complement strand
ACTGCCGCAACTCGGGGAGTTCAGGACATGATGGGTTGACGAAAGAGCATTGGGTATCCTTATATGGGAGCGGATGTGTGTGTGCACCCTTAATACCAGAAGGTATCGCTGTGGCAGAAAAGGCCTCGTCTCTACTCCCCAATCCTTTCGATCCCAAGTAATTCGCCGACAAGGCGATACAGATTTCGAGGCAGAACCTCAGGTAGGCTGGTCTGTCCGTGATTTAAGACACTTGTCGACGCAGGCCGATCGTTGCATCTTTGGGGTAGGCTATTCCAGTTGAATGTCCTTTGACGGCCGTTCCCAGCCTCAATCTAGGAGGACCGCTTTTGGATGCACTGACAACCATTCTTGCTGTGGCGTGTACTGGTTTGGCGATTTTTAATGTCTACCAGTATCTGTCAAGGCGAGGCTCAGAGCGGCTGGCTGAGGTACTCTATATCATGAGCCGCAATGTGGCCGAGCGTGCGCAGAGCGTAAAACGACATCAGAAAGATGTGGAGATTGTCGAGGCCCAGCTACAGGATGTAGTGACCACTGCCCGGACGCTACTGGTTGCCCTTGGACGGGCAGAAGAAACTCTGGACCCAGACCCGACCTACACGATCTTCAACGGGTCCAACGAGATGTCGAAGGAGAGCCTTCTGAGGCTGGCAGATCGCCTGCTCTTCTCGGTTCGAGAGGAGAACCCGAAAGCCGATCAGGAGGAGATCGTGTCAAAGACGATGGAGCGGTTCTTGATGAAAGTACCAAGCCTCGATGAGGTGAAAGCACAGAAGATCCTGCACGTCGTTGCTTCCGACGAAGATGAAGATCGGGGACAGGGGAACGCGTCGGTGTTTAAGGCGAAGATGAATTAAGGCAGGGAGCAGTGAGATAGGGAGTAGGGAGTGGGAAGGCGCTTATTTGAGGCGCCTTTCTAGTGTACGGATCAATGATCGGATCATTCGACCTGTCTCGTCGCAGATCTTGAGTCTGAGAATACGCTCTGAATCGGTGCAGTAATCGACTCTGTTGCTCAATTCGAGTAGCGTCTCGAGTTCTTTGGTTGATCCCTGAGCTATGCGGAATCGAATGTAGTCGTCCGTAGACTGTCGGCCATACCCCTCCGCAATGTTTGTCGGAATCGAAATTTCGGCTCTTCGAATTTGCGATCTGAGGCCATATATCTCCGCCTTTGGGAATGGTTTCGTCAAACGGTAGCAGTTGACTGAAAGATCCATTCCTTTCTGCCATACAAGCAAATCTCTGTAGGATCGTACTTTCTCTGCTTCCACGCTGCTTCTCCGGGAATGGTCGTATGTACTCCTATCGGAACATCCCGACTCTACAGCGCAAAAACCATTCCTGATTCTCCCGCTTGACTATCTCACCACCTGACTACTCCCTGGCTCATTCAGCAACGGAGACCTGGAATCTCGCCTGCGAAAATCTGTTACACGATGAAACGTCAGATAATTCGCGTCGTGCTGGTTGTGTGCGCCTCCCAGACCGTCCTCATATGCCGTTCGTGACAGTACCAGGATATCATTCCCCTCTATCAGCCAATCCACGTACTGAAATGCATGCTTCTCCGGATCTTCATGGTGGAGAAGGGAGGATTCGATTGTCCAATTGTAGAGGTCGGGGGATGAGGTCATGGCAAGGGTGTTTCGTTTTGCTGGGGGATTCGTCTGCTTGCTGCCGAGTGACCAGTATCTACCGGAAGTCTCGTCGTAGCGGATCGTGAATTTGACCCCACCCCCCGGGAAGTCGATCAGGTCACAATCACGGTTGTGGGTGAGGCGGGTGCCATCGTTTGAGATGTGGAGAATGGCGGCGTGTTCCCGTCGGGCCTCTTCGCTCACGCCCGCACTCGAGCCGACGTTGGCCCTGAGGATGTCGACCAGAGACCCATCTGGAGTAATAACGACATTGCCTTCGATCCACTGGCCCGCGGACCAGAGATGGTGGTAGGGGCCTGCCCACGTCCAGCTGTCGGCCGAGAGCAGATCCGCGTCGACGGGGGCAGAGCAGACGGTGACAGGCCAATGCGGACGTTTTCCGTAGGCAAGCTCATAGCCGCGCCAGAGGCGTCCCCGATGTTCGACGACCGGTACGGGGGCGCAATGGAAACGATCTGTAGCGGAAAGTATGCCGGAGGAACGATCTGTTGGCTCGGTCCATGTCTGTCCGCCGTCCGAGGAGCGTCGGATGACAACGTAGCCATACTCCCGGGTGGTGCCGATCGTGTAGAGGGTGCCGCGATGCAGGAAGAGAGTAGACCACCATTGGCCAATTATGTCGGTCACGTGTGACCAAGACTTACCGCGATCCTCCGAACGGTATACTGCGCCCCGGTCGTAGTCGGTTCCGGGGCCGAAGAAATCGTGTGAGGCGAGGTATGTACCGTCCCCGAGTACACAGATACTCGGGCTGCCGATATACACACCTGAGACCGCCGGTGAGTGGGTGAGGATGATACCGGGTACCTGAGAGTCGTCTCGCTTGTCCACAGTAGCTCTACACCGAGTAGGCGACGGAACCGTCTTCGCGCAGCGGAGGGCGCTCTTCGCGGAACGGCCTGAATGGGAGATCGGTCAGCATGGTATCGTCAAGTTGGACGCCAAGTCCGGGGTTGTCTGGCACCGGCATGAATCCGCCCTCCCGTTTTGTGGTGACCTGGTAGACGGCGTTGATTGCCGATTCGTCATCAAGCGTGTACTCCTGTGTCACGATGTTGGGGATCGATACATCAAGGTGAATCGAGGCCATGGTGATCAGCGGTCCCAGGAAGTTGTGGGTAACGACCGCACAATGGTGGGACTCTGCTATCGCAGCGATCTTCTTGCAGTGGGTGAGACCACCGGCAGTACCCAGGTCCGGGCGAACGTACTGCGGCCCACCGTGCTGAAGCAGTTCGCGAAATTCCCAGATCGAGGTGAGTCGTTCCCCATTCCCGATGGGAACAGCCGTCTGGCTCGCAATGGTGGCCTGGCTCTCGATGCTGTCGATCTGGATGGGGTCCTCCAGAAAGAGCAGGTTGAAAGGCTTCAGGGCTTCAGCCAGCGCGAGGGAGGTCATCGGCGGGAGCTTGCGATGGACCTCGACGATCAGGTCGGTTTCACTGCCGCCCGCATCGCGTGCAGCCTGACACATCTCTATCGTATGGCGCACAAGCCTGTCCTGCGTCCAATCTGCATAGCCCGCTGTCAGGGGATCGAATTTGACCGCGGTGAAACCAGTGGATCGGGCTGTCGTGATGCTCTTTGCGAGCGCCTCCGGTGAGTCCCCGTCAATCAGCAGATGAAGCCGAATCCTGTCCCGGCATCTTCCGCCGAGCAGATCCCAGACGGGCGCTCCATAGTGTTTGCCCTTGATATCCCAGAGGGCGATGTCGACTGCAC
>CAYYGZ010000341.1:0-3429 GCA_964471275.1 uncultured bacterium | reverse complement strand
CGGAAACCGGACTTGAGGTGGCGCTACTGGACTGGGTGTTGCCCGACATAAGGTTGAGGTCATCCGGGCTTCATATCGATCCGTTTACGTCGTGGATCGTCGCCCAGGTCTACCGCGAGATGGCGACCGATCCTACGGCTGAAGACTTCGCTCGGTGGTGCGGCGCGGGAACCGTTCTGACCGGCCAGCTGACGGATCTGGGTAGTGGCCATCTTCGATTGACACTTGAACTCCTTGATTCGTCGGGAAGGAAAGTCTACGAGTCTTCTGCACTGCATCTTGATGCCATGGACCCGGGCTCCGCATACACTTCGATCATCGGTGAAACATCAGCTGCACTCGGCCTTCTGGCATCATCGGAGGCGAAGAATCAGCTTCCCATAGAAAATCCTGTCTCGCTGTCACTCTATGCCCTCGGGCTGAGCCAATATCTCGTCGGGCAGGTCTCTGAGGCTGAATCGAGTATCCAGGACGCAATCACCCTCAATCCAGGGTCGGATCTACTGGGCGGCCGGCACGCATGGGCCGAGAGTGATCTGCTGGGCGGACGGGAGGGTGCGGAACTTCTGGATGACTACCATCGCCTGCTAAACCTTCCTGACCCCGATCGGGTCATCCGCCAAAGGCTGATGAGAGGCCACACCATGAGTTCTCCTTCGGTCAATGGTGCTTCAGGGTCCGAAACGGAAGATCCCTACAAACCACCTCGAACAGAAACGTCACAATGACCAGATACCTGTCCGGTTACACGCTAGCAATCTGTCTGCTGGCGAACACAGGCCTCCAGTCTCAGACGCCTCCTCCCCTATTTACGGATGCCGCCGCATTCGTGCACCAGGTGACGATCGGCCCTGCCGGGCAGAATACGCGATACCGTCAGATCGTAAGTCCTGTGGTGCTCTCTGTGCCGATTGCCTTCGGGAATCTTCAGGTCCAGAGCGCGTATATGCGTCTTGAGCGCGAGAACAGCGTGGGAGCCGAAGATGTCACGGGGCCGCTCGATACGCAGGTTTCCGGAGAATTTGATCTCGGGCACGCGATGTTTACGGGATATGTCAACATCCCGACGGGTTCGGATTCATTGAATGCCCTCGAGAGCGACCTCGCCCAGGCGCTCGCCCGGAACGATCTGAACTTCCCGATAAAGACATTGGGTCAGGGATTGGATGTGGGCGGGGCGCTGACACTTGCCCGACAGGTCAACCACTGGGCGCTGAGTGTCGGAGGCGGATACGTAGCCAGAGGGAGATACGCCCCGTTTGCAGGAGACCCGGACTACGATCCTGGCGATGAACTTACGTTTACGGCGGGTGCTGGCTACGCCTTCGGCGGTTGGACATTCGGACTGGACCTCAGCGGCAAACTGAAGTATGTGGACCGCAGTGACCGCGACCCAGTTTTCAGAAACGGAAAACAGCTGATCGCAAAAGGATCCCTGAACTACGATAGCGAGCGGATCCGCCTGGACGCGACGATCACCGAGATCGCCCGATTGAAAAACAGAGAGATCAAAGAGAGAGCGCTACGGTATGAGCTCGACGACAGCAACGGCAACGATCTCCGCGCTCGCGGTGTCGTCACCGTAATTCCCCTGCCAGGCGTAACAGTCTTCTGCGAAGCCGAGCTGAAGGACGTGTCGAAGAATGGTTACGACCCAACAGACCTACTTTATATGGACGCGAGCAGGCTGTGGGCCTACGGCGGAGGTGTGTCTTTGAAGATTGGCGTCAGCGAAGCGCTTACAGTTCGAGTGATTCGGGGCGAGGGATGGGTAGATGGGCGATCAGAGGATGTTGAGACACTGAATGCACGGATCTCGGTACGGTTTTTCTTCTAGTCAGCAACTCACATCTGCACGGTTACCTGCCCTCCTGATCCTGTCAGGAGGGCATTATGCGTTCGGTGTGCCCGAATCGCTGGTTGGCAAGGCAGGTGTTTGACGTCTGGCCCCGATCAATCGACCAAACACGTGGGAGAAGAGGAGTGTCAGGAAGAACTGGGTAACGGAGACAAGTGGGATCCCGATGACGGGCAGACCACCAAAGACGATAAGCGTCATCGTCCAAAGACCATAGAACAGGAAACAGAGCTGAATGTAATCGAGTCGCACGACCTTGCGCAGGTCGCGCAGGATGGCATCTGGCTCGAAACAGGCCCAGACACGCCCCTCCTCCGCGAATCGTGTGAAGACGACCGGAGATATCGAGTTGAAGATCGCCACACTGCCTAGCCCCACCATCATCATCGTCTGCAGATCACCGTTTACGCCTCCCTTTGTCAGGCTGATCACGGCGATAATCCCAAAGGCAACCAGCACGAGGTAACCCAGCGTGATCAGAAAGATCCGGAATCCCACCCGGAAGTAATCTCGCCAACTCGTCCAAGCGGGTAGCTGCAGTTCCGTGGCCCCGTTCAGCCCATCGATAAAGACACGGTATGCGAATCCCCACGACAGAAAATTGGCGACCGGAAAGGGCGACAACAAGCCCCCGATCAGGATCTTCTTATAGCCTTCCGGGTCACGGAATGGCGATCGCGCAGCAGCGACTAGAACAGCCGCGTAGTTCTCCTTTTCTTCCATTTACATTCAGACCGCGGCAAACGCTCGATCCAGATCGGCAATCAGGTCTTCGACATCTTCGATGCCAACCGAGTACCGAACCAGTTCGTCAGCGATTCCGATCGCGATCCGGTCCTCCCGATCAAGTTCGTAGTATGAGATGGTGGAAGGATGCGAAACGATGCTCTCCACGCCGCCGAGGCTCGCGCCGATGCAGGGAATGGTGAGAGCATCCAGAAATCGCATCGTGCCAGTCAGGTCGGTGTCCAAATCAAAGCTGACGACCCCGCCATACCCGGTCATCTGTGCGCGCGCGATCTCGTGATGCGGATGAGAGGCCAACCCGGGGTAGTAGACCTGCCGAACCTTGGGATGATCCTCCAGATACTGCGCCATCTGCAGAGATGACTCATTCTGCCGAGCCATACGGAGGGGAAAAGTCTTGAGACCCCGGATAAGCAGATACGCACAGTGTGGATCCGGGACGCCGCCAAGAATACCCCGATAGTCCTTGATGGCAGAAATCAGGGGTTCATCCCCCAAGACCACACCGGCCATCAGGTCGTTGTGCCCGCCAAGATACTTCGTCGCACTGTGGATGACCAGATCGACCCCAAACTCGAGCGGTCGCTGGTTCAGGGGCGTCGCGAATGTGCTGTCGATCACGACCTTAAGCCGATTAGCCTTGGCGAGGATAACGACTCTATCCAGGTCCACCACATTCAGGTGGGGATTCGTCGGCGACTCGGACACAATCAGACGGGTGTTCTTCTGGATGGCCCCTTCCAGCTGTTCATAATCTCCTGCGTGGACAAAAGTAGTCTCGATATCGAACTTCTTGAGCACCATCCTGCAGAACTGTGTTGTCT
>CAYYGZ010000340.1:0-3437 GCA_964471275.1 uncultured bacterium | reverse complement strand
TACACGAAGAACTGCCCGATATCCTGACGAATATGGAAGAGGACGCGTTGATCAGCGATGTTAGGAAGGAGGATCAGTGTCCTATCGCCATGGACCGGAAGTTCGCAAAGAAGGTCTCACTTGCGTGTGCAGATCCTCAAACGGCGCCGACGCCTGACACCGACAACGCCCTCTCACTTGTGAGTTTGCCGTGACGTCCTCAGAGACAAGTATCCTTCAAGAAACCATTGACGAATCGGCCGAATACTGGGACGAGCACTTCACCAAACCGGACAAGTCAGTAGACCGACTGCTCTCGTACTACGCGGATCGACGGTTGGAGATATTCGGTGAGCACATCGAGCACCCCAGCCTAGAATTAGGTCCGGGGATTGGCGAATTCGCTGAGAAGGCGGGTATTACACACGTGCTGGATGTCTCACGCGAGAGCCTGAAGCGAGTGCAGAAGCGGCTACCCGGGATCGTCGCCTCTCATTACACGGACCTTCCCCTTCCCTACGCCGCGGGATCGCTCCGATCGATGGTATGTAGTGACGTCCTCCACCACGTTAAGGAAACTATCCCATTAACCGATTTCTCCCAGGAGGCACACCGGGTATTGGCCGAAGACGGTCTCCTGCTGGTCGCAGACCGCAGACCCACACTTCTGAACAGGCTCTTCCTGGTGGCCAATCAGATAGGTCGAGCCCTATACCTGAAGCTTGCACCAGGCAGATCCGTCACCAGCGGCGACGTGGAACTCCCCATGGAGAAATCCGACTATGCGGCTCTGTATGTGCAGTTCGAAGTCGTCTCTGTGATCGGCTACCGGAGTCTCCCGATGGTTCTGGTCAACGCCGCTTCGTTCTTCCTCTCGTTGGTCGTCCCGGCCAGGTATCTATCGGGCCCTGTCTTCACCCTCTTCGCATTCTGTGAGCGTCGCCTGCCGGTCCTGATGATGGATCACCTGCTCGTATTGCGTCGAAGGACGCCTGAATAAACCCCGCTACCTGGAATATTCTTCCATTTACCTCGGCAAGAGCACACCCAAACACTACATACAAACTATTGTTTTTATACATCCTTATTCGATTTCGGTCATGTATGACTTGCCGGGCATAGACCTTGCGGTCGCTACATAACCCGAAAAGGCTAAGTGATCGGCCCGTTCTGTCGATACACGGAGTAGCCCCCATTTGCACTGTTGGATGGGATCTAGAACGATCCAGATTCGCCAAACACGCCACTGGAGCTGAGATGAATCACGTTCACGAAACCGCCAAAGTCGGCACGGACACGGAGATCGGCCAGTTCACGATCGTCTCGGAGAACGTCAGGATTGGCCGAAACTGTCGTATCGGACATCACGTCGTCATTCATCCGGATACAGTCATTGGTGATCACGTCCGAATCGACGATCACGCTACTGTCGGCAAGTTGCCGATGAAGGCGGCGAACAGCGCCCTTACTCAGATCGCCCAACTGGACCCCACTCAGATCGAGAGCGGCGTGATGCTCGGGACGTCAGCCATCATCTACAGAAGCGCAAGAATCGCGAGTAAGGCCCTCGTCGCAGACCAGGCCTCCGTCAGGGAGCTCTCCTCTGTAGGTGAGATGACGATCATCGGCCGAGGTGTCACAATCGAAAACATGGTCATCGTCGGTGCCCGGACTAAGGTCGAGGCAGGTGCTTACATCGCAACCTTCTCGGCCATCGGGGACGACTGCTTCATCGCTCCGGAAGTCACGGTCACGAATGATAATTTCCTGGGTAGAACCGAGGAACGGAAGAAGCACTTCAAGGGGATCACGCTCGAAGACGGCGGCCGGGTCGGCGCCAATGCCACGCTGCTGCCAGGCCTGACGATCGGAGGAGACGGGGTCGCTGCTGCCGGTGCGGTTGTCACGAAGGACATTCCCGAAGCGGAAGTCGTCGCCGGCGTCCCTGCCAGGTCTTTCGGCCAAGTTCCGACTGAACAACTCCTCGAGGAACGGCGGAAGAAACGTGAAAGGGCGACAGACGAGCTTGTCGTGAAGCAAATCATCAGATTCTTTGAGAACGGAACGGTAACGAATGGACAGCGTTAACATCGCCTGTGTCGGCGTCGGCTACTGGGGCAAGAACCTTGTCAGGAATTTCTACGACCTCCCCTCTGCAGACCTGCGTGTCTGCTGTGACTTGAACCAAGACCTCCTGGATCAAACCGCCGCTCGCCATCCAGGCATTTCTGTCACCAAAGACCTTGATCAGGTCCTCGATTCCCCCGAAATCGACGCCGTCGTCATCGCCAGCCCCGCAAAGGTCCACTACGACCTGGCGAAACGCACACTCGAGGCCGGCAAGCACGTCTACGTCGAAAAGCCTCTTTGCCTCAAGGCTTCTGATGCAACTCATCTGTGTGAGCTTGCCGAACAACGTGACCTCAAGCTGATGGTCGGTCATCTGATGGAGTATCATCCTGCCGTGAACGTCCTGAAATCGCTGGTAGAGACAGGCGAGCTGGGAGAGGTCCTGTATCTCTACACACAGCGTCTCAACCTGGGCATCATCCGCCAGGACGAAAACGCCTTCTGGAGCTTGGCACCGCACGACGTTTCCATTGCAACATACCTTCTGGACGAGGATCCCGTCTCCGTGAGCGCACGGGGTCAGTCCTACCTCCAGCCGGGGATCGAGGACGTCGTCTTCTGCAACATCGAGTTTCCCGGCAAACGGATGGTCAATATCCAGGTCAGCTGGCTGGACCCGAACAAGATTCGCCGTGTCACCGTCGTAGGCAGCGAGAAAATGGCAGTCTTCGACGACGTTGAGTCGACTGAAAAAATCCGAATCTATGACAAGGGTGTAGGGGGTGGGCAGTACCAGTCGTATGGCGATGCCCTGACACTGCGAACGGGAGATATAACGATCCCAAGCATTGACATGTTCGAACCCCTTCGCGCTGAGTGCGACCACTTCGTGAGCGCGATCCGAACGGGCGAAACGCCTCGAAGCGACGGGAGAGATGGTCTCCGAGTTGTGAAGATCCTCGAGGCCGCTGAGGCATCCCTCCAAAGGAACGGAGAACCTGTCACGCTGAGTTGAATCCCCCAATAGAAGCTAGCTTCCAACTGGGCCGTCCGACACGGGCGGCCCAGTTCTGTTCAAATTGCCTAAAGTCAACTATCTAGGCACCAGAACCGGATTTTGGTCTCACCTGTCCTGACCAACGGCCGACGCGTCAGAGAAAACGCTCAACAGATTGGAGAATCCGCCGATCTAAGGAGCAGAGGGCGACCCCACCGAGCTTGGCACCAAGCTTGCATTATCCCAGGAGGGGGCGAAAGCCCTCAACCCACCCACCCCCGTCCTAGGCACGTAACGCCTTATTTTTCAGCATTCTAGCAAATACGCCTACCCGGAAAGCGGACAGGAGCATTCTGCCGAGTCCGGGAATCTATTTCTCAAGAGACTGAAG
>CAYYGZ010000339.1:2596-3440 GCA_964471275.1 uncultured bacterium | reverse complement strand
GATTCCGAGTCACTCGATTCTTGGCACGGTGTCAGAAATCGGTCTCATCTCCATCATCCGGGTCCGAGACACTGAGCTCCTCAAGCTCTCGGATGCGGTCACGAAGCTTCGCCGCACGCTCGAAAGCTTCCTGATCGATCGCGTCCCCCAGCTCCTTCTTCAGGCGGTCCATCAGGTTGAGTGGGCGTTTGCTCAGGAGCTCCTGCTCCAGATCATCGAGAGCCTGCACCGATCGGCGCTTCTCGATCCTGAATTCCTCCGCGTCCACCTGGTTCAGAGCCTTGATCTTCTCTCGGGCCTCATCGATGATCTCGCTCGCCGACTCGAAGTCATCATTCTGCGTGCAGATCATCACACGGGCGACCCCATTGATGCGGATGATGTAGGGCCACCACTTCTCCAGGTTCTCGCGATCCTCGCCACGCTCGGCGTAAGTGTTGACGAACCGGAACAGGTCAATGTTCTGCTCCGTGTCCCGAATCACTCGATCGTAGTCCTGGATCTGGAGGAGAAAGACGTATCGTTCGTAGAGTCTGCGGCTCTCGTCGAACAACTCCTGACACTCCTCTTCGGTCAACTGGAAACCATCGAGGGATCCTTCTGATTCTAGCACATTCTGCTGAGACTCTTTGTAGAAGTCGAAGGCGAAGTCCGAATCGTGTGGTCTGCGGCCGTCCGGACGGCCGTCCAGATTCATCTGCAAGACGCCCTGGAAAGCTCCTTGATCCACGCGAACCTGGATCTTCTCCACACCGGACGGATCAATAACCTTTCGGATACTGTTCTCCGGGTCGAACGGCCAATTCTCCAGAATCTGTCCGATATCTTCGTTCATACAGTGTTC
>CAYYGZ010000339.1:0-2586 GCA_964471275.1 uncultured bacterium | reverse complement strand
TTAGAATGGCGTATCTCCGTGGGTCTCCTTGCAGCGCGAAATCTAATGCAGGAGAATACCAGTGGCAAGCGAAAGCAATCTCAGAACACCCCTCGTCTTGACACAGAAAAGAGTGGTAGTTACCGTAAGTTCCGCATTTGGAAAGGCTTAGCCGTGTGGTAAGGGCCGGGGGAGTTCTGGTGGTCCGAGTCCTCACACTGCGCCTTTGCGTGACAATCAGAAACGAGGATCGAAGCCGATGTTGGAGTCCCCGAGAGCGATATACGTCAGGCTTTCCGTCATGATGTTCCTCCAATTCGCGATCTGGGGATCGTGGGCCGTGCTGATTGCAGGGCACATGGCGAATCTCGGCTTTTCGGGGAAGGAGATCAGCTATGTCTTCGGAACGACCGCATTTGGCTCACTGGTTTCCCCGCTGATCGCCGGATGGGTCGCTGACCGCGTGATGCCCAGCCAGCTCTTTGCCGCGCTCTGTCATTTCGCTGGTGCCCCGATACTCTATCTGGCGTGGCAACAAACCGAGTTTCTCCCGATGTGGATCGCAATCCTGCTTTACGCGGTTCTCTACATGCCAACGGTCGTGCTAACCAATGCGATCGCCTTTCACCATTCCAGCGACAGTCGCAAGTTCGGCAATGTTCGCATGTGGGGAACGATCGGATGGATTGCGGTTGCGTGGGCCATGTCGCTCTACCTGGACTTCAGGATTGGTCAGGATGTTGATCAAAACTACCTGGGTGACTGTCTGATCGCCGCGAGCATTCTCTCCGCTGTGATGGGACTGTACTGCTTGACCCTGCCGAAGACGCCGCCGACTCGGGATGGTCAGACTCCCTACGCGTTTCTCCAGGCATTCCACCTCACCCGGAATCGCAACTTCGCGATTCTTCTTCTTGTTTCCTTCGTCGTTTCGATCGAGCTCCCCTTCTACTACAACCTCACATTCCTGTTTCTGACGGATACTGCATCCGGAGTTGGGCTGTCGGCAAGTTCAGCGAATTTTGCGATGAGCCTTGGGCAGGTTGGGGAGATTGTTTTGATGTTGCTGCTTGCCCCATCGATTCGGAAGCTCGGGATGCGGACAACAATCGTCCTCGGGATTCTTGCGTGGCCCGTAAGGTATGCCATCTTTGCGATCGGGCAGCCTGCCTGGCTGATCATCGCGGCGCAGACACTCCACGGGATCTGCTTCTCCTTCTTTTTTGTCGGAGGCATGATTGCGGTTGAGAGGCTGAGCCATCGCGACATCAGGGCAAGTGCACAGGGACTGATCATCTTTGCCACGAACGGAGTTGGGATGTTGGTCGGGCACTTCTTCAGCGGCCGCGTTCACGACTACTTCGGGAACGAGATGGGGGGCTACGATTGGTCCATGATTTTTCTGATGCCAATTGTGATCACGGTCCTTGCAGCGATCGGTTTTGTTGCCCGGTTCAGCGAGGTCGATTACCTCGCGGATTCCGAAGCCATCGCCTCCATAGAGGCTAAATAGATAAAGGGGAACTCCCTTGCAGGAATTCCCCTTTGGTTTTTTGTGTTGTGTCGTGTCAGGCTCGCAGCTTGACCTCTTTGATCGGTCGCCCAAGCTTTGTGAGCCGGGGGCCGCTCTTTTCATCATCCGATTCGGATCGCACTGGCATGGGTTTGACTTTTGAGGGTCCGGCCGGCGCGCTCAACTGGTTCAACGCGATGACCAGACAGAATACGCCCGCGATGAACAACATTCCGATCGTCAAGAATAGAAACCCGCTATCCATTGTCCACTTCCTCCGTTCGTATATAGCAATGCCCTTATCTATCAAGTATCGGCAGGAATGAGAATCCATTGAGCGGTTTATGTATGATGGGAGATGTCGTTAAGTGATTGTTATAAAAGGAATTGTGCCGGCTTTTCTGTTACTGCTGCTCCTGGGTATACCGACGCAGCCGGTTGCTGGCGATGAGCAGGATATCCGATCTGTTCTGGATGCCCTTGAGCCGGACTCGATGATGGCGGACATCGAGAGGCTTGTCGCATTCGATACGCGTTTCATGGGCAGCGATTCGAACTGGGCCGCCGTTGCCTGGATCAAGAACCGATTCGAGGGGATGGAGTATGCCGTCCGGCTGGATTCATTCGAAGTGAACGTGGACCGCCGTGTGGCCGGAAACTCGTACGTGCTGGAAAAGCTGGTACAGGCCAACGTCGTTGCTGCACGAAGAGGTGTGATTTCTCCGGACAAGAAGATCGTCATCGGTGCTCACTACGACACGATATCCCTTGATTTCGTTCAGGCTGAGCAGGATTTTGCCCCCGGCGCGGACGACAATGCAACGGGAGTGGCCGCAGTTCTGGAAATTGCCAGGCTCGTGAGCGATCTTCAGATTGGACTGACGATCGAGTTCGTGCTATTTGGTTCCGAGGAACTGGGTCTGATCGGCAGTGATGCCTATGCGGCCAGTGCGTTGGCTGATGGGGAGGATATCGTTCTGATGCTTGGTCTCGATGTCCTGGGTACCCGGTCGGAGGTTTTTCCGAATGCGTTCACCCTCGATACGACCAGCCCGACCCTGGCGCTGGCGGAGCAGATTGCAGATGCCGCCGAG
>CAYYGZ010000338.1:0-3461 GCA_964471275.1 uncultured bacterium | reverse complement strand
CGATTGCAACCAGAAGCGGATCCACCCCTCTGCCCCCCTGCCGACTACCCCCCCAGCTTCCCCGAGCGCCAAGCCTCAAGCAGCTCTCGTCGATGCTCATACACCTTCGTAAACTTGTCGCACATCTCTTTCATCTCGGACTCGCTCGCCAGCAATCTCGCGTGCCGCATCCCGATACGTTCCTGACAATAGGCTTCCACCTTCGGGAGACTCAGCGACCGGTAATCCTGCACCCAATCCTTACCAGCCCACGCGAAGGGACGGATATCTTCGCTGTTCGCCCAATCCTGCTGAAATACGGTCGCACGGTAGACAGGCTCAGGATATCCAGTCTCCAGCTGCACGCCTTCTGCTCGCATCGCGGCCACAAAGATGTCTCGAGGCAATCCGTCCCATTCATCAGCCAGATACCGGCCTCCGTACACGTGCCAGCTGACGACGGTGGCGTCCGGAAGACGCTTGCAGGGCTCAACGCCCGGTATAGTGTTCAGCGTCCGCGTCAGCATCCCCGCATTCTGCTCGCGAATGTCCACGTGCTCGGGCAGCCGGCTCATCTGCGCGAGTAACAGTGCCGCACTGAACTCCGTCATCCGGTGGTTGCTCCCCCACTGTAGCCGTGGGTCAGCCTTGTTGTATCGCGAGCGCCCCTGGTTGATCGCGCACCCAATCGCATCGGCCACCGCCTCGTCATCGGTCAGCGCGATCCCACCATCACCACACGTCATATTCTTGCTCTGTTGGAAACTGAATGCGCCCGCCACGCCCCAGGCCCCGAGCCCCTTGTCCCTATACTTCGCACCCCAACTGTGACACGCATCCTCGAGCATCACAAGATTGCGTGCCTCGCAGATCTGCTTCAGCCGATCGATGTCGCACGCAAGGCCGCCGAAGTGAACGGGCATGATTGCACGCGTATGAGATGTTATGGCATCTTCGATCTGGCCGATGTCGAGGTTGTTGGTGTCAGGATCGACATCGACAAAGCGGATGGCTGCGCCGGCCTTGAGAATTGCCGTACAGGTACCGATAAAGGTATAGGGCGAGGTGATGATTTCGTCATCGACGCCTATTCCTGCGGCTCGGACAATGGCCTCTATCGCGACAGTACCACCAGTTGTGGCGACCCCGAACTTGGCATCCTGCATCGCCGCAAAGGACTCCTCAAATTCACGGACCCGGTCACCGTTATACCAGGATCTGGAGTCGAGCACGTCCAGGAGGGCGGTGCGTTCGAGATCATCGGACAGGGGCCAAGGTGGGACCCTATCCGGTGTCGTCGTTTCCGCACTAAGTATTGCCAGTTCGGTCATCGATTCCTTGCTGTTGAGTCATGGTTAGATATGGGAACAGGCTGATGTAGTCGAGCGCCCGCTCGGATCTGGATGATGCTCGGTGGGATCGGCCACGATCCCATCGAGCAATGCAGCGAGTCATCCCACGCGCCCAGTGGCGCAGCTTCAAGCCTCAGTTGCGAGTTCACGAAGTAAAAGATGTCGCATAGGCAAACAGAGCGGGTGTACCTCCAGTATGCACAAACACCACCCGATTCCCCACCTCCCACATCCCATCCCTTACGTGCTCTACCAACCCCGAAAATGCCTTCCCCGAGTATACAGGATCCAGCAACAGACCCTCCGACCTCGCACACATCTCCACGGCCTCCGTGCCTGCCTCCGTCATCACCCCGTACCCTTCACCGGCGTAATCCCCGTAGCTCTCGATATCCGCCCCATTGAATGCCAGATCCAGATCCATCATTCGACACACCTCGTTCGCCACTTCCGCCAGTTCAGCATTCTTCTTCGTCTTGTCGTGCGGACTCGGACTGATTCCAAGTATCCGCACATCGACGCCCAATGCCTTTGCCCCCACCACCAATCCCACGTGTGTGTGAACACCCGAGCAGACATAGATCGCGTCCGGCACGATCTCCTGATCCTGCATCTGCTCGTACAGCTCGATAAACCCGTCGACGTAGGAAACGCTTCGCAGGTAGTATCCGTCGAAGCTCGTGTTGTAGACCCTAAGTCCATCGGCCTGCAGCTCCTCTACAATACGTTCCTTATCCTTCGCACTCTCGACCAGGTGTACTTCTGCACCGAACAGGTGCGTCAACAGCAGGTTTCCCTGCACGGGCTCTGCGTGCTCGTCTCGACGCCCGACCATCACACAGCGCTTGCCCAGCTTCGCCGCCACTGCTGCTGTCAACCGTGACTGATTCGACTGCGACGCCGCACCGTGAAGCAGAATGTCGTAGTTCTCATCGATCGCGGGCGCCACCGAATATTCAAACTCCCGAACCTTGTTCCCACCGAAAGCCAGACCGGTCTGGTCCTCGCGCTTGACGAAGATATCGGGCCCACCCAGAGCTTCTGAGAGTCGGGGACAAGCGTCCAGCGGTGTCGGAAGATCTGCCAAGTCCAGCCGGGAGATCCCGGCCAGTCGTTCTCTCAGTTCAGCGATCGTGTATGTCACTGGTCCACCTCGCAGGTGTGCATCTTATGAGCGGCATCGACCTTCCTTTACAGGATCTCCAGGATGTTCTCTGGCGGCCTGCCGATCCGAGCCTTGTTTCCTCTCACTACGATCGGTCGTTCGATCAGGATCGGATGAGCAACCATCGCCCGGATCAGCTCCCTCGGTCTCGCCTTCAGGTTCGCGATCTCAAACTCCAGATACGCGTCCTCCTTCGTCCGGATCAGATCGTGAGGAGCCATCCCTAACATCGCGAGTAATCGCGAGAGCTCATCCTCATCGAGGGGATCCTTCAGATACTCGATAACACGTGGCTCGATACCACGATCACGCAGAAGCTTCAGGGATTCTCTCGATTTGGAGCAGCGTGCGTTATGGTAGATGATCACGTCAGTCATTTTCTGTCTGCTGGTTTCAGGGTTATGTCCAGGTGAGGCAGGCACGTAGGCAATCCGGAGACGCCCTGTCTCAATGATCAGTCTCGGTTGCCCGTATCGTCATTGCGTTTCCAAGGCGAGCCGATCCTGCAGCCGTGTCACGACTTCCGGATTTGCCGCCGCCAGATTCTCGTTCTCACCGGGGTCTGTCGCCAAATCAAACAACCTGGGCTCGTTTCCTTCCTGAAGGACAAGCTTCATCCTTCCATCCCAGACCAGCTGCCAGTCAGTGAGCGCAGAAACTGCGACATCTCTATGCATCGTGGAGTCCCCAGTTAGAACAGACCTCAGAGAGAGTCCATCTGCATCTGGAATCCCGTCTGCTCCGGCAAAATCCAGGTGTGTGGCCGCCAGATCGTGTAACTCGACGAGTAGGTCTGAGGACCTGCCTTCTTGCACTCCCGGTCCCGCAATGACAAGCGGCACGGACACAGAAGGTTGGTAGAACGTGCTCTTCCCCCACCGGTTGTGATCACCCAGCATCTCTCCGTGATCGCTGCTGAAAACAACCAACGTGTTATCCAGTTCGCCTCTCGCCTCGACCTCTTC
>CAYYGZ010000337.1:0-3553 GCA_964471275.1 uncultured bacterium | reverse complement strand
CAACCCAACACGCAGCAGACAGCATAACACCAACAGGGAGCCGGATACGTTTCAATTGAGCTTGGCACTTGACCATGTCCGAGGATAATTTCGGATTCTTCGAGGTAGAGGTTACTCCTGGCCTGGCAAAAGTGCGCAACGCACTCATTGTCGCCCTTGCGTCTGAGTTTGGTGTAGAACCGAATGATCGATCCTATCGGCCTCACGTAACGCTTTATCAGAGCGCCACACCCGAGGAGTCCGCAGCCGCAAGAAGTATCGGCCCGAAGCTCAACCTGGGAACCGGATTCTCTCCCCCTACACTGGATCTGGTTGGCCGCTTGGGCCGTCCTCGAATCGGCGCCCGAGATATTCTCGTCTGCTTTCCTTTCTCTGCACCATAGCGAGGACCCGTCCAGCGCCCCCATTGGCATTGGATATTCGCCTGCAGCGTCGTCATCTTGGACAGCCTTCTCGCTGTCCCTCAGACCCCCCAGCAAGGATCTGAAATGCCCACCATCCAGTATACACGCGAACACTTGATGGATCTTCTCGCCACACCCGGCGATCCGCTCTTACCGATCCTCGATGATGCTTTTGCCCATCCCAGTCGCTACGCTGACCGGGCCTCGACGCACCTGCTGTTCGAACAGGGCGCAGACCAACTCGCAGACATCGAGAACATTCCTCAGCTGACATACACGCTCTACCGGAACGTACAACGTTTCACTGATCGCACCCCCTATCAGAACGTGCGCACCAAACGCCGTACGAAGATGGGGTTGGCGGCGATGAAGGTTATCCTCGGCGACGACAGCTTCCTCAACTTGCTCCACGACTACGTCTGGGCAACCTGCGAAGAAACCAACTGGATGCTTCCACAGGTCGATCACCTGGGAATCGAGTTGCGGGTGCCCGCTACCGCGATGAGTCTGGCCGAGATCATAGTCGGGCTCTCAGACAGGATCGAGGACAAAGCCCAAGCGCGTGTTCGCAGAGAGATTGAGGACCGCATCTTCACGCCATACCTTCGTCACCCGAACGGCTACCATTGGTATAAAGGCACCAACAACTGGAATGGCGTGATTAACGGCTCAATCGGCTGCTCCTTCCTGCTCCTCGAGGAGGATACCGAACGGTTGGCTCGTGCGCTCGAAATCGTCCTGACCGGACTTGACGCGTTTCTCGAAACTGCCTTCGAACCTGATGGCGCTTCAGGTGAGGGAACCGGTTACTGGATGTATGGCCTCAGCAACTTCATCTCCTTCTCCGAGATGCTCCGTAACCGCACGCGAGGCGAGATCGATCTGCTCACGACCGATCGTCTCAAACAGATAGCCAGGTATCCGGTTGACGTGATGCTGTCCCCCGGACATTACTTTCCATACTCCGACTGCCGCGAGGCCGTAGGCTTGGAAGCAGGGCTCGTCACTCGTCTTATCGAACGCACTGGCTGCGAGGATCTGCGTGGAGCAATGGCTGATCCGGCACAGATCTCGATGGGAGTGGGCCGTTTCCACACGATGTGGCGCAACGCCTTCTGGTGGGACGGGGTACGTCCGGAGCCCGTGTCGTTAAAAGATCGATGGCTCGAGAAGAGCGAAATCGTAAGACTCAACAGCGAGACGGAAACGGAGGCCCCAGTTGTACTCGCCGCAAAGGCGGGCCACAATGGCGTCAGCCACAACCACAACGACATCGGCAGCTTCGTTCTCCACGTCGACGGCGAGACGCTTTTACCTGACCCTGAAAGTGGTCTTTACGATCTCTACCGCAAGCACGGTCACGACCGGAACCTGTTCGCCAACAGCATCGGTCACAGTGTTCCCAGAATCGGAGCCACGCCGCAATCCAGAGGCAAGGAGTGGGGCGGCAAGATTCTCTCCTGTGAGACGGGATCGAATCGAAAAACAGTGGTTATGGAGATTTCCGGCGCCTACAACATACCGGAACTGGAAAGCCTGCAGCGGACGATCGCGTTGTCCGGCAATGAGGTGACCGTGGAAGACCGGATCACGTGCTCTGCAGACGATCGGAAAATCGAAGAAGCATTCGTGACGTGGCTGGAACCTGAAACTGATGGGCCCACAGCAACACTCTCGGGCGAGCGGCACAAGGTAGTCCTGACAATCCAGCAGCCATCTGACGCCGCCTGGCAGATGGAGTCCTTCGATGAGGAGTCAAAAGCTAATCGCAAGAGCGGCGTGCTTAAACGTCTGACTTTCACCGTCAATGGTGGACCCGTATATACGCCGTGTGTAAAGATTGCGATCACAAGGAAATGATTCCCGCGAGGGCCCTTTCGACCGGCAGACCTCATTCTCCGCTCTCCAGGCCCATTGTTGCAGAGGTGTAGTGCACTACCAGATCTACTTCCGAACAAGCCGCGGCGGCACCGGCATCCCTTACGAGCTGGCGAAGAAGGAGTTTCTCACGGTCTTCAGCCGATGGAGACCGACAGTCGAGCGCGATTGGTGGGCGAGCCGCAGGATGTGGATCCAGCTCTCTCTGCCACCCGACCGAGTGGGAACACTGGCAGCAGATCTCGGGTATACAGAAGCGATTCTACATCTTCGCTACGAGCCTTACTGTGGCGAGGATATCTGTCCGATCGAACGGGGTCGCTGGTTTACCGGATGGGTTAGAGAACAGGAACAGAAGGTGTATCAAACGGAAGTATACGTTCAGGACGCGGAGGCACTCCTGGCAGTTTCCCCGAACAGACGGACATTCGAGATTCACCAGAATGACGGGAGGCGCCTGGCTTTTGGACATCGGGCCCATCGGGCTCTGTCTCCGCTGGATGCGCGATTTCTCATGAACATCGCGGCACCGGAGCCGACCGATGTCATTCTGGATCCCTTTGCGGGCTACGGCGGGCTTGTTTCTGAAGCAAAGCGACGTGGACATCGGATATCCGCCTCAGATTCTGACAAGAGTCTGTCACCGGGTCTCTCGGCACTCGAGCCTGACGCGTGTCTGGTGGCCGACGCGCGGAGTCTTCCGTTTCCTACGGGCCATTTCGACCTGATCGTAACCGAGCCTCCCTTCCGCAGTGTATACAGGCAGGACGTTGTCGATTCCCTGACAGAGCTTCATCGAGTCGTCGGATCCGGGGGGAAGATGATCCTGTTGGTTGCCAGGAACATGTGTCAGGACATCCTGACAGCGCTCGAGAACGCGGGAACCGAACACATCGCGCAGATGGGTGTCATCCCTCGGGGCGGTGGCTTGAGGTGTCCTGTTTTGTCCGCTGTGTCTCATTGAACGCGAGGAAAGAGATGCCCACAGCTAGAGATGTAGCAGATACATTCGAGGAGATCGCGCCCAGAGAAACGGGACTCCCCGGTGACCAGTTGGGCTTTATCTACGGCGATCCGGAGACCGAGATCACAGGCCTGGCTTGTCTCTGGAACATACACACGCAAAGTCTTAGCGCGTGTGCCGAGCACAATACCAATATGCTCATCTGTCACGAAGGGATCTGGCTGCCCGAACAGACAAGTGGTTGGTATGAAGGTCCTGGAAAACAGGACATCCACGCCAATCGCATCCGCCGGAAGATGCTCGATCG
>CAYYGZ010000336.1:1169-3613 GCA_964471275.1 uncultured bacterium | reverse complement strand
GTCAGCGAAACTCTGGCACCGTAGAAGACGCGAGAAAACAGATCGCGGCCCTGCCGGTCAGTACCAAAAAGAAAGACGCCCTCACCGTCACCTGTGCCGAATAGATGCAGCGTTGTGTCGAATCCGAGAAAGCTGTGTGCGTCGCCGGACACAAAAAACTGGATCGGGAAACGCTTCGTCGGATCGACCTCGTAGATTTTTCGTCCCGAGCCATCTTCCAAACGCGTCTTCAGCCCATAAACAAACGGCCTGAGGTGGAAGCCTTCGGTCGAGATGAACCGGGGCAGTTGAGGAGACACGAAATCACGCCCGGGGAATCGATGGTCACGTTCGTAGGGAGCGATGAAGCCGCTGAACACCGTACAGACATACAGCAAGAACAGCACGCCTCCTGAATACAGAGCCAGCTTGTTCATCCTGAATTTCCGCCAGGCCAGCTGCCACTGGCCTGCGGTATAGATCTGGTCGGGACGGTCGTCCTGCGTCTCGGTGATATTTGTCATCGTTTCAGCCACGGGTATCAGGTGTCCTATTCCAGTCGAATCCGCGGGTCTGCCCACGCGAGAAGAACGTCCGCCATCAGATTACCGATCAGCAGGAGTATGGCGAGCAGCATCAGGAAAGACCCCGCCAGATACATATCCTGTGTCTCCAGGGCACGAAAGAAGAGAGGCCCCGTCGTCGGCAGCCCCAGCACGATGGCCACGATGATCGACCCGGAGACAAGCTGAGGCATCTGCAATCCCAAGATGCTGATCATTGGATTGATCGCCACGCGTACGGCATACTTGTAGATCACCCATCGCTCTGCAAGCCCCTTCGCCCGAGCTGTCGTGATATACTGCTCATCCAGAACGTCCAGCATGCTCGTCCGCATGATCCGTGTCAGGGACGCCGTACCCGCCGCGCCGATGACGACAACCGGAACCCACAAATGCGAAAGCAAATCCAGCACGCGATCCACCGACCATCCGGCGTATTTGAACTCGGGGGAGAACAGTCCACCTGCGCTGCCGCCAAACCAGAAGACCGAAAGATACATGGCGCACAGGGCGATAATGAATCCGGGTACACAGAGGCCGATAAAGGCGAGGAACGTCAGAAAGTAATCACCGGCGGAATACCGGTTCCGCGCGGAGTAGATGCCAATCGGGAGCGCCACGAACCACATGAAGACGAGAGCTCCGGAGGCCATCAGAAAAGTCAATCCGAGTCGTTCCATAATCAATTCCGAAACCGGACGTCGCCACTCGAAGGAATAACCGAAGTCGCCCTGGAGGCAGCCGCTGACCCAGTAGACATACTGCTGCCAGAGAGGGAGATCGAGATGATACTGCCTCCGCAGGGCTTCAAACGCATCTTGATCCGCCTGCGAATCGCTTTCTGCCAGCTGTGCCTGCAGAGAGTCGAAGAAGTCACCGGGAGGGAGCTGGATGATCACGAAAACCATCACGGAGATGGCGATCAGCGTGGGAATCATACGCAGCAGTCGTCGAGAGACGTAGGTCAGCATACAGGATTAATCGCCGGGCTACTCGTCATCAGCGCCTCCAGATTTCTTGATAAAGAAGGTCTCGGGATTGAGATTTCCGGGCGTCATCGTGATCCACGATGCCACGGCCCGCTCCGGCACATTTCGAAAATTGTTCGCCAACACGCCGATTGCCGTTCCCCGCTCCGTCGTCGGAATGATCCAGACGTTCTCGGCGTGTGACCTCACCACCTCCAACCACAGCTCGTTTCTCCGCACCTTGTCGATCGTGATCTGAAGTTCCTTCTCAATCGACTGTAGCCGTTTGACTTCGGGAGGCGGCTCAATGCCACGTTGGCCATCGGTCAGATGCCACTGTGCCCAGTGGTGGGCCCATTCATCCCATAGGTTCGTACCGAACCAACGGTGCGAACTGACGAGAGGAAACACACTCTCGTGTCCCCACTTCCCGATCATGTGTTCGCCGTTCTTGGTAACACGCTGGAAATACAGGGTCCGCTCCTCCGGCTTCACCGTAGTCTTGATGCCCACGGCTTCCCAGTTCGATCGGATGATCTCGAGCATGTCCATCTCTGCTCGGAGGGCCGAACTCGTTTCGATAATCAGACTGATCGTCTCTCCGTCGGAACCAATCCGATAACCATCTGCGTCTCGTGTCGTTAGTCCCATCTCATCGAGCACTTCAGCTGACCGGTCCGGCAGATACTGGTAGTAGTTCGGTAGCCCCTCGACCGACACGTAGTCAGGAGACGACTCGAAAAGGCCGACCGTTCCGGGGTTCGTCAAACCGCGGAAACAAAGCCTGCAAATCATCTCTCTGTCGATTGCGAGGGACAGGGCAATGCGGAAACGTCTATCCCGGAACAGCTTCCTGAGGGCGTCGTTTCCTGGATACTGGAGGTTGAGCATCACCCCGTCACGTCCCGTTCCCTCGTACTGGATGATACGATAG
>CAYYGZ010000336.1:0-1159 GCA_964471275.1 uncultured bacterium | reverse complement strand
TTTGTCGAGAACTCACGGAGCAGATCGATGTCCTGAACGCTGAAATGGCGTTGCTGCATCTGAAGCACGCCACTGACAGCCCGGAAATTCAGCATCTCCTGGTTCAGGAAGATCTCGACTTCAATCTTGTCCAGATACGGCAACTGGTTACCGGCGGGGTCGACTTTCCAGTAGTAGGGGTTCCGCACAGCAATCAAGTGATCGCCCGGCTCCCACTCGGAGACCTTCCACGCAGAAATCACCGGTCTTTCGGGATTGAAGTCGTTGGCCTTCTCTTCAAATACCGCGTAGTTAGCCATCCTATGGCCAGAGGGGTCGTCCTCGAACGAAGGGAGATACTGCTCGAGGTAATGCTTGGGCGCAAAGAAGCCCGCCCGTTCGAACACGAGCGGCCATTGGTTTCCTTTGAAGGCTAGATACTGTAAGGCCATCGGATACGGTTTGTCGAAACGCAGTTGCACGGTCACTGGGTCGATCTGTATCAGCTCCATCGGTACGCCGCCCGGCTTCCACTCCTTCGGGATCCCTGGTGTCAGATTTGGATCCTGAGCGATCCGCTCCCACCAGAACAAAATATCGTCCGTTGTAAAGGGATGACCGTCGGACCACTTGAGTCCGGATCTGAGGTTTAGCGTGAGCGCTTTTCCGCCCTCTGAGAACGACCACTCCTTCACAAGTCCCGGTAGAATGCCGTCGCGTGGGTTCGGCGCCCAACGGAGTAGCTGATCGTAGACACATCGGCCGTAGGCGTGGAAGTCGCTTGTTCCCTTCATCATCCGCAGCCACGAGCCGCCGTACTCGCCTACCTCCTCGTGGGGAACCACGACAAGCGGCTCATCCGGCAATCGCTCCTCGACCGGAGGCAGAGCACCAGCCGCGACCAGGGCCGCAAACTCGGGGGCCTCGGAAAACTGTTTGGAAATATCTTGCGAAAACAGTGAGCCACTCGCGAATGTAGAGCATAGAAGTGCAAGGCGAACACATCGCGCAGGCCATCTTGACATCAACCTTGAATCACCTAAATTGAGGCCACACGCGTAAGCGATTTCACGCCTGATCAATGAGGAAAGGAGTTTTCGGATGGACAAATTGAGCTCCGCAGCGGAGTTTAGGCCTCGCAGTCGGCCGTTGATGATGGGTGGCGTGCCGTGGTTACCGA
>CAYYGZ010000335.1:0-3629 GCA_964471275.1 uncultured bacterium | reverse complement strand
TACGGAATCACTTCCCGTGGGAGAACACTCTGGCCATGATCGACGAGTGGAAGACGATCAGGTGACGAGAGATCACACGGCATCGCGGCGCTCCTGCATTCTACAGGATTGACTACACGAGACTATGAACGCCCTAAACCGATCAGAGTCCGCACAGATGGCAGTGGATACGCTGATGCACAAGCCTGTTCAGGGGATTCCCACCTGGCTCATCAACCCGATGGAATGGAGCATGATCGATCGAATCGCGGGGGAGCCAGCAGGCACATACAAACGCGAGCCGGTCACTACGTATCGCAAGATGCTCACCACCATCGGATGCAGCATGGTTGACCAGTGGATTCCCGAGAATCCTCTCACCATGGGCGCATCCGGTTACGCGGCAAACACGGCGCGCGGCACCACGACGGGAGTGGAAGGTATCACTCTCGACGGGATCGACATCGATTCGCCTGAGGCCGTGGTGGAACACCTGGAGCAGATCGTCCTTCCGAATCTCAGGAAGGAGATTGCCGCCTTCAACAAAGGGGAATGGACGAATCGCATCCTGTCTCGCGAGGGAGCAGTCCAGGACTTTCTGGGATCGACCATCCTCAAGGTTCCGTACGGCTATGTTGCCTTCCCGAAGTTCAGATACGGCCAGTACGGATACGAGCCCTACTTCACAGCCTATGCGCTTTACCCGGAAGTGATAGAGCGTGATTTCAGCGTCCAGGCTGACCTGGCTGTCTTGCGGAACCGTGCGTATGTCGAAGCCACCCGCCAGGGGGCACTCCCTGCTTTCGTGAGGCTGGATCACGACATGGCGGATTCGCGAAGCACACTGGTAGATATTCGGTCTCTGGACAGGATCTGGTTCCCTCACTTCGCGCGGAGCGTGGCGCCCGCGTGCCAGGCCGGAATCCGGATGGTGTGGCACTGCGACGGGAACCTGACAGAGATGGTGCCACGGCTGCTGGAGGCCGGGCTGCACGGCTTTCAGGGGTTCCAGTATGAGGACGGCATGGATTACGAAGCCATCTGCCGGATGACAACACGTGACGGCGACCCCCTTTCAATCATTGCCGGGGTGTCTGTGACGCGCACCCTGCCCCACGGTACAGCGGATGATGTGCGCAGAGAAATGAAGTGGCTGGTAGACAACGGCCCGAGAGCGGGTCTCTTTCTCGGCGCATCCAGCAGCATCACGCCCGGCGCGCCCTGGGAGAACCTGGAAGCTCTGATCGAGGGTTTCCGACACTACCGGGAACGGGGACGATCCTAGTCTGTACTGATTCAGAATGGTGTTCACAGTTAAGATTCGTCGGCGTCGTCCATATGAGCATCAGGATATTGCTGGCCATTCTGTCAGGCAAGTATTGGTTTCAACGATTCTGTCCGTAACGGGAGGTGGCGTTGGGGATCGAGCGGGACAGGATAGGCGACTGAACAAGCGTGGCGGGCTACGTTCAGCAACAGAGCGTCGGTCGTCGAGCGCTCACTGGAGGAGTAATTAATGGCACCGAACGTATCGCCCCGCGGCGAACATCGAATCCTCTACGTCAGCGACCCGTCGACCGTCGCGAAGACGCATCTCCCCGATCCAGCTACGGAAGCAGACATCCGGCGATGGGTTGACTCGGTTGCGGACAGCGGAGTCGACCTGTTCGATCAGGAAATCTGGTCTCAGGGCTGGACGGCGTGGTGGCGATCCGAACAGTATCAGTATGATCAGCGGCATCAGCATCGACGCTTCCACGATCTACTTGATTCAGACACACAGCCGCTCGACATCATCATCGACCAGTGTCATCGACGCGGGATGAAGTTCATCGGAGGCTTCCGGATGAACGATGGTCACGCGTATCAGGCGCGCGAGCAGGGCCTCGACATCGCCGAGTTCATTGCTTCGCACCCGGAGTTTCAGCTGACCGATCTCCCGGAGGGCGAGCATTACACACAAACCGAGCCGCTCGACTTCACGTATCAGGAGGTACGCGACTTCACGCTCGGCGTGATCGAGGAGGTGGCCGACCGGTTCGAGATCGACGGCGTGGAGCTCTGCTTCAGGGATTGCAGTTACTTTCCGCACGGCACGGCGCCGGATCGTGCTCCGCTGATGACCGATCTAATTCGTCAGATTCGGGACAACCTGGATTCCAGAAGCGAAGTGATCGGCAGGAAACTGATCCTGGGCGCCCGTCACCACGCCACGATCGCCGAGTGCGCGTCGCTTGGTCTGGACGCACCCATCTGGATCGAGGAGGACCTGCTCGACTACATCGCGCCACAGGACACAATGTATGCCGACTTTAACCTGCCATACGAAGAGTGGTCCGCGCTCACGAGAAAGAGCGATTGCCTTCTGTATCCGGGAATCAACCCCTGGACGAGCATACGCCGTCGCTACCGTCTGAAGCGCATCCCGCTCAGCCACGCCAACTTCCGCGCGCTCGCGAAGACGATGTACAGCTGCGGGGCCGACGGCGTCTCCGTTTTCAATCACTTCGTTCCTGCCCTGTGGACGGCACCGTTCTATCCTCAGGGGATGCAGCCGCTCTGGCAGCTACGCGATCCTGGACGGGTTGGCCGGGGTGAGCGACATTACATCTTCGATCCCACCTATGAGGGTCAGACGGAGTTTGGTGTTGAAGGCATGTGCAGCTCGCGTGTCGTGAAGATGCAACAACTGGTGCTCGATCGGACGTCCGAGGGCGACAGTGGATCGTTCGCATTCCAGCTGTTCGAGGACTTGGAGACCGCCCACGTCGTGACGCTCCTGTTCCGCGGTACGGGGCTCACTGAAAACGACATCCTCGAAGTCCGGCTTAACGGCCACCTGATCGCCGACGACCA
This sequence comes from uncultured bacterium, assembly GCA_964471275.1. Lineage (GTDB taxonomy): Bacteria > Latescibacterota > UBA2968 > UBA2968 > UBA2968 > UBA2968. Next base: position 794 of record CAYYGZ010000335.1, on the reverse strand, counting down.
GATCGGCCGGACCGCCGTCAGTGACACGCCCGCGAAACCGGACGGCACGTACTTTCGAACGGAAGGCGACCGGGAGATTCCGTGCATACCCGAGATGGGCTGGTTCGACGGTCGGTCAGATCCCACTCCCGTTTTCTCGACCCGCTGGTTCACGCTTTCGAAAAATATCGTCGCTTGTGGATCGAACAGCCTGGAGGTGACGCTTTTTGAAGGCGATCCGGATGCCCGAGGAGACAGGATCGTCATCGATGAAGTCGAGGTCTTCGTTGAGCCCAAATGAAAGCGAGAGGTCGAAGAGGCTGTCCTGGACCTGCGTGCGACGCTCCAATTTGCGGAACCGCAGGAACGGAAGCGGGTCGTTCAGGAAAACGCAAAAGAAATCCGCATCCCCCGTGAAGGAGATGCGGAGCTTATAGCGTCGCCAGACGGGTTCGCCCGACTATTTATTGTGCATAGTAATGGTGACCCCGAGGGGAATCCACAAGAAAGTACCGCGAGTGGAAGCAAGGCCCGAGTCTATTTGTAAGCTTGATTTGGCCAAGATCGACCTTCGGAAGAAGGCGAACAGAAAGCTGATAGCGAGATAGGCTGGCTCAGCATCTTCGGGTAGTCACGACCCCTGCCGACAACTATGACATCGGCGGGGGTTTTCAGTTCCCGTAATCCCCTCCATCAGTCACGCTTGCCCGTATCTTGGGTTGCGATGCGTACCTTCCTCTGCTTACTGTAATGGCGGTCCCGGCCTTGCCGGCAGCTTGTCGGTCCAGGAGTTTGAGCATCGCCTGAAAGTCGTC
>CAYYGZ010000334.1:0-3650 GCA_964471275.1 uncultured bacterium | reverse complement strand
CTCGGAGATCGTGATTCGTATCTGATCCGCTTCCTCGTCCTCAGGATTCAGCTCAAGTGCCCGTTCAAGATGCTTTCGCGCACTCTCCGGATCCCCCTGCTCGATCAGCGTCAGGCCCAGATTCAGATGTGCACTCGATTGAGTCGCATCACGGTTCAGAACGCTCCGATACGCCGCAGCGGCAGCTGCATAGTCTTGACGTTCGTAATATACCATGCCAAGGTTCATTCTCGCCCGGATCATACCCGGTTCTCTCTCGATCACCTCGCGGAAGAGAACCTCGGCCTGTCCGAGATCACCCAGGGATTGCAGCCCCATGCCCAGATCGACGGCGTAGTTCACGTTTCGACTGTTCATCTCGGACGCCTGCCTGAACAGATCCCGTGCCACAGTGAGATCGCCTGTTCGGTAGGCAACCATCCCAAGCCCGTGAATCGTTCCTGCATTGCTCGGATCTGCCTTCAGGGCCCTGAGCAGGAGACGCTTGGCTTCACCTGTCTGCCCACGTTCGAGAGAAAGTTTGCTCAGATTGACCAGGACATCCGGTCGGTCGGGATCCAGATCCAGAGCTTCCTCCAGAACCCTCTCTGCGTCGCCCTTCCTCCCCATAAGATTGAGTATGTACGCTTGAGCGACGTAGTATCTGCTGTTATAAGGCCCGTATCGAGAGGCAGCCCGGAAGGCCGCAAGCGACTCATCGAGTCTTCCCTCCTCTCTGTGGTAGTCTGCGAGTGACCCGGCCCCGTGAGATCTCGCATGATCGGAGTTCGCACCTTCCTGGACGTTATGATCGAAACGCGCCGCCGCGGCATCCGCATTCGCGTTCAGACCGACCCAGGACGCGGTATGCACGAGCGACGCGATCACGACCACGCTGACCGCAATTCGCGAGGTCTCGACACCCGCGTATGCGCGACCGAGCCAGCGGCCCGCCAGGAGCGTCAAAGGAAGAGCGGGGAGCGCGAACACATCCCAATTCCGGAACGCCCCGATCTCTGGATTGAACAGAACGGTGAAGGCAACCAGTGGCGCGGCTGCAAGGAAAAGCATGGTGTCTGTCGGATCCCGCCATTGGAAGCGACGGGCAAGCCCAAGACAGATCAAGGCCGCTGGAGCCACGAGTGCATACTGGTTCCAGAGCTCCATCGCGTGTGACCAGGATATCAGGGCATACGGTCTGTAGTGATCGGCCTCTCCCAGTAGCTGGAGCGTGTGATGACCCGGCTCCAAGTGGAGGAACGCATCATACGGCAACCCTATCAGCACCAGGACAATGCAGGCGGTCGCGGGTACGACGGCGAGACTGACTACCGAGATCGTCACACGTCCCGTCCTGCGCAGTGTAGCCCAGGCTAACGCGGGGGCAGCAGCAAGCGTGATCAGATGCAGCGAAACGGTGACGCCGAGAACAACACCAGGGATCCAGACGGGTGTCCGGCCGACCATACACCTCTGACAGAGAACGAGGAATGCCAGGAGCATCGGAAAGAGGATCGCATAGTTCTCCACGTACCCGAAAAAGTGCTGCACGTAGCCTTGGGTGATGAGAAGCAGCAGCATGACGTGGCCCGCATTCCGGTCGGTCGAGAACACGCGGCTCCCGGCAACCGACAGCAACAGGAAGGCAATGCCTGCCGCCTGACTGAACCCGGCATAGCACGCTGCGGCTGACCTTGTCTCAGCAATCCACAGAAAGACGTGATGCATCACCCAGAACACGAGTGGCGAATGATCGGTCTGCGGGTTGGACTCCCAGTGTTGATCGCCAAGCGCACGTATGTGTAGTTGCCCGTCACCCAGCAGAGGCACCGCGCTGGCGAAGACAGAGCTGAGGACGATAAACAGAACGCTCGCGAGTACGAGACGCCGAAACAGGGGGATACGATCTCCTGCGAAAACCCGACGAGCGTGGTCGACAGCAACGGCGACAGGATCCCGGAGCGCAGGGACAAGAATGATGAGGATTGCCAGAGCGAAAAGCGGGGCAAACCAGAACGGGAGATAGGTCAGACCGTCGACACCCCAGAGACGCGCGGGAGCCACGTATGCCAGGAAATGAGCGGCGAGGTAGAGTCCTGCGGGGACGGTAACCCGTCTAAGAGAGAAGTCAGCCGCCCCGGCAGGATGTTCGGTAAAAGACACAGTTCAGAAAAATCGAGCTAGAGCATTCGCTCTTTACGACTGAGTACCTGCACGGCAAGTCCCCAGGGATCGCGCAGCATCGCGAGCACGTCACCGTCCTCACGGTGCCAGACGTCACCGACAGGCGTTGCCCCCGCTTCGATCAATCGGGCACGCTCACCGTCGACGTCTTCCGAATAGAAAGCCAGATGCAGCACCAGCGGATCCTGTGATGCGTAGTCAGGTGTCGCGACATCCGGGCTCTGGTAGATCTCGAACAACACATTGTCGCCCTCGTCCGCGATGAAGGTCATAAACGTCGGCCCGGGTCCCTGCCGGACCAGCCGCATACCGAGATTGTCACAATACCACTTGGCCACAGCATTCACGTCTTCAACAAGAAATGCGACGTGCTCAACTCTCATGCTTCCCTCCGTTGTTGTTCAACCACTACCGGGATATCCGGCATCCCCTCAAGTGAGAGGTCTTCAGCGAGGTGACACCTTACCTCGTGCCCGGGCTCGATCTCTCGTAGATCAGGAATCTCCTCACGACATCGGTCTTCTGCATAGGGACATCGCGGGTGGAAGGCACATCCGGCGGGAGCGTTGCTTGGATCCGCGACCTCCCCTGACAGCAGAACCTGCTTCTTCTTGGTACCCGGCCGCGGTACGGGAACGGCGGACAGCAGCGCTTCTGTGTACGGATGCAGGGGGTGATCGAAAAGCAGGTCGACGTCAGCGATCTCTACGATGCGACCGACATACATCACGGCCACCCGATCCGAGATATGCCGCACGACGCTGAGATCGTGTGCGACGAACAGATAGGTCAAACCCAGCTCTCTCTGTAGCTCCTGAAGAAGGTTCAGAGCCTGAGCCTGAACGGACACGTCCAGAGCGGACACCGGCTCGTCGGCGACGACTAGCTTGGGATTCAGAGCCAAGGCGCGGGCGATCCCGATTCGCTGTCTTTGCCCCCCACTGAAAGCGTGCGGATACCGCCGCAGGAAGTGCGGCTGTAGACCGACTCGGATCAGGAGCTCCCTCACACGATCCTCACGCTCTCCCCGATTGACGATGCCGTTCACGAGCAAGGGTTCGCCCACGATGTCCAGAACGGTCATCCGGGGATTCAGCGACGCATACGGATCCTGAAAGATCATCTGCATATGCCGGCGCAGACCCTTGAGTTGTTCGTGTGTAGCCCCGGAGACGTCGACCATCTTACCATTCATCCGGAAATTGACACGGCCGCTCGTTGGTGCAAGCGCTCGCAGGATTGTTCTGCCGACCGTCGTCTTTCCGGATCCGCTCTCCCCGACAAGCCCCAGGCACTCACCTTCATACAGGTCGAAGGTCACATCGTTCACGGCCTTAACGTGCCCCACAACGTTGTTGAAGAACCCCTTCGTGATCGGGAAGTACTTCCGTAGATCCCGGACCTCCAAGAGCGTCTGTTGATCAGCCACGCGTCACCTCCTCTTTGTAGAGGACACAGGCAACATCGTGACCGTCCTCGATCGAAAC
>CAYYGZ010000333.1:0-3707 GCA_964471275.1 uncultured bacterium | reverse complement strand
ATCTACAGCTGGGATCAGGCCAGATGAACGAGGCCTTGGAGACATTCACCCAGTTGCTCGAGCGTTTCCCGAAGGACGCGGTTCTCTATACCCGGATCGGGCACGTCTACCTGAAAAAACAGGAATGGGATCTGGCTCAGGAATCGTTCGAAACGGCCAAAAAACTCGACAAAAAACTCGTCGAGGCGTATGTCGGCCTCGGACTCGTCTTCGCCGAAAGCCCGGCGAAGGGGATGAGCGCGTACTACAATTTCCGACGAGCGGTTGGTGAAGCCAAACGGGCGACAAAGCTCGATCCCGACTATGGGCCCGCCTATCGGTTATTGGGTGAGGCATATGAGCGATTCCAGGAGGAACACACCAAGGCCGTCGGATACTACATGAAGTATATCGAGCTTGAGCCGGACAATCCGGACGGGCTCTTCTACTTCGGACTGGCGTGCGTGCAGGCGAAGGATTTCGACAAAATCAACACACACATCAGACCTTACGCCGATCTGAATCCCGACGAGACAAAGCTCATTCCGCTTGTGGGTCAGGGGCACTTCTACAAGGAGCGATTCGAGCTGGCCCTGGAGAGCTTCGAGCGCTTTCTACAAAATCTCGATGGCCGTGAGCGCCAACTCTTCACTGACATCACACACGTCGCGTCTGAAAAGGAGCTTGTCTCATTCCAGGCGACAGCCCCGGGGCCGGAACGGCAGGCCTTCCTTGAGCAGTTCTGGTCTCGTCGCGACCCCGATATTCTCACCAACATCAACGAACGTATCATCGAGCATTATCGACGCATTTGGTATGCGCGGACCTTCTTCTCAGAAAATCAGTATCCGTGGGACAAACGGGGCGAGGTATACATCCGGTATGGCGAACCCGACTATCGCTCTCGATCGAACCAGCGAAACTTCATACAGAGTCCGGAGGTCGAGGCCGTCCGCACCAAGATGGCCGTCGATATCTACGGTCCACAGGCTGCTTTCCTAACCTTCACCGGGCCGGTTTTTCCGATCAGAACGAGACGCATCTTCGATCCGCAGGATCAGACGGTCGGCTCAGATCTGGAGAATATCGGTGAGAGCCCGGCCATCGACTCGGGTTCGGGAGGTGAGGCCGACTTTGACGATGATGGGGCCGTCTTCACGTCTGAGCGAGGCGCCCGGTTCGACCGCGACCCGTTTTCGCAGTATGACGATGAAAATTCCGAACGTGAATTCTACAATCACGTGATCAGACTTCAGTTTGGCGGGCACGCGCCTGTAACGATCGATAATGAAGCAGAGACGGTACCGTGGGAGACTTGGACCTACACACAGGTCTCTGGCGGAATTGAGATCACATTCACCGATGAAATGGGCAACGGGACTTACGCGTATGCCCCTCTACCCGACGGCCAGTTTGAGGATGCAGAGTCGATCCGCTACATCGCGCGGATGACCGAACACGCCCCCGAGGTCATCGTGCAGCGAGCGACCAGCGAGAATCCGGACTACTACCGCCCGGGTGCATTCGGTCCCGCACTCAACTTCTACTACGACCTGGCTGATTTCCAGTCGATCAATGGCACGGGACAAACCAAGCTCGAGGTCTACTACGGGATCCCGCCCGAGCAGGTTGAGATGGAATCCAGCGCGGATTCTGCGATCATCCACGTCAAGTGTGCCCTTGCCCTGGCCGACGAAGGACACACCACGGTCTACCGGAGCGCTCAGGAGTTCGTTTACGCCGGGCTGGCTGCAAACTTTGCCGATACGCGTGGCTCCTTTGTCCCCGAGATCCTGACCACCGAGGTGCCACCCGGTAAATATGAGCTGCAGATCCAGGTGAAGGATATGGTCTCCGGACGGACGGGTCTCTACAAACAGTCGCTGGAAGTCAGCGACTACGCCCCGGAAACGCTCCATATGAGCGACATCCAGCTTGGCTCTGGCTTCCAAGATCATGGGCAGGACAAGTTTCAGAAGGGCGACATCTGGATCATCCCCATGCCCACCCGTACCTACGGCGAACGGCAAAAGGTCTATGCCTACTTCGAGATTTACAACCTGAACAAGAACGAATTTGGCCAAACGAGCTACAAGACTCAATACAACGTCAGATCCAGTTCACTGCCTTCGGTCGGCGTCTTCGGCGCCGTCTCTTCGGGCTTCAAGGCGTTGTTCCGGAACCGCAAACCCTCTTTCTCCATCGAGACGGAGCACACAGGTGCAAACACGGAGATCGAAGCGGAGTACGTCGAGATCGATCTGGAGAAAGCCAAGCCGGGTGTGAACGCTCTAGAAATTCGTATCACGGACTTGGTGACTGGCCAGGAGGTTTCGCGCGAGGTAAAGTTCCGCTACGGCAACTAGCTTCGGTCTAGCGACACGAGGGACGGCCGGTGCAGAAGTTACTGCATCGGCCGATTCTCTGTACGGCCACACATTGGAGTCGCGAGATGAGAGTCATCACTGGATCGCTTAAGGGAAGGCAGATTCCCTTCAACAACAAACGATTTGGGAACGCGCGTGTTACATCGGATTTCGTCAAAGAAGCTGTCTTCGGCAGTCTGGGGTCCGATCTCTCGGGTCTCTACGTCCTCGATATGTTCGCCGGATCCGGACAAATCGGGGTAGAAGCGGTCAGTCGTGGTGCGACGGTCTGGATGAATGACCACGATAGGAAACGCACCGCCTTCATCCATTCCCTTCTTACGGACTGGTCCCTGGATGACCGGGTCACGCTCACGACTCTGGATTGGGTGCGGCTCCTCGCGCGGGCAGACGACGAGGCACGGCAGTTTGACATCGTTTACGTAGATCCCCCATACGACGCGAGATCTGGTGACGAAGTGCCCCTATCGCTGGCCTGTTTGACCCAACTGGGCCAATCCGATCTCCTCAGGAAGAAGGCCCGTGTTCTTGTCCAGCACGACAGGGAGACGGACCTTCCCCGTGCCATCGCTACGCTCCTCGCCACAAGAAGCCGACGATACGGCGATTCTCTTCTGACAAGCTACCAGAGACAGTAGATCGTACCGCTTCAGCACAGAAAACGCCTCGGGGAGCGATGTATCATTCCGCCGGGGCGACCATCTACTGCTGGGCCTGCCGATTAAGGTTTTGAGTAGGGGTCAACCGCATCTCTCAGCCCGTCCCCGAGGAAATTGAAGCAAAGAACGGCCACGATGATGAACAGAGAGGGGATCAGCAGCCACTGGTAGTAGTAAAGTGTGGTCAGGCTACGACCGTCCTGGAGAAGCACACCCCAGCTCGTCATTGGGGGTCGGATGCCCAGGTTGAGGAAGGACAGCGAACTCTCAGCAAGAATCATCTGCGGAATCGCTATCGTACCGATCACGATGATGTGTCCCAAAACCGCAGGGATCAGATGTCGGAATATGACGCGGATGTGGCTCGCGCCCATCAGACGGGCGCTCAGAACATACTCCTCGTTCCGAAGCGATAGGATACGACCTCGGATCTGCCTAGCCAGTGACGTCCATCCCAGGAACGACAGAATCAACGTGATCATGAAATAAGTCTTCAGTTGATCGATGTCAGGTGGGATGGCCGCTGACAACGCCATCCACAGCGGTATCTGTGGAAAGGCACGTAGGATTTCGATCAGACGCTGCAGCAGCTCATCCACAATGCCACCAAAGTAGCCGGACACGACACCCAGCACGCTCCCCAGCACAATACTGACCAGAACGCCTACGAGCCCGATCGTCA
>CAYYGZ010000332.1:0-3720 GCA_964471275.1 uncultured bacterium | reverse complement strand
GGGTCGCCACAAGTAGTGCAATGATCGATATGGTGAGTCTATTCATCTCTGAATTCCCGTGATTCTGTCGTATCCAGACGGACATATCTGTATGAATAATCGGCACTTTCGTCGATTTCATAAGAAATTTCAGGTCGATTTTCTGAGTCGGGCTCCGTATGCACCGTCTGTGCCGTCTCGGTCTGGTAGAATTGACAGAACCGGATCCATCTCCTCGTTATCATCGAGACGAAATTCGGGGTGGGTTTTCAGGAATCTTTCGACAATCTGTTCGTTCTCTTCTGGCTCTGTGCTACAGGTTGCGTAGAGGAGTGATCCACCTGGCGATACGCTGCCTGCCGTTCCTGACAGGATCTCCGTCTGGAGCTCCGCCATTCTGACAAGGTCGTCAGGATCACGGTGCCAGCGGATTTCCGGATGCCTAGAGAGCGTCCCCAACCCGGTGCAGGGAGCGTCGACGAGTATGTGATCAAATTGGCCGTGATAGGGCAGGAAGCGTGCGTCTGAGGCCGATATCCTCAGGTTCAAACCGAGTCGCTGCTCGTTCTCAAGGAGCCGTTTGAGGCGGTATATGCCCACATCGGACGCGAACACGGTTACGCCGGCTTTTTCCGCGGCCGAGGTAGCCTTGCCTCCTGGGGCGGCGCAGACATCGAGGACGCTGTCTCCCGGTTTTGAGATCAGCAGGTGTGCAACCTGGCCTGCTCCTGGGCCCTGAACAGAGAACCAGCCATTCGCGAATGCGTCCGTGTCGAATAATCCGGCGGAGGTCTGTATCCTCAGAAACCCGTCAAGACCAGGAACCCGTGCGGAGTCGAAACCTACCGTGAGGAGTGCTTCCTGAAGGCCGCCTACGCTGGTTTTAAGCGGATTTGTGCGGATCGTGATCGATGATCTGGTGTTGCCGGCTTCGCACATCTGCCGGGCCGCGTCGAAGCCATATCGATCAAGCCATCGCTGGGCGAGCCAGGTCGGATGCGAAAGCTCTGTCGAGAGGTATTCGACCGGTTGTCTGTCTGGATCGGGTGTGCGAACCGGCTTGCGGCGCTCAGCCAGTCCTCGCAGGACCGCATTCGTAAGGCCGGATACTCCTTTGCCGTGTCGACCCGCGAGGTTGACGCACTCCGAGACAACAGCATAGCCTGGCACGCGATCGAGGTAGAGGATCTGGTAGGCCCCGGACCGCAGGATTTCACAGACCGGACCCTTAAGGCGAGAGATCGGTTTCTTGAGGTATGCGTTCAGGTGATGGTCGATTCGAGCACGCCAGGTGAGCGTGCCGAGCACGATCTCCCTGAGTAACCGCTGATCAGCTGCGCCGTATCCCTCAGATCGGTTTAACAGATCGTCCGCGTGGGCGCCGTTGCCCACCTGGCACAGGATTTCGATGGCCTGAGATCGGATGTTGTCAGGTTTTCTGTGTGCTGAAGTCACGCGAGAAGTTACCGGCACGTGGGCTATCAAGTCAAGGCAGAGGGGTGCCTAAAGCCTTATGCAGCTTGACGTAAGGAGGACGATCGGATAAATTAAATTCGCTTTTCAGGGTGTCTCGGAAGGTTGTGGCACCATTATTTTTGAAGCTTGCCTCGAGGAAGGATGCATCATGTTTGACGATCGGAGATGGCCCTTAGAGAAGGACCAAAACAGCCCTTCTCCTGATGCCATTGATATGGATGATGAGGAAGAAGACGAAGAAGAAGACGACGAGGAGAAGGGGACACGAGACGGGGAGTTTCTCGGTCGCAGCCTGATCAAGTCACGTACAGTCCTGATTTCCGATCCGATCGACCACAAGCTTACCGCCCGTATCACGGCGCAGCTCCTGCATCTCGATCATGAGGACCCAAAGGAGCCGATCAAGGTGTTCATTAATTCGCCGGGTGGCAGCGCTGACGATGGTTACGCCATCTACGATATGATTCGCTTCATCCGTCCCCGGGTGAAGATCATCAGCGCGGGATTGTCGGCGAGCGCCGCAACCGTCATTATGCTGGCGGCTGCGAAAGAGGATCGGTTGGCTCTGCCGAACGCTCGAATCATGATTCATCAGCCCTCTATGCGATCTTTTGGCGCGGCTGAAGATATCAAGCGCACAGCCGAGCAGATTCTGAAGCTGCGACAGCGGATCAACGAACTGTATGCGCAGGAGACCGGTCAACCTCTCGAGAAGGTTTCCGAGGATACCGATCGTGACTACTGGATGTCTGCCGATGAGGCCGTCGAGTATGGCTTGATCAGTCGTGTGGTTGCCAGCCTCGATGATCTCGAAGACTAGCATCAGAATGTCATGAGCTCAGGGGCAGGAAGAAGCACGCCGGGATCTGCGGATCCTCTCCTGATCCTTTGTAGCGTTGAAGATCTCGCGGAGCGTGGGGTAACCACGGTTCCTTGGTAGTTCGTCAACAAGTCCAAGTCAACTCGAGTAAGTGAATGCTCACAGATCTGATTCCCATCGCGACAGATGACCCGGTAAATGCTCGCGTTCTTGCCGTATCCGAGGACAAGATTCAGGGCTTTCACCGGAATCCGATTCGCGAGATTGCCGACCAGTCTGGTGTGTCGGTCGACGACGTGGTTGCCCGTATCCGGGCGATGGTTGAAGGCGGAACGATTCGTCGTGTAAGGCAGACGCTTATGGCAACGAACCTGGCTCCTGGGGCGCTGGTCGCCTGGCAGGTTCCCGAGGAGCGGTTAACCGAGATCTTTGAATGGATGTTCCAACAGGATCCGTTTTCCGGTCACGTGGTCATTCGCACGACAGACGAGGGCAAGACCGGCGCGCGCTATCGGCTATGGACAACCGTGAAAGTGCCGAAGCCGTATTCGATCGAGCATCACTGTAGACTGCTGTGTGAGAAGACCGGCGCGGAGACCTTCCGTCTGATGCCTGCGAAGAGCATATTTGCACTCGGTGTGGGTCACGTGAGGCGGCGGTCGATGGAAATCGGAAGCAAGGCCGAGGAACCGGCAGAGCCACGGAAAGTAGAGGTCGTCGAGCTCTCAGATCTGGATTGGCAGGTGCTGATGGCGTTGAAGCGTGAATTCGAAGTGGAGGAGATCCAGGACGATCCGTGGGTGGCACGAGCAAGTGAAGCAGGCGTCCCGATTGATCAGTTCTACGACGTTGCAGAAGATCTGCAGTTTCGAAAGGTCGTGGGACGCTTTTCGACTTTTCTCGAGCATTCGAAAGAACTGAAGACGGGTGAGCGAGTGACCCGCTATAACGCGCTGTTCCACTGGGCGGTCCCGAAGGGTCGGGAGATCGAAGCTGGATGCGAAGTGGGGCGCCATCACATCATGACTCACTGCTACTGGCGAGAGGGTGGACCCGAGTTCGGAGACGTGAACATCATGGGTGTTGTTCACGGGACAGAACGTGACAAGGTATACGAGCACAAGCAGGCGGTCGATGATCATTTGGCCGCTTGTGACATTCCTCTGGGATACACGAATGTTTTCTGGGGAGGCCGCAGCGAGATCAAACCATCCGAGATATCACCATCTGTCTATCGCGAGTGGTGCGCGTCGATGGGAGCGGATGCGGAAGCGATGGTAGCGTAGACGGATGTAGCCCGAGTCGTATTACCGCATAATCACGAGGGCCCGTCGAATCCAATTCGACGGGCCCTTTGTGTGTGCAGAAGTTATCAAACCGCAATCGCCCTCTAGGTTGTCCAGTGTCGTAATGGTGTTGACACTTCAGGTCCTCCTTTGATCTCC
>CAYYGZ010000331.1:0-3725 GCA_964471275.1 uncultured bacterium | reverse complement strand
GATCTTTGCCACAGCCTTGCACACATCCACCTGGAAAATCGGCTCGACTTCTACTCTGCCGCCAGAGCGACGCTCGTCTCACGTTTTGATGATCTGGAGACGTTTGACGGTGTGTTCAACTCTTTCTGGGGGATGCCGATCGAGCAACTCGAGATGGATGTTCCGCAGGAAGTTGATGACGCGGATCTGATAGATATGCTCGAGGAAGGCGGTGAGGATCCGGACAGTACACAGCAGGAAGATGATTCTGCGGAGGGTGAGGATGATTCCGATGAGCCCGGCTGGAGCCCAGACGAGATGCTGCTTAAGAAGGATCTCGCCGCGATGTCTGACAAGGAGATCGAGCAAGCCCGGAAGGTGATCGCCGAGATCGTGAACATCATCGCGAATCGTCGGAGCCGTCGGCGCATCCCGGAAAACCGGGGCCTCGAGATCGATTTCCGACGGACCTGGCGGAAGAACGCTGCGATGGGACCGGACGGTGTACAACTGGCGAAGCGACGAAAGAAAATCAAGAAGACGAAGCTGATGGTCCTCTGTGACGTCAGCGGGTCGATGGACTGCTACAGCCGCTTCCTGATCCAGTTCATCTACGCCATCAAGCGTGAGATTCCCGATGTCGAGGTTGGCGTATTCTCGACGCGGATGACGGTAATCTCGCGGCTCTTGAAGACGAAGAGCGTCGAGGAGTCTCTGCGTGAAGTAGCCGACGAGGTCCACGATTGGGCGGGCGGTACGGATATCGGTAGTTGCATACGCGAATTCAACGATTTTTTCGCTCGTGACATGCTGCGATCCAAGACCGTGATGATGATCGTCAGCGATGGATGGGATCGAGGCGATACCGGGCTGATGCGGCAGGAGATGGAGCGGCTTCGAAGGCGCGTCCACAAGCTGATGTGGCTGAATCCGCTGCTCGGTAGCCCGGGATACCAGCCTCTCTGTCTGGGAATGAAGACCGCGCTTCCCTACCTGGATTACTTCATGGCTGCTCACAACCTCGAGAGTCTGATCGAACTTGCGAAGACGTTGAGGTCAGTCTGGAGATAAGTCGTGGGGGGCAGGGGAGAGGGCGTAGATGGTGCGGCGGGGGCTCTGTGCCGCGGCGGATCGATCCAGGCGAATCAGTAAAACTCTGGTTAGGGATAAAGTGAGATGAAGGACGTTTTCGAGGAAGCTTTGAAATTGATGGCAGCCGGCGAAACGGCGGCACTGTCGACGATTGTTGCGAGCAAGGGTTCCTTGCCGATGAGCAAGAAGGCCAAGATGCTCGTGAGAACCGATGGGGAGATCATCGGTACGGTCGGCGGCGGCTGCTTGGAGGCGGATGTGTGGGCGGAGGCCCGCGACGTGATGGAAGCCGGTGAGTCTTCGCTGCAGAAGTTTGTCCTGACGGAAAAACACGCAGGAGACAGCGGCCTCAACTGTGGCGGCAATGTCGAGATCTTTACCGAGCCGCTGGAAAAGACTGACGCCGAGGAGATGTTCAAGGAGATCGCACGGATTCGGAAGGCACGCGAATCCGCTGTTCTGGCGACCCGGATATCCTCCGGCGAGGCATCGGCGTCAAAGATGCTGATTCGTGAGGATGGAACCACGATGGGATCTCTGGGCGACCCTGAGGTCGAGTCTATCGTTCGGGCTACGCTCGATGAACTGGGCCGGATTTCCGAAGATTTGCTAGAAGTTCTCGACGGCGGCGAGGATTCTGGGGGAGAACCGCAGCGCGTTTTTCTGGAGTCGATCTGTCCGGAACCCACACTGTATCTGTTGGGGGGGGGGCACGTCTCCGTAGCGATCGCTCGCATTGCCGCAACCGTGGGATTCCGGATCGTCGTGGTCGACGATCGACCAATGTTTGCGAACAAAGAGCGCTTCCCGATGGCAGATGAAACGCTGACGCTCGACCTGGAATCAGCCTTCAAAGAACTCAAGATCGATGATCTGTCGTATCTCTGTGCGGTCACACGCGGGCATCAACACGACAAGCCGATTGTCCGGCAAGCGGTCGGGACGGAAGCTGCATATATCGGGATGATCGGGAGTCGCAGGAAGATTGCCCTGATGTGGCAGGAACTGGCGGCAGAGGGGATACCGGACGAGCAGCTCGATCGCGTTCACGCACCGATCGGGTTGGCCATCGGCGCCGATAATCCGGATGAGATTGCCGTCAGCGTCGTTGCTGAGCTGGTTCACACGAGGAGATCGAAGGGCAAGCCCAGTCACGCTGTGCGGTCGATGTCTGCCGCTGAGACCTGAGCCAGGTCTCATAGCTCGATCCTAAGGCGGCCGGAGCTTCAGAGCTTCGGCCGTTCTGCGTGGTGTAGGTTGACGGGCTGCCCAGGTTTCAGGGGCAAAACCGCTCCGTACGTGCGATTCGAACTGGCAGCATCGACTGGCCACCCACGTCTGTGTGATTCCCCACCGTGCCTTAGGGTTTGGTCCAGTTTGGCGTCTTTCACCTCCTTCTTGGGGCCATACGCCGATTTCGGAGAGTAGAGTTCGTACGGGCAGTAACACGTAAGAAGTAATTAATCAATGAGTTATGGTGTTTCTGGCGTGTGTGGCACGGGCATTGCCAAGTCTAGATGGCAGAACGTTGGCTTTCAATCAAAGGAGACGCTGTCATGGCCAGGAACGCTTTGCTACGGATCGGGAATATCGTGATGGCTGAGATCGAAGATGTCCTCGGTCGGAACGAGAACCCACGGAAGATGGTCAATCAGATGTTGATGGACATGGAGCAGGCATTTGACCAGGCTGTTGCCGAGGTCAGTAGGGCAATCGCGAATGAGAAGATCATCGAGCGACGACTTCACAAAGCGGAGCAGGAAGTCGAGAAACTGCAGTCGGATGCCGAGAAGGCCGTGAGTGATGGCGCCGACGAAGCAGCGAGTGACATACTGGACGCAAAGGTCACACTTGAGACGACCGCGGCGGACCTGAAGAAGGCGCACGATGAGGCCCAACCGGCTTCAGCCAAGCTGAAGACGCAGTTGAGTGACCTTCGGTCGAAACTGGAGAGCGCTCGGAACCGGAAGACCACGATTGTGGCGCGTAAGCAGACAGTACACAATTCGATCTCGACCCCATCGTCGTTGAACAGCGCTCCCTTCGACGACTTCGAGAAGCTGGTCAGCGAAGTTGATGGGAAAGAGATTGCGTCTGAGGTCTACGCCGAGATGGCGAGCACGACGGGTGTGGAACCGGACATCGACAAACTGGCGAAGGATCGCAAGGTCGCGGCGCAGCTCGAACAGCTGAAGCGTCGCAGTAACCAGAAATAGGGGTGATCATCATGTTAGCGAAAATCTTGGGCGTTGTTCTGCTCCTCGTCGGTCTCTGTGCGGGGCTCAGTATTCTGGTCGCATTGATCGGCACGGCTTTTGGACTGCTCTGGTTCCTGATCAAACTCGCCGTTCCGCTCATTCTGGTCTACCTGGGATATCGACTTCTCTGCGGTAATCGCAGCCGGTATGCCTGATGGCAGGTTTTGCCGGGGTGGAAGAATATGCTGGAGATCGTCTGGCGAGGTGAATTAGCAAGACATTATAAAATATACAGTTATCAGCTTTCTGGGGCGTGGTCCACTGATTGCTATCTCTGGGATTCGGAAATCATCCCGGACTTTAGAGGAGGCTATTTGATGGACACACCCCAGAATGCTGTCGGCCAGGCACTTGCTGGCCGCTTCCGTACCGATCTGAAATCCAAGACCCAGCTAC
>CAYYGZ010000330.1:0-3728 GCA_964471275.1 uncultured bacterium | reverse complement strand
CGCAATACTGTATAGAACCATACGGAAACAGCGCAACTTTCGCCGACTCTCCGTGATTCTTCTTCAGCTCAATGAGCACTTCATCCCAAGTCTTGCAGAACGTGACGTGCTCGCCGTACATCAGCAGGACGTCCCATTTGTTCAGGTTGGGTGAGAAGATGATCGTGCGCCATCTCTGAGGCGAGGGTTTCCCTTTCAACTCCGCTCCCGCCCCGAAAACCGAGTGGAAGCCCATTCCCTCGGGTGAGGCTGTCGACAAGACGACTGTCGTATCGTCCTTGAGCTTGGCTGCGTTCCCGCCGCGGACAGGCACCATTGCCATCCCCGCCTGCGTGAACTCCGCGTCCTTGGGCCACGCATTGAAGACTGCGATGTCGGGGTTCTCGGGGAATGGTGACGCATAGACCTTCTTTCCGATCTCGACCCCTGCCCAATAGGCGTCGACCGGATCACCGGTCACGAGCGCGTCGATCTCCAGATCCGGATTCAGACACGGGTTCACGAGGTAGTCCAATCCGACGATCCGAGCGACTTCATCCAGATGCTCACGGAATCCCTCGTGTACGTATCGGTGATTGGCCGCGATCGAAACACGCCCGGAGGCGCCCGGGAGCACGAGTTTCGCTCCGCCCCCGAAGAATCCTCCGCGGGGAGTGATCATACCTAGAGCGATACGGACCTGGCACGACATAAAGTCACGATTTACCCAGAGGGGGATCCCCCGACTCGAATGTCCCAGGAAGTCGAGATTGTCGTCGGCGTTATGGCAGATGACCTGCATCCGGTCGACAATATTCTTGCCCAGCTTCTTAATGAAGTCCTGACGCACCATCGCCCGATGTGCAGCGACAGCGCCAATGATGCGCACCTGATCTTCGTGGATACCCCCAGCTTCGAGCTCTTCCAAAATATACGGGACGAGCTGCCCCGCCGGTGTTGGGCGTGTCAGGTCATCTATCAGGATCGCGGCAGAAGCCTTCCCTTTGGCGATCTCTGACAGCCTCGCCGACCCGATCGGGTTCGTGAACGCCGCCCGGATTCCCGCATCCCCGATATCTGGTCCACCTGCTATTTCAGACACTTCGATCTCCCAGGAATCGGGGAAGGTCAGGGCCAGCTTCTCGTCGCTATAGTACATCCCGAAGGGGACGTGGATGGATTGCATCGCGTTACCTCAGTGAGTAGGATTGCGAACAGGGAACCGCAGAGGGTTTGGGATGGAAAGACTAACGGACAAGATACTGGGCTGTGCGGTGAATGTCAGCAAGGGGTTAGGGCCCGGCTTTCTAGATAAGGTCTACGAGAATGCGCTCGCCTTGGAATTAGGGACTTCGGGGCTGGAATACAGACAGCAGATCTCAATCAGCGTGCACTATGGCAGCGCAGAGGTTGGCCACTATGCAGCTGATCTGGTTATCGAGAACCGGGTTATCCTTGAGCTGACAGCAAGGGAGATCGACCGAACACACGAGGCACAGCTTCTGAATTACCTGAGAGCGACCGGATTCGAGAAGGGACTGATTCTGGACTGGGACCACGCGACTCGGGATCAAGCGGCTTATTCAGACCCGCGGCTGCCACGAACCCAGCTTGCCAACAAGTTCCACCCGGTCCCGCCAGCGATCCGTTGCGTATCTAGAATGTCAAGGTAAGGGCGTGCTGTGCCTCCCTTAGCATTCTCCGTGTCCCCTGCGGTTACTTCTTCGGTCTTCTGCACGATGCTGTTTAATCTACCAGTTTGTGAATGACCCATCCTCCCGAGCCAGTCTCGGCCCGTGCAGCAGCTTGAATGGGTACTTCTTGGCCGCTTCCTCGTTGAACTCGACTCCCAATCCCGGAGCCTTCGGTGCAAGCATATAGCCGTTCTCGTAGGGGATCTGTACAGGGAATAGATCCGCCATGACGGCATTCCCGACCAGGCCCGCTTCCTGTACCGCGAAGTTGTCCGTGGCGACGTCGAGGTGCAGACAGGCCGCAGCACTGACCGGACCGAGCGGATTGTGCGGGACGATCTTGATGTAGTGGGTCTCGCACCAGTTTGCGATTTTCCGGGCCTCCGTGAGGCCGCCGACGATACACAGATCGATGCGTGCATAGTCGAGCAGTTCCTCTTCAATGAGCTGGCGGAATTCCCACTTTGTCGCGAAGTGCTCGCCTATGGCCAGGGGGATGGGGACGTGCTGGCGGACGAGCCGGTAGCTTTGCGGATTCTCGCAGCGGAGAGGGTCTTCGATGAAGTACGGGTCATAGGCCTCGAGCTTGCGTCCCAGCCTGATTGTATCGGGGGGAGCAAGTCGTGTGTGGACGTCGATTACGATCTCGATATCCGGGCCGACGGCCTCCCGGACCGCAGCGAAATGGTCGACGGCATCCCGGACAGCGATGGGCCCCTCCAACACGCCGTCTCGATCCGTGACACTGAGACGCATGAATTTCCAGCCCTCGGAAACGCGTTCCTTCGCAGAGAGAGCCGTCTGCTCTGGCGTTTTGCCTCCCACGCCTTTGTAGCACACTACACGGTCTCGCATCTTTCCACCGAGAAGCGTGTAAACGGGCTGATCGAGTGCCTTACCCTTGATGTCCCACAACGCGATGTCAATCGCGCTTTGCGCAGCCATGTTGATTCGGCCACCCGGGAAAAAATCCCCCCGGAACAACAGCTGCCACAGATACTCGGTGTTCAGCGGGTCCTGACCGATGAGGTCCGTTTTCATGTGTTCGATCGCGCCGATGCCCGCCTGCTCCTTCCAGGTGATGCCAAACTCTCCGACACCATACAGGCCTTCGTCCGTCTCGACTTTGACGAACAGGTAATTGCGGTTGCCGTTGAAGCAGGGGAAGCACTTTACTTCGGTTATCTTCATGGTCTACTCCGGGAGTAGGCACGCATCGGGCACGGCCAGGTCTGGATCAGTTTTCGTATGGGACGGCGCTATTCTCGTCGACCTCGAAGCCCCACTTGGTGATGTAATAGTCTGCGGACTCGAACGGGTCATTGCGCTCTTCGAGTAACCGGGTGAGGTAACCTTCGAGCTGGGCCTGCAACGACCCGTATTCCGGGTTGTTGATCAGATTGATCATCTGATACGGGTCGGTTTCGTTGTCGAACAGGAGCCAGGGGCCGTCGAGCCGACGCGTATACGTGTAGCGCGAAGTTCTGACGCCACGCCAGGGCAGCCCCGTGTATTCGGCGAAGGGGGCGATGCACATCGTCAATGCGACGTCGTCGCCATCGGGTTCGTGCCCGGTAAATAGGTTGGAGGCGTCTCTGCCTTCGACGGTCTCTGGGATGTCGATCCCGGTAAAGCCGAGCAGTGTCGGCATCAGGTCAACCATGTTGATCGGCTTACTCAGTGTGAGGCCCTTGCCGACCTGGCCAGGACAACGAATCACAAAGGGGACACGAACCGATTCATCCCACGGCTTCTGTTTTCTCTGCTCGCCCTGGGAGCCGAGCATATCGCCGTGATCCGAGGTGTAGATGAAGACGGTGTTCTCCATCAGGTCCTTCTGCTCCAGGAGATCCTGCACTCGACCCAGCTGTTCATCGAGCACCGTAACGTGCGCATAGTAGCCGGACAGATCCTGCCTGTTCGGATTCTCGCAGTTGGGACGTGTCTCCACGTCGTCGACCGGATACGTGTCGAGATACTCATCCGGTATGTCCCGGTAGGGATTGTGAGGCGGACCCCACGATAGTACCAAAGCAAACGGGCGTTCGTCCTGGG
>CAYYGZ010000329.1:0-3749 GCA_964471275.1 uncultured bacterium | reverse complement strand
CGGCCGGATGAGCCCGGCCCGCATCGAGAGCTGGTGGCTGATCAATTCCGCATCGGCGGGGGCCTCGCGATAGGTCTGAGTAAACAGGGTAGATAATCTCATTTAATTCCGTTGGTTCCTCGTTACGTGAACGTGTTCACTCGGCCGTTTTGCCTAATCTTCTGATTCCTGATCTTCGGGATCATCGGACTTCGTGTCCACATCGGATTTCGCCTTAAATTGCTTCTTCAAATCTTCCAGCTGCTCTTCCAGTTTCTCGTTCTTTTCCTTCAGCTTCATCACATCATCCGTCAGCTCCTTAGACTCGACAGAGGCCTTCTTCCCTTCTCGAAGCTTCTTCAACGCGGCCTGCGCGGCCTTCTTCACAGCTCCCTTTCGACTGTCGTCCCCGCGAGTGAAGCCTGCGACAATTTGGATCGCCTTCGGATCTTCGAGCAACCCAAGCGCTTTCAAAGCGCCTCTCTGTATTCACGTATTCGGATCGTTCGTAAATGAGGCAATAAACCGGCGAACCTTGCCCTTATTCTCCTGATTCCTGTTCAGGCGACCCAGGGCCACCAGACCGTTCCCGAACCAGACACCCGGGATCTTCCGATCTTTGCGGGCGAGGAAGCGGATCAGTTCACCGCTCAGAGATGGATCGTCGAGAATCGGGATCGCTTCCTGTGCATAGTATGCCTGGTAGTCTCTGTAGGACTCGGATTTCAGTGCCGACGCGATCGCGGTCTTTGCCCCGGTACTCCGATACTTGGCCAGACTCCGGCGAGCACAACGCAGGGTCATGGGGTTCTTCTCACTTGCCACAACCCGTTTGCTCGCACGTTCAGCCTCAGGATGATAGAACCGTCCGATATCACGCACGACCTGCTCCCTTACTCGGGCGTCCGGCTGACTCAAAGATGATGTCAGTGCGCGCAGCGCTTCAGATACTCGTCTTCGCACGCCGTAGAAGGCATCATCGGTCAGTGAGTTCTTCAGCCAGGCTACCGGCGATCGCCCCGTTCCAGGGCTGAGACAGATCCGGATTCGAGACCGTGTCGCCAACAGCGTGTAGAGAAAGCAGCGATCCCAAATCAACCCTATTCACTGGCTCAATATGTCAACACCATTATGACACTGGGCAGGTTAGTGCTTCGGTTACGGCCACTGGGCCGCGTAATGTCCTGATGTGTTGGCCTCTTCGATTCCCGTGACTCAACTTCCGTGCCGACCCGGTGGCTCTTGGCGGTAAGGGCCTCTTGCAGTTAACCATCGATTTCAAGTCACCAGGTGGCTACGAATCCAATCCCTCAAGTCGTCCGAAAGGGTAAGGTAACGACCGAAGATCGACTGTTGTCATGGTATAACCGTGCGATGAACGGCTCGAAGTATGGGACAGCGTACTCGTGATCGTAGTTGCTAACGCTCAGCCGTATCCGGTGACCCGCTGATACGACATAGCCGATCGTACGGGCATCGAATGCGACCCGTAGATATCTGCCGGGCTCAGCGGTTCGCGTTCCCCACTGGCTGCGCGTAATCAGCGTCGTCGCGCCATCAGGAGCGACATCAAGAAGCTCTGCGTTTACTTGCAGCACCGCACGATTTGGCATCGTGTGGAAGTCGAAACGACAGGTCCCCAGAATCTCGTGAGCTGCATCCATCGGTGCTGATTCGAATGAAACGACCTCGTACTTGAGCGCTTTTGGAACACCCTCCAGATCGTCATTGAGCGCACCTGCCAGACCATACTGATCGTCGAGGGGCACATTGTTGATATTCGCGTGCGTATCGGCACTGTCCGGTGCCACTTCGCTAAGTGATCCATCGGACCGAAGAAAGAGCGTCTGCGTTTCAGTATGCGATGCGGGTATGGCCTCTGTCCCGGCGTGTTCCCAACCGGGCCGCCGTGTATAGGTGATCACCGGCTCATCCATAATCCCATTGTCTTCGTTCTTCAGCCAGTGGTCCAGCCACCTGTCTACCAAGTCTTCCCGCAGTTTCTGGGCCTCCGGGGAATCCAGGCCGTCGTGCCCCCCGCCCCCAAGGTAGAGCTTCTTGGGCACATCCAGGCGATCGAACATATCCAGGGCTTCGTTCGGTGGCATCCCCACATCGTGCCATCCGTGGACGATAAACACAGGGCACGTGATCCGGTCGGCAAAGTGGATCGGTGATGTCGCATTCACGGCTTCGCGGATCCGGAACCAGTCTCCGCTCAATGCCCACTGGCGCGACATCTCCTGCAGCCCTGCCGTCAAGATCCGCCGACGCATCGTTCGTGTGAAAAACCACTTTGTCAGACAGCCGTTGTGTACCGCGAATTCATCAAAATGTGTGAATATGTTCTCCGGAACGACCGTCGCAACCTGCGGGCAATGCGCGGCGGCCATATACGCGTGCCATCCGCCCTGCGAACTTCCGGCAACACCGAGTTTCTCAGGATGCACGGGTTGGTCTCTGAGCACCCAACCAACCACATCCTGCAGATCGAAAACCTCACGTGCGCCCATATGATGGACAAGCCCTTCTGACTCCCCCTGCCCCCGAACGCTGTAGCTGACCGTCAGGTAGCCGCGCTCCGCCAGCCGTCGACCACGAGGAATCGAACTCGCCTTGCTGGCGGCATCTCCGTGACCGTGAATGAGAAGGACACTCGGCCAGCCGCCCTCCGGCTGCTCACCTGCCGGTGTGCAAACCGTCGCATCCAACCGAACACCATCGTTCATCACAATCCTGGTCTCTGTTTCCACAGCCGTGTCACTCCCGTCATCCTGAGGCATCGCCGAAGGATCCCTACCCGTTCTGGACCCTCTCCTCGACCTGCTCTCTCCGCTTTCTCCGCCTTTCCTACAACCCGTAAAACACCACCGCGTTGCCGTGCAGCAACTTCCTCTGCTCGTCTCCCGATCGCCCCGCAATGATCTCCTTCAACGCATCTACCCACACCTTGTATGGCGCGCCGAGCGTACAAACCGGCCAATCACTCCCGAAGACCACCCGATCCGGCCCGAATGAATCCAGACAGTGATTCACTGTATCCATCAGGCACTCGGTTGCGTTCTTCCCTTCGGGCAGTCGCGCGATTACGCCGGAGATCTTACACACCACATTTCCCTGCCTGCCCAGTGAATCGATGTCACGCTTCCATTGATCCGCCTCGTGCCAGTAGACATCGTCTCGATCGTAATCATTCTCAGAAAGGCTCCCGTTGACGATCTCTGGATGCGCATTCCCGCAATGATCCAACACGAATCGCGTGTCCGGGCACAGCTTCGCCAGGCCCAACGCCGAACCCAGATCTCCTGGTCGAATACAGATGTCGAAATGCTTATCAATGCTTCCCAAAAGACGCACGTCGTCTACGAACGCGTCCTGAAGACAGTAATTGGGCGGGAAATCGGGAGGGTGGATGACCTGCCGGAAGCCCTTGGCGCGCGAATCCTCGGCCAAACCGTTGACCCACCCCACAAATCCTTCGGTACCGGGCCGTCCACGCAACGTTGCGCCGGTCATCGGATTGTCATCCGTATCACACAGCCCGAACACGTAATCACGTTCTGTCTCGACCTGATCGAGCGACACATCGACTTCCATGTAGACGGTCTGATCGACCTCGAATCCTTCGGACGCTGCCGCATAGGTGCTCAGCACGTGCTCACCGGCCAACTCGGGCACATCTTCGAGCCAGGGCAGGCTCAAAACATTCAGGTCCCACAGATGTTGATGTGTATCGACGATCGGAATCACAGTTGATCTCCTATGGTCTC
>CAYYGZ010000328.1:0-3753 GCA_964471275.1 uncultured bacterium | reverse complement strand
TGATGATGTTGTTATTCGTTGATCCGTCACGTTCGATCAGGCCGAGATTCGGTTTCTGCCAGGCGATCCCATCGTCGCTCTCCGCGACACAGCAACAAGCTACATAATCTTCCCTCCTCTTGTTCTCGTCGAGATTCCAGCCACGGTAGTACATCCGGAAGCGATTCCCGTCCTGAAACGTTGTGTTGTAGCCGCAGGTGGTTCCTTCCCACGACGCATCGTGGTCCAGCGCGATCCCTCTATCAACCGGCTCGTGAAGATGCTGGTGGATGTGGCCGGTGAGACGTTCGATCAGGTGGGTGTCGACAAAGAGTTCGCGTCGATTAGCAATGTCAGTCAAAGCAAAGCCCTCGGGCAGATCTGGTTAGGATTCGGGCTGGAATTTCGACGAAACGGATAAGTCTAGAACAGCGGTCTGGATAGAACTATGTATTTCCCTATTTCTGGACGCGTCGGTTCACTCCCTACGCGGCAGGCGTTTCTGGACTTCCGGTAGCGGCCAGACACGTGAAGGCGAGGACTGATACCAGTAGGCCGTTGAGGAATAATCGTCCGAACGATGGTTGTTGTGGCCGTGTTCGATTGTGACACGGATCGATTTCCTGAATGGTATCGGATCGGGTACGTGGAGGCGATACATCGTCCACGGACCTTCCCAGTTCGTGTGATCGCGGTTGAACAATGACGTGCCGGCGTAGGGATAGCAGTTTGCCTGCATACCCCAGGCGTGGCAGAAGTAATCTTCCGAGCCTGTGCCGTGAAGTGATCCGGAGAAGGACTCACCGTCGATGAAGATGATATCGTCTCCCTCTCCCCACCAGCCACCCACTTGGTTGTTGATGCTCAGGTTACAGCCGATGTACGTGCCGGATCCGGCTGCTTCGAGGATCAGGTAGTTTGCGTCACCCGTTAGGTTCGATCCCTCCTTTCCGTCTACCTTCGGTGCGGCTTCGCAGGGCATCTCGCATCGCCAGGCGCTGTGGAAATACAGCGTGTCTTCCGGGAAGTCTTCCCATTTCTGAGAGTCCACGTAGTAGAAGATCCGGACGACCGTGTCCGATTCGTTCTCCAATTCGATTCGCGCATTCTTCGCGAAGGGCATCGTGACCCAGCTGTTGAAGGCGCCCCGCTGCTCATCGGGGTTGATCGACATGTCGAAGAGAGCGGAGGTGTAGTTGGCGACACGGCCGTGGCCGATGCCGAAGAAATCGCCCACGGGTACGTTGACGCTCGGTTCGGCATGGTCGTCCCAATACATTCGCAGGACGGCTTTACGCGGAAACAGCGAGTCGGTGACGCCGTGGTCGTTGTCTATAGCGAACCAGAGATGGGTGACCGCCCCGGGACCTTCGAGTTCGGCGAGGATAAGCGTTTCACCGGGCTGAAGGATGCGCCAGTCTCGGTTGTAGCCATCGCGGGACCAGGAGGCTTCTCGGTGAGCGGTGAAAGGTTGCTTTTTGAAGAGCTCATTCATAAGGCGATCCGATCAGTTAGGCAGCAGGGAGGCGGAGGTGCAGGGGAGCAGGGGTGAAAAGCAATTCTCGCCCCTGCCACCTTGCTGCCCCCGTTCCTCTGCTGTTCTTACCAGAGCGTGTATCCCCCGTCGATTATGAGGTCGTGGCCGGTGACGAAACTCGAAACGTCCGATGCAAGGTAGACAGCGGCCCCCTGGAGGTCAGCGGGTGTGCCGTTTCGAGCAGCCGGTGTGTTGGATATCCAGGTCTGTTTGCTTTCTTCATCCATCGAGGCAGTCATCGGTGTGAGCATATGCCCCGGGCTGATGGCGTTTACGCGAACACCGCGGGACGACCACTCGGCGGCCAGCGTGCGTGTGAGCTGTACAACCCCGGCTTTGGCCGCGTTATAGTGTACGTGCAACTGGGGACGGTTCGTGATTCCTGCAGACATCGAGGCGACGTTGATGATGCAGCCTGATCCGCGTTCCAGCATTGCGCGACCTTCGGCCTGCGCACAGAGAAAGACGCCCTTGAGATCGACGTCAACAATGTGATCCCAGTCTTCCTCCGTCACCTCGATCGACGGTTGAGCTTTCGCGACGCCTGCGTTGTTCACACCGATGTCAAGTTTGCCCCACGATTCGAGAACGGCGGATACAGCTGAGCTTACCTGGCCCGGTGATCGGACATCGGCGTGCAGTGCGAGGCTCAGCCGGCCGAGACCGCGAATGGACTCAGCCGTCGCTTCGGCGCTTCTCAGATCGAGGTCGAGGACCGCCACATCGGCCCCGGCTTCCGCAAGCGCAAGGGCGAGCGATTCGCCGATACCACGTCCTGCACCCGTAATGAGGACGGTCTTACCGGTCAGTGAGAAACGATCGAGGATGGGCATGAGTAGCTGATCCGATGAGTGACAGGTTGAAGCAGTTCTGCACGATTGCTTCGCGATATGTTGCTGCTAGCATAGAGGGGCAGGGGGCAGGGGTGATGCATCTTCCCTCTGCTACCTCTACCCCGAAAGCCGTTAGGTTATCGCGATGGGTTCCAGGCTATCGGCAACCCGCTGCCTGTTTACATCGTCAATCTTCCAGGGGACGACGGAGCCATCCTGGCGGAAGCGGTCGTAGTAGCCGCCTTCGTGGCGGGCAATGGGCATCAGGATGTGGTTGCTTCGGTGATCTGCCAATGCATCGCCTGAGAGCGACTTGCCTGTGGCGATGTCGATGATCTCTATCGCAGCAGGATCGATCTCGCCTAGACCCCGTTCGTTTGCAACCCGAAGAAACGGTGTCCGGGTCGGATTGAGACCCATCAGATAAGTTCCGATGGCATCTACGTGGACTTCGTTCTCTCCGATCAGAGTCCAGCCGAGCGGGTAGTTGTCGCCTTCCTTGAAGGCGGTTCCGTCGCGTCCGATCAGACCGTCGACGACCGCGAACCGGGGAATGTTCAGGCTTCGGAGCGCGGCCAGCACGTCGCAGAGTTTGTGGTTGAATCGGTCCTCGAACAGGCTGAGGCCGCTGTCCGTTACACGCCACAAATCATCGCCCAGCGACTTATCGCCTTCCTGAGCCCTGCAGAGATGCCGTTGGGGTTTCCCCAGAATGCCCATCAGGTTCTTCACACTCAATGTAGTGCACCCGAGGTTGTGACTCTTTGCGATCGGGACGTTGATGAAGAACGCGCAATCTATGACCTCGGTGTAGATCGGATATCGATTGCAGATACCGTGGTCGGGGACATCGACCCACCGCGTCTCAGTCCCATTCATCTCGGAAAGTCGGACACCAAGTCCGTCCGCAGCTTCTCTGTAGCCTGCACCCACCCACGTGTGTCCCTTGTCCTCCTGTTCGCCCGACTGACCGTCCCCGAAGACGATCCTGTCAGGGGAAACGCCGTGGTCGATCAGGACGTCAGCGATGCCTGCAAGAAATCCGGGATGCGTGATGATACGTTCATCTGCCGGGAAGAGGACGGTTGCGTTGGCCTTGAGCAGGATGGTACCGGTGTCAGGCAGATCGAAATCGAGGCGGGAGAAGCCTTCGCGAGCCAAAGAACGATACTGGTTGAAGGGGGCGATATTGGTGGTGATGTTGGTGCGAAAGAGGTATACGGTGTCTGTATTCATAGAACCCAAACTGCGTGTGTGATGGCACGGGAGCGGGGGCGGAGGGGCTACAATTCGTTTCTCTCCCCTGCTTCCTGCGCCCTCGCGCCTCAGCCGCTCCTAGATGTTGAACTTTGCCAGGAAGATGTCTGCCGGTGTCGGGCGCTCGGGTGGCAGCGGGAATCGCTT
>CAYYGZ010000327.1:0-3846 GCA_964471275.1 uncultured bacterium | reverse complement strand
CCTCCACCTATTATTCATAACCTGTCGGGAGTAAGGTCCTCTGGGTAGCCACGTAGATTGCACACAGTCTTCAGGAGTAACATAACCTGCAGCCCACCTCCGGTGATTCCCGGTACAGACGGGAGCCATCCACGTCGCCCCTGGTCTGCCGTTCTGCAGCTAGTTGCCGTAGGCCCTCTTCTGTGCCGCTTCCAGGATCTCCGTAATTCGTTTCGCAAACTTTATCGCGCTGTTGTCCTCCGGCTGATACCCGATCACGCGTTTTGCATTCGCGAGACTCCAGAAGTTGTGCGAATTCCCGCTGATTCCGTAAAAAATCTGGAACGGAACGCCATTCTCATCATCGATGTTTTCAGTCTCAAGGCTTTTCACCACGAGCTGTATCTGATCTCTCTGGCTGAGATAAGCGCCCAGCCCGCGATGTAGCTTCTTGAGATCATCCGCTGATGCCCGCTCGATGTCTATTTCCCGAGGACCGCCGATCCTCAACTGGACCATCTCCAGCTTCTTCCCCTTGTTTACGTTTCCTGTTGCGAAAGCGAATCCGAGCAGTTCATAGCTCGCTTTCGCCCAGCCGTAGAAATTGTCCGAGAGCGGAACCATATCCGGGCTCACATATTCCATCCGATCAGACCAAATCAGGTTTTCGTAGTAGTCAGCAGCGTGATTGGAGCTGATCACGATCGCCCGTCTAACATCCTCCTCGACACACGTCTGGTAGACATTGTAAGCCATCTTGATGTTGTCGTGCTCAGCAAGAAACCGTCTCTCCGGCGTATCCGATCTGGTGAACCCACAATGCAGAACCGCGTCGGCGCCTCTGAAGTGTTCGCGGTATGAATCTCGATCCTCATCCAGAAGATTCGCGATCACAATCCCGTCTATTTCATCCCCTGCTCGATTCGTCGTCTTGACATCCAGCAGGGCCACATCGTAACGTTCACGCAGATCTGCAAGCATTCGACCTGCGACGTAGCCTGATGCACCTGTAATAACCAGCTTCATCCTCAGTCTCTTCTCAATTAAATAAACCGGCGTTTATGCAACTTCACGGTAAACTCTGTTGGTGCCGATGTCAAGTCACGGTGCTCTTCAGAAGAATATCTGGTATCCTTGTAATGTAAAAAGACCTCTGTCTACATCTCTGATCTGCGTCCTATGCTCCCTGATTTCCGTCTGCGAGAGCATCCCCGACGCCCTGACCGGCACCACGGGTGCCGTCGATACCCGAGGCAGTCTTGCCTACATTGGCGTGACCGATGAGATACGGCTACAGCTCTACCTGATTCAGCCGGATGAATCGGGCGTCCGCCACGTGGCCGATGACGGTGCAGATTTCGGGGATCCCGCATTCGCGCCGGACGGAAGATCGCTGGCGGTTTCGTCGAACCGGGTGGAGACCTGAGCGGCACGCACCTCAACACCCGCGTCGTGGACATCTTCTTGAAAACGGTGGCCCCCCACCCGATCGGGACGTGCATCAAGATGCTGAACCGGGACCATGAAGGATATGAAGGGGTTGTTGTCGAAGTCGATGACGCAAAACTGGATCGACCCCAGATCCAACTGCTGACAGACGCGACCGGCGAGCGTGTCGACCCCGCCAACATCGATCTGCGAGAGGAAGGGGATCTGAAGATCAAGTCGATCAGGGACGGGGAGCCCGACTTGAAACCGCTCGGCAGTTCTGGGTCCGGCAAGGAAGAGAGGCAGGGAGAGGAGGAGGAAGAGTAAGTCGACTCCGGCCACCTCCCCCGGTCGTTTTGCGAAGTCGATCGCCAGATCATCTGCCGCAACCAGCCCGTGCATCACATCCGCAGGATCATCCGCCCAGAATCATCACTTACCCGAGCAGAAGCAATTCCGCCGCACCGTCCCAGAACCCGAACGGTTGACGCTCATCCCTCGGACACACGCACCAGTCTTGCTACCGATTCCACGTGTGTCGTCTGTGGAAACATATCTACCGGGTA
The DNA here is from genome assembly GCA_964471275.1 of uncultured bacterium. Lineage (GTDB taxonomy): Bacteria > Latescibacterota > UBA2968 > UBA2968 > UBA2968 > UBA2968. Next base: position 1,873 of record CAYYGZ010000327.1, on the reverse strand, counting down.
CACATCCGTGATTCGATAGGCGTGTGCGGTAAGGCGCGCACAGTCTCTCGCGAGCGTCTCCGGGTTGCAGGAGACATATACCACTCGATCCGCCCGCGTCGATGCAATCCCTTCGATCACGGCAGGATCCACGCCGGTTCGTGGCGGGTTGACCGTCACCAGGCTGAACCGGTTTCTGGGCTGGCCCCATTGACCGACATCTGCCGCATCGGCACACACAAACCGGCATCCCGTCAGACCATTCGTGTCTGCATTCAGCCGTGCGTCCTCGACTGCCTGCTGACTGGCTTCGACACCCATCGCTTCCTGTACGTTCGCGGCAATCGGGATCGTCAGTGCCCCTACCCCACAGTAGAGATCAAGGATGCGGTCAGTAGATTCCGGCTGGGCAAGCGACAAAGCAAGTCGGTAGAGGTGGTCAAGTTGGTATGGATTTATCTGGCTGAACACGGCGGCAGAGAAGGAAATGTCGTGTCCAAGGAGGGTAGCGCTCTGCCTGCTCTCGCCAAACAGATTCATCTCTCGTTTCGGAGGCGCGTGTCTCGAGCGTGATCTTCCCACACACACTCTGAAATGGGCAGCCGGTTGCTCGCAGGTCTTCAGCGCCGTCACAAGCGACTCCACAGGAAGATGTTTCTCGTTCGCGACGGACAGTTGAACCGACAGATCTCCCCCGCGGGATGACCGCACATCCAGTGACCTCAGGACTCCGGACCGGGAGACCGGATTGTAGGCTCGCAGGTTCGTCCCCGCCAGGAAGTTCTGCAAGATCTGCTTCACGCGGTTCATGGCGACCGATACAAGCCAGCAATCCGCGACCTCACAAACGGGCGGGAGTTCGGACGTCCGGCTCCGTGGATCGCCTCGCTCATACAAACCGATGACCGGGCCGCCATCACCATTCCCAAACGAGAAATCAACCCGATTCCGGTAACGAAACTCCTCGGGAGAGGAAGCGATGTCGTGGATCATTGGTGACAGGCCTGCCGTGCGGAAAGCTTCCACCACCATCATCTGTTTGAACTTGAGCTGGTCCGGATAGGCCACATCCATCCAGTCACATCCGCCGCACATCCCGAAGTGTTTACAAGGGGCATCACGAGTTGCCTGCTTCCGACCAACCAGACCGATCTTCTCGGCCCAGACGCGTCCGCGCCAACGCCTCCGCTTCCCGATCGTAACACGATCACCCGGCAGCGTCTCCCTGACGTGAACACGCTCCCCTTCCAGGTCAGTATAGCCAACCCCACCCGGTACGATTCCTGTGATCTCTACTTCCAATTCAGACCTCTACAGTTCTGGTGACGTCGGTTTTGTCGTATTCCACAAACGGTTATCTTGCCCAACGAGTGAGTCCCCACAACGTGATTCACGAAAGCTGAGAAGATGGCACACCACGTCCTCATCGTTGATGACGAAAACGATGTCCGGCTCATCCTCGGTGAGCTCTTTACAAGTCGAGGCTACAACATCAGTCAGGCTTTCGACGGTGCCGCCGCGCTGGGGATGCTGAAATCGATCGATACCGGAGATTACCCCGGATCTACTTTCGGCGGATTACCAGATGCCCAGCGTGAACGGCATCGAGTTTCTGTCGGAAACGCTGGAAATATGCCCGACGTCGATGAGGATCCTGCTGACGGCACACGGCGATCTTCAGGTTGCCGTAGACGCAATCAACAGGGCTCAAGTCTATAAATTCATCACCAAGATCTGGAATAATAACAACTTAACGCTAACCGTCCAACGTGCGCTTGAGCATTACGACCTGATCCGCAAGAACCGAGCATTTGCTGACATGCTCGCGATGATGGTCGAGGAAAGCACGGAAGAAATGGAGCGGATGCGAACGGCCCTTCAGGATATGGAAAAG
>CAYYGZ010000326.1:0-3890 GCA_964471275.1 uncultured bacterium | reverse complement strand
GACAGCCGCACTTCGGGTGAACCGGAAGGAGCAAAGGCAAGGTAGACGGCGCGATCGATCGCCATCGCGGTGACGGGGCCGAGCTGATGGTCAATATGGGCACCCATCGGACAAATGCGATAGGGCGACCGAACGATCTGGACGGAGCCGGCGTTGACGCCGTAGCGGGAAATGACTTCTGACTTTAACTTGTCGATGTTCATTTTCTGAAGATCAAAGCGATGAAACCGCAGAATATGCGGAGGACACAGAAGGTAACCCCACGGAGTCTGCCGGTTGTCCGAGCTGAGGTGAAACCCGCGGAGTTTGGTGTCGCTGACGAGGAAAAATAGGGGTCGGATGAACCGTTATCAAGGGAATCGTGGAGAGAGATGACAGACGTTGCTGAATTGAGAGAGCAGTTGAAGGCGCCGTGGCCGGTGCTTGACTGTCACGTGCACCCGCTGGACTGTTTCGGACTCTACAAGGTCCAGAACCCCGAGGAGGATGCGGAACGATTGGTCGCTTCGGCGAGGCGATCGGGTGTCGTGAGGATGGTGCTGTTCTCACTGCATCGATCGACACCCAGAGAGCCGACGATGGATCAGTGCCAAGAGGCCAATGACTGGGCGATGGCGATGACGAAGGCCTGCCCGGATGTGTTTCTGCCGTTCTGTTACGTGAATCCGATGTATCCGAGTCAGTCCGTCGACGAGATCGAGCGCTGCGTGGGTGAGGGGAAGATGTGCGGGGTGAAGCTCTGGGTGGCGAGGAAGGCAACAGATCGAGGGCTGGATCCGATCCTGGAGAAGGCAACATCGCTCGACGTGCCGGTCCTTCAGCACGCGTGGATCAAGACGATGGGGAACCTGGAAGGGGAGTCGTTCCCCGCCGATGTGGCCAATCTTGGGATGCGGCATCCCGATGCGAAGATCATTATGGCACACCTGAACGGGATCGGGTTGCGCGGCATCGAGGATATTTGCGAAACACCGAACGTAGCGGTCGATGTATCCGGTGGTGACCCGGAATCGAATCTTGTCGAGATCGCTGTTGAGCGACTCGGGCACGAGCGTGTGGTCTACGGATCGGATGCTCCGATTCGCCATTTTGCGGTGACCTTGAACAAGGTGCTGGCCAGTTCGTTGTCCGACGAACAGAAGCGGGACATCGTGTGGAACAACGTCGCTGGTATGCTTCCAGAATGGGCCGGCGTCGAGTCACTGGAGACCGTGTGATGGTCGTCGATTTCTCAGCCTTCACGGGTGCGTGGTCGACCCATCCGGTCAGCGGACGTCTGGACGACGTTGTCGCCAGCCTGACAGATATCGGTGTGGACCGGATCCTGTTTTCTCCGCTCGACGCCGTCTGGTGCCGGAATCCACATCTCTACAACGGTCCCCTGTATCGGTCCTGTGAGGGGCGGACAGATCTATTACCCGTTCCGATTCTTGACCCCACCGTCGCTACCTGGGGGGCTGAACTGCTGGAGGCTGTGGAGGTGGGCGTGCAGGTAATCCGGCTGCTGCCGAACTATCACGGATACGATCTCGGGGGGATCGAAGTGTTCTGGGATGTGATCAGCAAGCGCGGGATCATCACGATCGTGCAGACACGGATGGAAGATCCTCGTCGTCAGCATCCGATGGCCATCGTGGATGATGTTCCGGTGAGTGATATCGTTCAGATCGCCGAGCGTCGTGCCGATATCCGGTTTGTGATCGGCGGCGCCAGAACGGGAGAGATTCGCGCCGCCTCCGACTCGCTAAGAGAACAACCGAATCTGTATGCTGATGTTTCACAGGCAGACGGACTGGATGCAGTGAGGGCTCTCGTCGACGATGGGATCGGAAAAAAGCTGCTGTTCGGATCACACGCGCCGTTGTTTATGCCAAGAGCGGCAGCAGCGAGGGTGGTCACGGATCTGGAGGATGACGACGCGGAGTTGATACTCGAGGGGAATGCGAAGCGGTTGTTGAGTGTCAAATGACACATGTTTAATGACAAGAGCGAGCCCTGTGTGTTCGAGTAGGCCGAGCAATGCTCGGGGTGTATCGAGACCCCGGAAGAGGTTCTCGCTGATGCCGGTTTCTCGATACGCATCCCAAAGGGACGCACTCGAAGACACGGAGGTCATTGCGAAGACCTCACTGGCCGGCACGCTTCCGGGATTCGTATCCTTTCCAGTCGGTCTTCTTTGCCAAACTGCTGATTAGCTTCCAGTTTCCACTGATCAGCGCATTCTTCTTGGCCTGGCTCCACTTTTTGATCTGCCCTTCCGCTTCCTTTGCTTCATCGCGAGTCGGGAAGTCAAGAGACCACACTAGTCTCAAAGGCCGGCGGTCGGTCGTGTATTTGCACTTTCCCCCGAAATGGTGTTCGGTAATCCGCCGCTCAAGGTCATCGGTGTGGCCAGTGTAGAAGGTGATGTCAGCGGTCATCAATCGTGTGTAATGGTTCTATTCTTGTCATTTGTCACCTGTCATTTGCCACTGAGGTAAGCGTTCGTGGTTAATCTTGGACTTATCGGCTGCGGTTCCCACTGCAAAGGCAATCACGCTCCCTCGCTATCGCAGTATGCACGGGCACATCCGGACAGGTTGACACTCGCGGCGGTATGCGATCTGGATCGCGAGAAGGCAGAGCAGTTCTCGATGGAATACGGGTTCAGGAAAGTCTACACAGACCACGTGGAGATGCTGAAGGCTGAGGCGCTGGATGGGGTGGTTGCCGTGATGCCGATCGAGTTGACGGCGGGGCTGGCAATCGATCTTATGAAGCGGGGCGTGCCAGCGACGATCGAGAAACCGATGGGATCTACGGTTGATGAGATCAGGGGGATCGTGGCGGCGGCGGAAGAGACGGGGGTCGCGAATATGGTTTCCGTGAATCGACGTTTCGAGCCGCTGATCCGGCAGGGCGTAGATTGGGTGCGGGAGCAGGGACCGATCCGATATGTGAGAGCGTCGATCCTGCGACACAACCGGCATGAGAACTTTTTTGTTTTCGGAACGGGTATCCACTGTATCGACACGCTGCGCGAGATCGGGGGTGACTTTTCGGATCACGAGCAGAAGACGTTGATGGGTGAAACGCCCTAGTATCACGTGGATTTCGACTACGTATCCGGCGCAGCCGCAACGCTGGATATCCTGCCCACAGATGGTTGTGTCGAGGAGGGGTATGAGATCTACGGGGAGAACTACCGGGTCGATATCCGGGTCGAGGGTTCAGCCGATCCGCACCTGATGTGCTGGCTGAATACTGAACTTGTGATTGACGAACGTCCGCCCAAGGAACAACCCACACACGTTCGTCTGGGACCGTATGCGGAAACGCACGAGTTCGTCACGGCGCTCGAGGAGGGTCGGAATCCGTGGCCGTCGGTTGCGGAGGTGTTTCCGTCGGTGGTGACGGCGTATGAGCTGGATCCATCGAAAGGCTAGGAAAGGCAGCGCGGGGGGCAGGGAGCATATTGGCCCCCTGAATGAGTGAGACTTCCTCTAGTGTTGTAATCATAAGGGTGTGTCCTTGGCAGGAGATCCGAAGTTCACTGAAGAACAGAAGTATGAAATAGCGGTAGAGTTCGTTTCAGGAATGCTGTCGCATTCAGAGATATGCCGTAAGTGGGACATAAGTCCGACGTATGCGTATAAGTTGAAGGATCGGGCTCTCGATCTTCGTCGTCGAGGAATGGGACGTCCGACCGGTAAGCCCGATGCGCAGGTTGAGCGTCTTCAGAAGCGTGTGTCTGACCTCTAGCAACTTGCGTGTGATCAGGCCCTCGCTATTCATGCGCCCAAAAAACACGAAGCCGTTGAAGGCTGGGTGCGTGATCCTGGCTCTGCGATCAGGTGTCTCCGTCGTCGTCCGATCTCTGATGATCCGGTTCTTCGAGAGCAGATCCGTCA
>CAYYGZ010000325.1:0-3932 GCA_964471275.1 uncultured bacterium | reverse complement strand
CCACGGGAAGTGATTCCGTACGCTGTTGGACGCTCCCAGAATGAATCCTCTCCTGCCAAAGACATCGATGCTGTGACGCACTTCCTGCCGCACAACGTCCGGATCACTCCCTCCCAGCAGCACCGGCGTGCTGATTCCAGTCCAGGAAGATGCCTTGCCTGACAGTGCGTCGTGCCAGTCTACCAGAGAACACTGGCTCAGATGCGGCTCCCCCCCCTCGATGCAGTCGAAGCCGATATCGCTGATCATCCCCAACAAAGGCTCCATCCCGGTTACCACCCGATAGAAGATGAGAAGTCCCAGATCGTGGGCGTATTCGACCTCCGCCTTCAACCGCGGCAAGCAGACCGTCTCGTATAGGTGTGGGTTGTAGAAGTTGCACATTTCATAGCCGCCAAAACGCTTGAGGATGTCGACATTCCCTCGAGCGGCCAGCTCGATATTGCGCATCTCGCTTTGATGAATAACCTCCGCAAGCTGAGCAAAACCGTCCGGGTCATCCATCGCGAGGAGAACGGAATTCTCGGCTCCCAGAGTAAAGATGAGCTTTGCCAGGCCCTGGCCATATGTGGCGACGACCGGTAGATCGTGGGCTCTTGCGGCTTCGAGTGTTCTCTCTTGCCCGCTGACGTGATCCGCAAAATCTTCCTCTGTGGTCGGCTGCACGAGATACTGGAACAGCTGGATATCCTCGCAACTCTCGATAAGCGGCTTGTATAGCGAGCTGGCGGATTCGTCTCCCCATCGAATCGTCTCCCAATCTTCACAGATCAGTTCCTTCCGAATCGCCTGCGTTAGCCTGCCGTCCGGTGTATCCCAGGCCTGCCACAGGAGGGGGTGCTTCTCCCCATCGACCTCTTCTACCCAGTTCGAGATGCGCACATCCGGATGCACGGAGGACCCCATACCGACACCCACAAAGGCATCCACGTCAAGATCGATGCTCAGAGCGATTCTGTTCTCGAGACGGGAACAATCATACCCATCAACTCTCAGATTGCTGTTGAAATAGATGGAACACGGCAGATGGTCGACGTCCTCGTCGCGCATAGCCGCACAGATTCGCTCCCTGGATGTCATCGAACCCAAAACTCATCCTCCTTCAACGCCGACTGCGGCCACCCCTCGCGGGGGACAACCCACTCTCGCAAGTCAGCCTGAGCGATTCACAAAACCGACCAACGTTATTCCGAGGGAGCAAACACACACGGCCCTGAAGTGGCAAATCGCGACCTGTGACCGCAACTCCCTCAGCATCGAGAATAGCGCGAGGCGAGGAATCCTTTCGGGCCGAAAGCCTTGTGCACACGGACCTTTCGGCCGAAGGCCAACAGCCATTGTCGGCAATTCATGAATCATCCAGGAAAGACCCCGTCAATACCCAGACTGTTTACCGGTCAGACTCTCGAACGCGACCTTGACGACAGCGGTGCGTCGGGAGGAATCCGCAGCTCTTCCGGCGGCGTCACCGAGACATGCGTGGGCGGACCCAATGCGGCAGTTTGGGGACAGTAGTCATAGGCGTAGCGGTAGGCGCGTGGCCCGCACCCTACGTATTCCCACACCGTCTCACCCTCGGGGGTCACCTCAAAGACCCGCTTCGCGGCTGACTCGCAGATCAGAGTGTTGCCGTTGATGAGGCGTTGCGCACTGGAAGTGTAGGTCGAGTGGAAACGCAGCTTGTCATCGTAGACCCATACGAGGTCCTTCGTCATCGGATTCACTTCCAGAACATAGCTCATGCCGGCGTGACCGAGGTCCTTCCAGGGTGAGGCGCCGTTGTCGAATATCATGACGTTGCCCTCTCCGGGGTATCCCTTCGGAATCATATAGGGCTCGTGCTGTCCCAATAGCCCGCCGAAATAGTCACCGCCGTACTCCCACACGATCTCCCCGGTGTCCCGCTCGATGATGTAGACGGTATCCAGCTGCCGGGGGCTGATGATCACATTTCCGGGTTTGAAACGCCGATCCCCCTGATCATACCACTTGTTCTCGGGTAGATCTCGAACTGTGTTTACGTGCGTCCAGTCCACGACCGTGCTGTTGTCGGGGCCGGCAAACCACTCCGGGCTTGCCAGTAGCCGATAGTGGTTGATGTCCAGATGGCCGTGACTGGTCCACTCCCAGACGACCTCACCCTCGGTGTCGACCTCCAGAATCGTATCGCCACAGATCGTCTGATTCTGCCAGAGAGGATTTCGGACCTCCTCCAGATGCTCGTCCGGAACCGCTTCGCGACAGATTAGAAGTGTATCGCCATTCTCCTTCCGCCACACATCGTGATGCGGCCCCATCAATCTCCGGTGCGGGATCCTGCCTTCAGGGATGAACTGCCAGACCAGATCACCATCCCAGTCATATTCGTCGATCGTGCCGTCTGTCGACGCCATCCCCCCGCGCGACACCAGCACGTGGCCGTTATCGAGCAGATGGGCGCGGTCTGTGCCGTGACTGTGCAGGGTCGTGTCCAGCCGCCAGGCGTGCACGATGCGTCCGTTCATGTCCACGAGCTTCACACCAAGACCGCCAAAGATGATCGTGTAGCCATTGAAGCAGCGGTCGGGGGTGTAGAGCGTCGTACCAACTGGGTAGACCGTTCTCATCGACAGTATCTATCCTCTCAATCCAGCTCTTCCTCTTCGACGTGAATCATAATCTGTCTCTTTGCGAGTTCCCGAAAGACCTCCCCAGGGTCGAAGGCCTTTTCGGGAATCACAACTCCCGTCCCTTGCGACCTTCCTTTCGCAATCAGGTGGGTCGCGATTCCCAGCGGGATACCGACACATCGCGTATAGGCGCGCAGCTTCTCCCAGCCGGCCACCGAGCCATCCGACGCAGGATGAGTGTGCGTGAGGATGTTCCGCGTCTTCTTGCCCTCCTTCGTCCCGACCACCTCGACGTGCAGCGCATACCCGTACAGGTCCGTCGTCGTACCAACCTCCGAGCCCTGGAGATACCGGCTCACCGCATCCATAACGCCGATCCGCTTTCCCTCGACATCGATCGGAGCGTTGTTCAGTATCCCCCACTCATACAGCGCTCGGACCAGCAGCATGTTCCTGGGCGGCCACGTTCCTCGCGTCTCGATCAGCCGGATGCCTTTGTCTTTCAGATACTCGTGGACAGTACGGGTCTCGGAATGAGGAATGATCCACTGCGGATGACTGCCGTAGGGTTCCGGAAGATCGATCATACGCTCCCGCGAAAACGGAGGAACCTGCTTGAATTCCCCATCCTCGAAAACGACTCGATCCTCCAGGTTCGGATCGTATTCGACGACCGTTGTCTCGGTTATCGACGGTGAGAATGCGATCGGCCGGAAGGCACCGTGACTGACGCGGACGATCTCCACGGCCTCCATCTGGTCGGCCGCGAACCTGACCATCATATCCGTGGTGCCAGGCGTCATTCCGAACCCGGGTACGTGAATCCTGTTGTTCTGTCTGAACAGACCGTCAAACGGATACTCCGCACCGAACCCGTTCAAGTTGATGCCGTGGCATCCGGCCTTCGCGATACACTCGGTCGAAAACCCGTTGAGCGTGATGGTCGTCCCATCCATCACCACGTCGTATCCCTCCAGGATGGAGACCGCCCGTTCTGTATCGGTGACATCGATGTCCACATAGTCGAGACGATCGTCCCCCAGATCATCGATCAGGATACGTGCCGCATCGGCATTCGGATCTCCGATGGTAATCCTGTCCACGTCCGAATATTCTGCCAGATCTCTGACGGCCTCGCCGCAGATCTTGCCTGCACCACCGAGACAGAAAACCTTCACGGAATACTCCTTCCTATCCTGGCCACTCTGACCTGCCCCCATCTATGTGTCCACACCCAGAGTTAGGATGCAGTTGCTGACAACGGTCCTGAGACCGTTTCGGGTGCAGGTGGTTTGTAGCCCAATGAACTGTGTGGTCGGACCT
>CAYYGZ010000324.1:0-3977 GCA_964471275.1 uncultured bacterium | reverse complement strand
TGAGAATTCGGAACTCTGTGTAAGACTTCTCGAATCCGGGATTCACGTAATCAGCGAGAAACCTATCGGGGCCACCGTTGCAGAGGTAGAACACGTGGTCGATGCCGCCTCAGCCAATGGGCTACGACTGGGTGTTATGTATCAGAACCGTTTCCACCCGCTCAGCCAGGAGGCGCGCAGACTTGTGCAGAGTGGCGTGATCGGGGCGATTACGGGCTGCGAAGCTCGGCTGATCACTTCCCAGGTCCGCTTCAGAAACCCGGCTCACTGGCTGTTCAAGAAGGACGTTTCCGGTGGTGGTATACTGTCCTGGCTTGGCTGCCACTACCTGGACCTTCTCCGGTATGTGACCGGTTCGGAAATCACGGCGGTCTCTGCCATGGTTGACACACTGAGTGGGGAGGCGATCGACGTCGAAGACGTGGCGGCCCTGTCGCTACGGTTCGCTGACGGATTTATCGGCAGCTTGCAGGCCGGGTATCAGCTGGCACTGAGCCGTTCCGGTTACATGGGACCTAATTACGAAACCTACATGTCGATCCGCGGGACCGAGGGACGTGTTGTCTGGGAGCCCGCGGGCGGAGAAGTCAAGCTACTGGCGGAAAGCACGCAATGGACGGATTCGCCCTCTCGCGAGGTTTCTTTCTCTCTACCAACAGTGGATGCATATGGGGGCGCGTACGGTCTATCTTTCCTGGATCGATTCCTCGAGTCTACGGAGCGTCGGGATACCGAGCCGCCAGCTGACGGCGTCGACGCCTTACAGGTTGCGCGCGTGATCGAGGGGGCTTACGAGTCCAGTGAGTCTGGACGACACATCAGGATTGGCACGTGAGTGGCGGCATGCCCAAACTGAGTCGAGCTGACGGGCTTCCGGTCCGATCGCTGGGATTTGGGGGAACCACGGAAACGGAACCCCGGATGATCGATAGGGCCCATCGCTGTGGGATAGACTACTTCTTCTTCTATTCGCTGGCCTTCAAGGGAATGGTGGAGGGGCTGTCGAGATTCTGCAAGACACACCGCGAAGGTATTGTTGTCGCTACCGGCGAGGAGTCCAGAGACAGGGATTCTCTGGTCAAATCGCGTGACGGTGCACTCCAAGCTCTCGGAACCGAGTATCTCGACATATTCTACCTGGAGTATGTGGCTCCCGGTGAACCAGCGGAAGACATCGACAGAGCGCTGGCGGAGGTTGCCCAATGGAAGGAGTCTGGAATCATTCGATACGTCGGAGCGAGTGCTCACGATCGCGCACTGGCAGCACGTCTCGCAGAAACCGGTCAGGTAGACGTTCTGATGCATCGCTACAATATGGCGCATCGGAGATCCGAGGCGACGGTTCTACCCCGGGCTGAGGCTGCAGGTGTGCCGGTCGTAGCGTTTACGTGCACCAGGTGGGGATCACTGCCGAAGGGTCATCAGGACTGGGGAGGGCCCGCTCCCACAGCCAAAGACTGTTACCGATTCGCGCTGTCCCACGCCGCCGTAGAGGTAGCGTTGACGGCACCCGCAAGCCTAGCCGAATTGAATGAAAATCTAGGTCTAGTCGAAGAAGCTGTGATGTCCGATTCTGAGAAGGCCGACTGGTCTCGGTATGGCGACCTGGTCTACGGTGACGGGACGGACGCTTTCGAAACCCGGTGGCCCTGAATGCCGGGCAAGGAGGATGTATGCCCATTGTGAATTATACGCAGTATTGCGAGATGCTAGATCGCGCGCATCGAGAGCGCTTTGCCTACCCGGCGATCAACATCAGCACAATCGATACGGTGAACGCGGCGATCGAAGGGCTCGCGAAAGCAAAGAGCGACGGTATCGTCCAGGTGTCGATCGGTGCCGGGACGCACTCATCGGGAGATCTGGGTGATTCGATACTCGGATCGATCACGCTTGCAGAGCACGCCCATCGCGCAGCTGAACGATATGACATCAACATTGCCCTGCACACGGATCACTGCACAACTGATCACATAGACGATTTTTTGGAACCACTCATCGCGGAGACTTCGAGGAGACGATCGAAAGGGCAGCCCAATCTATTCAGTTAACACAAGTATGACGGGAGTGATCTGCCACTTGAAGCGAACATGGCACACGCCGTTCCACTCCTGCAGATGTGTCAGGATAACGACCTGATTCTGGAGGTTGAAGCGGGAGTCGTTGGGGGCGAAGAGGAGGGGTTGAATCGCGAGGACGTGGCAAAGGAGAAGCTCTATACGACGCCGGATGACATGTTGGTTGTCCACGGCGCGCTGAGCGCGGTGAAGGGCGCCCGATACATGTTCGCCGCAACATTCGGAAACGTCCACGGTGTATACAAGCCGGGAAACGTCAAATTGACCCCATCCATCCTGCGCAAGGGTCAGGATGCTGTCGTAGAGACGCACGGTGACTCGGCCAGGTTCTGGTTCGTCTTTCACGGTGGATCGGGTTCGGATCTATCGGACATCCACGAAACACTGGATTATGGCGTTATCAAGATGAACGTGGATACTGACACCCAATATGCCTTCACGCGTCCGATCGTGGATCATATGATGAAGCATTACGACCAGGTCCTGAAAATCGACAGTGAGGTCGGTGTCAAGAAGGCCTACGACCCGAGAGGCTGGTTGAAAGCGGGAAGATCGGGCATGGCAGACCGTGTGGTCCAGGCCTGTGAAGATCTGGAATCTGCGGGAAGAAGCGTGGGGATCTAGTCCACGTCAGGCTGTGACCTGTGAGGGTAGCGGTTTGCCTGAGAGTCCGGCTAAGAGGTTGTCCACCGACATCTGAGCCATCTTCTCCCGCGTCTGTTGTGTGGCGCTGCCCAGGTGTGGCGTGAAGATCACGTTCTTCAGCGTCAGAAGAGGATGATCGCGCGGCAGTGGTTCCGGCTCCGTAACATCGAGAGTCGCGCAAGCGATCCGATCTTCCCGCAGGGCTTGGACCAGCGCCTTGTGATCGATCACACCGCCTCGTGCAACATTCACGAGAACCGCAGTCTTCTTCATGAGGCTGAGCTCGTGTTCGCCGATAAGATTTTGGGTCTCTGTTGTCAGGGGACAGTTCAGCGTCACGAAGTCACTATCAGCCAGGAGTTCAGGGAGGGATCGGTATTCCGCACCGAGCTCCTTCTCTGCCTGAGGATTCCGGTTCCGGTTGTGGTATAGAATCTGCATGCTGAAGGCGGTTGCCCTGCGTGCGACCTCCATTCCGATCTTGCCCATTCCAATGATCCCGATTGTGGCGCCGTGTATCTCCTGGCCGTGAAGAATGCTCGGATCGAACGACGTAAACTCTGGGCTCCGGGCGTATCTATCGCCAATGACCAGATTTCGGGCCCCAGCAAGCAGTAGGGCGAATGTCATGTCTGCGGTGGTGCCATTCAGGATATTCGGCGTATTTCCAACCGGAATGCCCCGGTCAGCAGCATCCTGAAGGTTGATGTGGTCCACTCCGGCCCCGAAATGGCTGATAACCTTCAGGTTCGGCATCCTGTCCATCAGGGTGCCATCAACCGGCATATGCCCATATGTATAGAACCCCTCCAGCGGGCCGAGTTGATCATCGGTCGGCCCATCTTCGGGCCAGATGCTGACCGTGCATTGACCACCGATCATCCCCAGGATGTTTGAGGCAGGCATATTACTCATCATAACTGTGTAGGGCATCAGCTCTCCTGTGGGTAGGGAGTCCGGATCCACTATCCGGTTTTGGGCACGATCTGGCTCACCGGTTCGGTCTGGCGCGCAGGCAATGTCAGAGTTCGATTGGTCGTATCCAGAAGAGGATATATATTTTAGCGGATTGTTATGCAAGACTTTCTCCTGACATTTTGCGTCAGCGTCTTCCTGGCCTCAAGCATTGATGCCGCGATGCTGGATACCGTCCCCATGCCGGCAGGGGGGAGTCACACTGGTGTCTGGGATGCGGATTCGCTGGAAATCGACATCTACGCGACTCCCACACTGCGTGCGGCTATCTCAGACCTT
>CAYYGZ010000323.1:0-4018 GCA_964471275.1 uncultured bacterium | reverse complement strand
TAGGCGGGGATGCCGATCCCGCCTCGGCCGCGATCGAGGCGATTCCGGGTGTTCTGAGCATCGAGCCCGCCTCGGAAGCGGGAGAGACTGCATTCTTTGTGGATGCGCCGATTGAGAATGAGATCAGACCGCAGATCGTGTCTGCCCTCGTTGGGCAGGGCATCGATGTGCTCGAGCTTCGGCGCCAAGAGATGTCGCTCGAGGATATTTTCGTCGAGTTGACGACGGAGGAGGCGGGAGCAGAGCATGCGTAACCTGACCGCGATTTATTGGAAGGAGATGCGATCCTATTTCGGGTCTCCCGTAGCATATGTGATGGCGGGTGTCTTTCTGTTCTTTACCGGCTATATCTTCCAGAATCTCGTCTTCGAATTCCACCAGATGAGTCGATACTACTCGCAGGACGTGGTGGCAAATCAGAGAGGCGCGGTGAACGCGAACGATGTCATCGTGACCGATTTCTACAGTCTGCGGTTCTTTATCTGGCTGATCGTGACGCCCATGCTTACGATGCGTCTCTACGCCGAGGAGCAGCGCCAGGGCACGTTTGAATTGCTGATGACCTCACCCGTATCGATTTTTCAGGTTCTTATGGGGAAGTTCCTCGCCTGCTTCAGCCTATATGCAGTGATCGAGATCGGTGCGCTCAGTTTGCTCGGCGTTCTGTCGATGTATGCGACGATTGAGTGGGGACCGATCCTGTCTGCTCAGCTTGCCGTTCTGTTGCTTGGAGCGACCTTCATCAGCGTGGGAGTTTTCGCTTCCTCTGTTACCGAGAACCAGATTGTGGCAGTCGTGATTTCCTTCTTTCTCCTTCTCCTTCTCTGGTTCATCGATTGGTCTTCCCGGTTTGTGGATCCGATTTTGGCAGGCATCCTCCGGTATCTTTCGATCCTTGCTCACATGGAGGACATGAACCGAGGCGTGATCGATACGCTCGATGTTGCATTCTTCCTGAGCCTGACGGCCTTTTTCCTCTTCTTGACATACACGTTGATCGAATCACGAAGGTGGAGAGTCTAGCGTGGCAAACCAGGTTAGAAATCGAGCGATCAAGTACGGTTCAAATGCGGTCACATCAGTTCTGATTGTACTGGGCATCATCGTCGGCATAAACCTTCTCGGGATTCTGTATCAGTACCGGATTGACACAACGGCGGGCGGCATCTACAGCCTATCGGATCAGACGATCACGATTTTGAAGGGTCTGCAGAGCGACGTCAACGTGATCTCGTTCTTCCGTGAACAGGAACGAAAGAGCGTGGAGCCGTTGCTCAGAGAATATGCCTACCACAGTGACCGGTTCAGTTATCGGGTGATCGACCCGGATCGCGAACCTGTCGAGGCACGACGCTTCAAGGTGAAGTCCTATGGCACATCGGTAGTCATCTCGGGTGACCGTGAGGAGCGGGTCTCGTCGATCGAAGAGAAGGACCTGACGAACGCAATTGCCAAGGCGATTCAGACAAAGAAGAAGAAGATCTATTTCTTGACCGGTCACGGCGAAGCGTCTCCTGGGAGTGACGACCGTAACGGATACCGTCGGATCAAGAATCTGCTGCTTGAAGCAAACTACGATGTTCGCGACTCGCTTCTCCTTGTTGGAAATGATGTGCCGGCAGACTGCGATCTCCTGATTGTGCCTGGCCCCAAGACCCTGATGTATCCTGCGGAGATCGACGCCATCCGATCCTATTTCGAGGGTGGTGTTTCTGCGGGAATTCTGCTACTTGACCCCGGTTTTCGAACCGGGTTGGAACCCCTGCTGGAGATGTGGTCCGTTGTGCCGAACGGGGATCTCGTGATCGAGAGAAGCACGGTTGGGAAGACGCTCGGGATGGATTACTCGATGTCCGCCGTTGCCCAGTATGCTCACCATCCCGTGACAGAAAAGCACGAGGGGCTCATGACTGTGTTCCAGATCGCCCAATCTCTGGGTCAGCGCGGTACGGTCCCGGGGGTGACACACACAAAGCTGGCGCTGACATCGAACTCGAGTTGGGGTGAGACCGACTTGACCAGCCTCCAATCCCGTTCGATTCCCACATACGACTCTGCCACTGATCTCAAGGGACCCTTGACTCTTGCTGTAGCGTTGGAGGGAGAACTAAACCCGAAGCTGCGAGCCAAAACCGACCATTCAGATCGTTCCGCCCGACTCGTTATCTTTGGTGATTCTGACTTCGCGAACAATCAACTGCTGAGTATGCAAGGCAATTCGGATCTGTTTCTGAATGCCGTGAACTGGACACTGGATGAGGGCGCCCGAATCTCGATTCGGGCGAAGGAACGAGGGTATCGGCCACTGACGCTTTCGGTCAGTGAGGGCCATTGGATCAAATTGATGTCATTGCTGTTTATTCCGGGTGTGCCAGTGGTTCTGGGCCTGCTCGTCTGGTGGCGACGCAGGTAACCCGTTACAGAAGGCGAGACAAGACCGAGATGAGCTTCAAAACCACGGGCGTTCTGGCACTTTTCCTGGCTGTCCTTGGCGGCTATATCTACCTGTATGAGATCCGCGGATGGGAAGAGAAGGAGAAGATCACGGACGCGGCCAGGAAGGTTGCGCGTGTGTCGAAGGAGCAGGTCGGCCGTCTACGACTCGATACACCGGATGAATCGCTCCTGGCTGTGAAGGACGGTTTTACCTGGAGGATCGTCTCACCTATCGAGACCGACGCAGACTACGACATGCTGGAGGGGCTTGTGCATTCTGCAGGCACTCTGGAGAAAGCCGGTGTGGCTGCGGACACCACCCAGACAAGTCTGCCGGATTTCAGCCTGGCTGATTTCGGTCTGGCCAGCCCGGCCGTCAGTCTCACGTTCGACTCGGGCGAGGGAGCGCGTCAGGAAGTGGCTTTCGGAGATCGAAGCCCAACCGGTGCTTACTTCTATGTGAAGGTTTCCGGTGATGATCAGATCTACCTGGCGGAAAGCCAGTTCTACTACCAGTTTGAACTTTCGTTGCTGGATCTGAGGGACAAGAGGTATGTCGCGTTTGATCCAGACGGTGTCCGGGGCATCGAGATGATCCTGGGGGACCAGAGCGTTTCGGTCGAACGGGAAGATCTGCACTGGCGGGTTATTGCGCCCTTCGCGGACGACGGCGATGATGTCGGCATCGGGCAATTCCTGACAGCTCTGCGTGACGCCCGGATCGAGAAATTCGCCGACGTGGGCGAAGGCGAAAACACGGGACTGGAAAGGCCTTGGTTCTCGATCAAACTGCATGAGGGGGATGGCCGCGCAGTCAACGGTGTCGCTTTCGGACGGAAGGCTGGGGTGCGCGCATACCGAACCTACCTTGCACGTAATTTCGGGAGCGAGCACGTTTTCGAAGCAGATTCTGCTTTTGTACACAAGTTGATCGATTCCGGCGATTCTTTCCGCACTCGCGATATCTTCACCTTCAACCGCCACGCGGTGGATCGAATCGAGATTGCGTTCCCTGACTCGAACGTAATCTTCAACAAGCGAGGGGTGGAGGCGTGGGATGTGGTCTCACATCCGGACCACACCATACAATTGTCACTGCTTGAAGATTTTGTGGACGAGTTGGTCGCCCTGCGGGCGATGACCTACGTGGCTGAGGAAATGGCGGAAGATAGACGAAGCGTGTTTGAGGAAAACGGGATTCGTATTCGTCTGTTGGGTGAGGAGAAGCTCCTGCGAGAGGTCATTGTCGGCGCGCTGGGTAAGCACCTGTATGCATCAACGAACGATCGTCAGCAAATCGTCGAAATCGATCAGTACTTCATGGGCAAGATCCGAGATGTTCGCATTTATCCCAAGCAGAGCGCGACTCAGGGCTAAGCGGACGGACGGCTCCTACAGCGTGATCGCGCCACTTTTTCGCTATTCTACCTGCCTGATTCTGCTCGTGGCTGCCGTTGATGCCAGTGAGCCGATTTCCTTCCGGGCGTTCGTCGACCAGGACTCGATCACGGTGGGCGATCTGTTCACGTTGAACCTTTTGTTGGAACTCCCTGCAGATCAGGAACCGAAAGTGTTGCCCGAG
>CAYYGZ010000322.1:0-4022 GCA_964471275.1 uncultured bacterium | reverse complement strand
GCTTGATATCCGATTCGTCAAAGCCAAACCATTCGAGAAAGCTCTGGTGTGCGTCGGGGTGGCGCCGTTCGAAAATCGCGTGCCACTTGTGCAAGGTTGCATCATCGGGATCGATCGCCCTGAACATGTCGACCCATTGATCTACGGTCACTGAAGACATGGATATCGCTCCTTCTCTACGGGTTGCCTGCTTGTCGACGGGTTACTACGGCCATAGTAGAGAAAGGATACACTGTGAAGCTATAGACAGGTCAACGACTGTTTTGCTAAAAGTTCACCTGCTGACTGACTACCTGTTCGAATATCAGACGTCCTCGTGCAGCGCACACGGATGAGACACATCGCTGTGGAAACCGATACTGTGACGATGGGTCATGCTGCTAGAAGGTATTCTTCATTGGACAGCCCCCAAGGCACCGTCACACCGAGCGCGAGTCGAGGTGTTGGTCCTGAAGAAATGAACAGCCCTTAACGCGAGCAGGCTGACAACGTAAGGCCGATCTGGTACTTAACCCTATTCGCGCGAGCAATGCGCGCACTGGTCAAGCTAGAGCACTCTATTCCGGTGGAGGAAATACAGAAACAGGACGCCAGAGACCAGGAACACCAGGCCGCAGGCAAGGAAAGCATCTGCGAACGAGTAGGCGTCGTTGATCCAGCCGACAAATGGGCCGAGGACGGCGAACATCAAACGGCCGACCAGGCTCTTGACGGACATCACGGTTGCGCGTATGCCAGAGCTCACGCACCGGTTTATGTAGTCGTTCAGGACGGGCCCGTTTATCCCGCGCACCAGGTAGAAGATGAAGAGAAAAGGAAGTGCCCAGATGGTCTGGAACTGGCTGAGGAGCAGGTAGCCCGCAGATGCGAGCAAAATGAGGGAGATCAATGATGTGCGTCGACCGAGGAATGTCTCGATCCTGTGCGCGTTGATCGCGAATATACCGATGGAGAACTGGAGCACTGCCCAAGAAGCACCGAACCACGCCAACGGCATACCGACAGTTTCCAGATACGGCTGCACGAACCAGACGATTGTAAGCGTCGATGTTCCGATCAGAGACGAGTAGAGGATCAGCCATTTCACCTCGGCGTGTCCGTGCAGAGCGTAGCGGACAATCCGTAGGATGGCCTTGAAGCTATTCTCTGAGCGATCGGCCGTGGTGCGGTCAGGTTCCTTGAGCGTGGCGACAAGCGGGATAACGAGAAGCGTCATACCCGCGTGCACATAGAGCGGAGTGCGCAAGCTGATGATCGCCAGCGCGCCCCCCATGATACCGGCAATACCTTC
Organism: uncultured bacterium; assembly: GCA_964471275.1. GTDB lineage: Bacteria > Latescibacterota > UBA2968 > UBA2968 > UBA2968 > UBA2968. Next base: position 2,731 of record CAYYGZ010000322.1, on the reverse strand, counting down.
TGAGAAGTTGCTGATCGAGGCCAATTTGCCCGCAACTCTCTGATATTCACGTTCTCGACCGAGTTGAATCAGAGAATCGTAGAGGAGAGCGGTATCAGATCCTGAGACAAAGCTGGATCCGAGGGCGAGCAGGAACTGGGCGAACAGGAACTCCTGGAACGTGTATGCGAAGGCGTAGTAGTTGAACCCGAGCGCCGCGAAGATGACGCCGATCAGCATCGATCGTTTCCGGCCCAAGATGTCCGCAAAATAGCCGGAAGGAATCTCGAACAGGATAACGCAAATCGAGTAGAACGCCTGGATGATGAAGATGTCCTGAAGTCCTAGACCGTTTTCCTGGTAGAAGAGGACGAAGACCGGCATCAGCAGGAGGAACCAACGGAATGCCTGGATCACATACAGCTTAGGGATGTTGTGGTTCAATCGAGGATTTCTGATAGAAGATGGAAGATTGCAGAGGCGGAAAGCCGGGAGTCGCTAGCCGTGCACGGATCGAGCGAATCAGACGGTCCAGTCCTTCCAGCGCGGATCCCGTTTGCCCCCAGGCGATGCCGCTGGTCAGGACTCTGTCAACGCCGATGTCGATCAGGATGTCCAGAGATCGGTCGGTTTGTGGTGCGGCGTCGAAGGCTCGGTGGAAGGTTGTCTTTAAGCCCAGGCTTCGACTCAACCGGACACAATTCTCTACGGCGCGCATGTCAATGTTGCTGTTCTCGCTCAGCGCACCGAAGACAACACCATCGGCCCCGACCTCGGCTGTCCGCACAATCTGCGTCGTCATCTGATCCTGTTCTTCGGTAGAATAGTGAAAGTTGCCCGGTCGGGGGCGGATCATGACCATCAACCCGGGCGTATCTGGGAAGGCCTCTCTGGCTCGCGCAATCTGGCCTGGTGTGGGTGTGAGTCCGTCTTCTGCCATGCTGCTGCACAGCTCGATTCTCGCAGCACCGCCACAGTAGGCCGCCCCGACCTCGCTTTCCACGTTGCCATCGCTGCTGATGCAGATCTCAATATCCACGGCTCTTTCCCGCTCAGCATAAGTGCGTATCTGCGGCCTATTCCGGGTGGTCCTGAGGGTGTTCTGAGGCCCGTGTGAATTTACCGGTTCCCATGACGTAGGTGACGACGAGGCACTGTCCCAACAGAAAGAATGCGACGAGGATCGTCACGGTATTCGAGGCACGAGACGTATCGACCCCAAATCGGTCAAGCCCGATGGCGATCAGACCATACAGAACGGCAAAAGCAGTCAAGGCGTTGCCGAACCACCTGCAAAGCCCGTCACGATCGCGGACGTTCTCGGCACTGATTCCCGAAAGAACGTTGACGGGTTTGAGTAACCTGAATATCAAACCGAGTATCAGGAAAAAGACGGAGATGAGGGTGATCGCAATGATCATTCGTTTCTCTTCGCATCTGGATGTGAGTTGCCGCCCGGGTAGCCCGCAGTCTGCTGAAGTCGACTGCCTCAGGGCTGTACTCGAGACTCGCAGGGCGATGGGTAGTTGGATGATACGAAAATCCTGTGATCGCCGCATTCAGAGTGGCAATCCCCCACGTCGTCTCACGCCTTCTTGACAGAACACCATTGTTTTTGCACCAAGAGGCCATCAGTATTAGCCATCGCGTTTCCATACCGGGAAGGACGAAACGATGTTCGGAAAAGTTACGAAGGTCGAGCGGTTTACGTTACAGGTTCCGTTTGTCGAGAGGGTGCGGCGGGAGATGGAGCGGGCGGGGATCCATACGTGGTCGGAGTTGGAGATCACGAAGGTGGTGACGGACGGTGAGATTATCGGGTGGGGGGAGACGATTCAGAACTACACGTGGGGAAAGGTGCAGGCGGAGGATCGGGTGATCGGGAAGACTCCATTTGAGCTGATGTGGGACGACTCGCTTGGAGCGGGGCTTCAGATGGCGCTGTTCGACGCGGCAGGGAAGCTGGCAGGCGTTCCCGTGTATCGACTTCTCGGAAACAAGTGTCGGGACTGGTGTGCGATGTCGTTCTGGGATCACGATATGTCGCCGGAAAAGTATGAGATCGAGGCGAAGAAGGCTGTTGAGCTCGGATACACGTGCATCAAGGTAAAGACACGGCCTTGGTTCGATGTTCGGGAGACGATGCACCGAATCAGTGAGGTGACGCCGGATCATTTTCGAATCGATGCGGATTGGAACGCCTTTCTGAACAATGTGTCGAACGCGATCCCCGTGCTGCGTGAGCTGGAAGAGTGTTTTCCGAAGATCAAGATCTTCGAGGATCCCATCAAGCGAGACGATGCGTCAGGCAATCGGTATATGCGGACCCAGATCCGGACGGCGATCGCACATCACTATGGCACAATCGGACCGAGAGCCGGGGTCGAAATGGGTGGTGTGTGTGATGGGTGGGTGGTCGGTGGTGGGGTGGTGAGTACGATGAATCAGGGGGCGACCGCGGCGGCGATGAACATGCCGTTCTTTCTGCAGATGGTGGGAGCGGGACCCACGACGGCGATGTCTTTGCACCTGAGCTCGGTGCTCGTGCAGGCACAGTGGCCGACGATAAACTGTCACGAATTGTATGAACACAACCTGCTGAAGGAGCGGATCGCCGTGGCCGGCGGGCACGCACAAGTGCCGGAATCACCTGGGCTGGGGGTAGAGATGGATCAGGACGCGATCGAGAAGTATCGAGTGGAGAAGGCCGATCACGATCTGCCGAGACGGATGATCAAAGTCAATCGGGCGA
>CAYYGZ010000321.1:0-4085 GCA_964471275.1 uncultured bacterium | reverse complement strand
ACGGTCAGCCGCACGACCCCAACGCGCCGCCGCCACACGGTCAGCCGCACGACCCGAATGCACCGGCGACACACGGTCAGCCGCACGACCCGAATGCACCGGCGACACACGGTCAGCCGCACGACCCGGGGAACCAAGAAGCATCCTTCTCGCCAGACGGTGCGCTTCTTATCGGTCCTGGAATGTTCGAGAACGTCGCGCCTGAGTGTTCTGACGCGCTGCGGAACAGTGAACTGCAACCGCAGGGTACGGAGGAACACAATGGGATGACGGGTAACTTGATCTTCCGCACGGTCTGCAACGCACCGGGCTGGGAGAACAATGCGATCACATTGCCGCCGGGTCGGAACGCTTCACACTTCGGTATTGAAGCGGCGACAACCGGCAAGGTCTTCTTCGGCGTTGGTGTCGAGGGAGGGCCGGCGGTCTGGACCACAGCGGACGGAAAGGCCGCTTTCGACGCACTGCATCTCACGTCGGCTGCGCCTTCACCGAACGGGAAGTATGTGATCACGATTGATCCGAGTAAGAGTGATCCTGGTGTTCGTGTCACAGTGAGCTTCGTCGACCACCAATAATCTCAGTCTCAGAGATGGCAAGAAGACCGCCGGGGGTGTCTCCCGGCGGTCTTCTCTATTTGTACTAACGACTCCCCCCTTCGGGGATCCACACCCCACACCCCGATCTCCTCCCCCTCGAACTAAAAGTTTTGACGCATCAACACAAAAAGGATAACATTCTGCCCGTTATCGGGATTTGATCACTTCAGACGAAAAGACCTGTCATGTCCGTACCTGAAAAAGTCGTGGATCGGGATCGCCTGATTGAGTTGGTCCGACAGGGCAACACGCCCGAGCAGATATCTGAGATATTCAGAGTCGAGGGATCCATCATTCGCAGCATGATCCATCGGCTGGAGCAGAATGGCTACTACGACCTGCTATATCCAGAGAAGTAGCCATCCAGAATAGAAACAACAAAGCGGGCGCCCATCGCACTGATGGACGCCCGCTCTAGTTTCCTGCTCGATCTTGAGGGCTAGACCTCGACGCCCTCGAGTCCCTCGATATGACCTTCCTGAATATCGATCTCGTCGCTTCGTCGGATTCGCTCCACCTGTCCATCTCGGAGATCGACGACGCGGTCGCTGGCGCCCAGCATCTTATGATCGTGCGTATTCGAAACAATAGTCACACCCGATTCCTCGCGCAATCGCATGCAGATCTCGATGATATCTTGGCCTGTCTTGAGATCCAGGTTCCCAGTCGGCTCATCCGCAAGGATCAGCGCAGGATCGTTCGCCATCGCCCGTGCGATCGCCACACGCTGCTGCTGCCCTCCAGATAGCTCGAAAGGCTTGTGATCCAGACGATCCTGCAAGCCAACCAGCTCCAGCTTGGATGCCGCCTTCTCCTCATAGGCCTTCCGGTCCATTCCGGCGAAAACCATCGGTAGAGATACGTTCTCCAAAGCGGTCATCACGGGGATGAGGTTGAAGGACTGGAAGATGTAACCAACACTATGGCAGCGCAGATAGGCCACCTGCTCCTGGCTCAGGTTGCCCATATCGTGCCCGTTCACAAGCACGTGCCCCTTTGAAGGGCTATCCAGGGCGCCGACCATGTTGAACAGCGTCGTCTTGCCGCTGCCCGAGGGACCCATAATGGAGAGATACTCGCCACGGATCACATCGAGTGTCACACCCCTCAGTGCGTGCACCTCCTCGTCACCCATTCGGTAAGTCTTCCAGACCTCTCGAATCTCGATAATGTGCTTCTCTGAACGGGCTCCCTGAGCTGGATCTGCCATGGAATTCTCTCGTTTGACTGCGTGGTATAACTTGCGGAATACCCCAAAAAGTGCAACTTATGGTATCTCATTGAATTCGGAGTGTCAAGTCAATTTCAGATCAGCCAGAGTGCCCTGAAGCGCACGCAGAATAGCAGGAGAGTACCTACCTAAGCCTCGCTTTTCCAGGGACATGTCACAATCTCTAAATCGGAGTCCGGTGAGAAGGCTAAAGGGCGATATTCTCTGGTGATCTACCTGCAAGAATAGGGTACTGCGACGCCATCGCCCTCACTCGATTGGTCACAGGCCATTCGCCTTCCGGGCGACGTCACACAAGTCGTCTACCCAAGGCGCATACAGAAAGAACAAAAGCCAAAGACCCGTGATCCACGTCCGGGCAAACCGACAGAACCGAAAGGAATGATGATGAAGCTTGCCGTATGCAATGAGTTCTTTGAAGGCTGGAGGATAGAAAAGGTCTTCAACTACGCAGCAGAGATCGGCTGCGAGGGCGTCGAGATTGCGCCATTCACGCTGGCTGATAACGTGAACCGTATCTCCGCCGCTCGTCGCAGAAACATCCGTAAATCCGCCGAGAAGGCAGGAGTGGAAATCGTCGGATTGCACTGGCTGCTGGCGGCCCCCAAGGGAATGTATCTGACGCATCCAGACAAGGACATACGAAAGAAGACACAGGACTATATCAAAGCGCTCATCAACTTCTGTGGGGATCTGGGCGGCGGCGTGATGATCCACGGATCACCGGCACAGCGAAACATACAGAAGGGGTGGGACCGCGATGAATGTTGGAAGTACGCCGTCGATGTGTTCGCCGGCTGCACCAGAGAAATGAAGAAGAACGACGTGACTTATTGCATCGAGGCGCTCACTGGCAAAGAGACGAACATCCTCAACAGTATCGCTGAAGCGAAGCGGATGATTGCCGACGTCGGGCATCCGAATTTCCAGACGATGGTCGACACAAAGGCCGCCGTTGCGGAAGACAAACCACACGTAGACGTCATCGCCGAAGCCGGAAAAACCATGCGCCACGTCCACGTGAACGACCCGAATCTCAGAGGACCGGGCTTTGGCGACCTAGATTTTGGCCCGATCCTGCGAACGCTCAAAGATCGTGCCTACAAGGGCTACGTCTCGGTTGAGGTCTTCAACTTCAAGCCGGACCCGCAGACGATCGCCGCCAGGAGCATTGGATACCTGAGAGGCATTCTGGAAGGACTGGGCAGCTGACATAACAAAATCAGGTCTAGCTACCTGCTCGTGTGGCAGTACTTGCCCCCCTGCCCCACGCTCCTTGCCGCAGCATACAAACGTAGTGCTTACGCCGAGCAAGGCTGACAGCAACAGGCACACTACCGGCCGGCGACACACTCTATTACCGTACCAGAACCCCGATGTCCTGCGTCCCGGCATCGCAGTACCAGATCTCACCGTTCTCCCGAACCGTCATACCGTGCACTTCATCTGGCTCATCGATCCGAAACACATCGTAGACTCTTCCATTGCCCGGATCCATCAACATGACCGTCCCGGACGACGTGTCCGATACCCACAGCTTCCCGTCTGGATCCCAGCCAATTCCGTGCACGCGCAACCCACCCGTCGGAAACTGCCCGATCTCGTCCCACGAGTACGCGTCCATGACGTGAACCCGCTGAGTTGGCGGCCCCGCCACATATACCTTCCCATCACGCCACTCGATCCCGTGTGACCCGGATTTCTTCGTGTCCCCGGTCAGCTCTCTACCTGACGTCAGTCCCGCTCCTGGATCAGGATACCGCGCAATCGTGTTCCCGTTCACAGGGTCGATCTTCACCACCTCGAGCTGGAATGTCGATGTAACCCAGACCGCCCCGTCTCCCAGTGTGATCCCGCTCGAATGCTCCGTCTCCGTGTCGAACTCGTGAAGCACATTTCCGGACGCCCAATCGATCAGGTGCACCTTCAGGTTCACCTGATCGATACACCACAGGCCATCTTCTGCTGCTTGCAGCCCGTTCGGCTGGGGCCCTGGACTTTTGAACCGCTTTTCTACGCTCGCAGTGTATTTACCCATTGTGCCCTCCCGGTCGCGTTGTAGGATGTCGCAAGTGGATGGCCACAATGTAGCCCCTCATGATGCGCGATGAAAGGCGCAGGGAGAGTGGGGCGCAAGGGTGGCAGACCCAAACGCCCCGGAAACTGCCACGATCACGGTGATCTGCTAGATTTCATCCCCCCGTAGTGGTCCCCCCAAAGCGAGACGTTTTCAAGCTGCCATTAGAGTTGATTGA
>CAYYGZ010000320.1:0-4111 GCA_964471275.1 uncultured bacterium | reverse complement strand
GCACGGAACCAGGAGCGTGTGAGGAGAATACTGGCAGCGCGGGAGGAACCTTGATGTGCGTCTCTACGTGCAAGGTGACACTCGGTTGCGAGGAGGGAGTCCCCGATCGGGGCGTGTGACGGATGCCTAGGATGTCAGCCCCAGGTCAGAGGGCGGCGCTCGAGGCGGAACCATATCTAGCTGACTGAACGCGCCGAGTGCAATGCATACGATTCGTTGGATCGGTGTGCATCTTGCCCGATCAGCATGAAAGGGAACTATCCATTTGTATCTGACAGTGAGGAGAAATCGTGAAGCGCGTAGATATCACCGCTGATTTTTTTGAGGGAGTGGTTTCAGTTGAGCCGGTGGCTGGTGGGTGGAAGCCGTGGCGGCTGCCGCACACACAGCAGATGTTGTTCCCGAGTCCTGACGAGGGGCTGCTGGGCCGCGCGCAGAACGGTAGCGGAGCGCGACTGCGGTTTGAGACGAGTGCCGTGCAGATCCAGTTGGTCGTGGATGTCGGTTCCGAGGTTCCCCCTGCGACGGGTAGAGATGCGTTCTGGTTCGATGCGACGATCGAGGGTCAGCTGATTCAGTCCGTACCGGTCAAGCCCGGCGAGACCGAGGTGATCTTCCAGAACCTGCCTGCCGGGAGCAAAACGGTCGAGATCTGGCTTCCGCAGGATTCCCCGGTGGTGCTGCGTGAAATGTCTGTGGATGAAGGTGGGGGATGTAAGGTCGTCGATGATCCCAGACCACACTGGGTGACCTACGGGAGCTCGTTGACCCACTGCGTACGTGCACACAGTCCTGCCCGAACGTGGCCGGCGATAATCGCCAGGCGATACGACCTGAACCTGACCAACCTTGGCTATGGCGGCCAGTGCTGCCTCGATCCAATGCTGGGTTTCGTGATTCGCGAGCTTTCGGTGGATTTCATCACGCTGAAACTGGGCATCAACTGCATCCGTGCCGGCCATCTGAGTGCACGCACCTATCCGGCGAGCGCGATCGGTCTGGTGCGCGTGATCCGCGATGTTCAACCCACAGCACCAATTGTTCTCGTGTCGCCAATTGGGCATCCTCCGACAGAAACGACTCCTAACCCGGTCGGGTATACGATTTCGGGTATGCGACGCGATTTGAAGGATGTTGCGGAGCGATTGATTGATGCCGGTGACGTGAACCTATCGTATGCCGATGGACTCAACGTGTTCAGCCTAGCGGAAATCGAGGCGTGCACGGAGGATGAGTGTCATCCCAACGCGGACGGCATCGAGCAGATGGCGGAGAATTTCGATCGGGTCGTTATGCAGCCGAATCTACCCTCGGAATGGCGTTGAACCTGGTAGAGATCCCTTTCGGGGTCTGCCGGTTTCCACGCGCTTGTATCCGTTACCTGACATCTCACCGTCGTTAAGCTTGCCTCATTCTTCCTCGCATTGATCTCGCTCCGTGTCGCACAACCTTCCGACGTTTACCCATTTCTACCGGGGATGGTCTGTCACTCCGTCAGGCAAGCGGGGTCGAATGCGTACCGGCCCTGCAACCATTCGATGATCTCCTTGGCAAAGGGCGACTGGATTCTACTGTATTCCTGGGTCATGGCCCATTTCTGGTCTTCACCGATGCTATCCAACCCTTGGTCTTGAAGGACCGGTAAGTTTTCCAGAATCCTATTGCCCAATTCGGTACCACAGAGCGTCTCGACCGCGTTTATAAGGGTCTTCTGCGGATCATACCCCGTCTTCGCGTGGTAGCTGTTACCGAGAGTCCAGATCGGGATCTGCGAGAGCCAGGCCTGGTTCATGGGGTTGACCGCGTGACCTGCCGACTGCTCGGACAGACGATGCGGCCTGTTCTCGGAGGGCCTCAGATACAGGTGTTTCGATCGCTTTTCGCTGTCGTTTACTGGATAGTTGTCCCAGATGAACGGCTTTCGTCCCAGTTGATCCGTCACTGCGGTAAGATGTGCTTCCGGGTATTCGATCGAGCAGACCTGCGGACCTGTCCAGAAGAAGTCAACTGCGGGATCAATCAGCCTGCCCAGTGTATCCCAATAGCCCTCGGGCATCGTCCCAAAGACCTTCTCGAGAATCGGATCGAACGAATAATATGTCGGGCACAGGATGAACCGACGGGCGGTGCTCAGATCCGCGATCTGGTTGAACACCTCAGCCTGAGTCTCGGCCAGCCCGGGCACGTCTCCCTTCATATCGTCTAGGAGCACGCAGAGGATGTCGGGGTCGAGCCGATTGATGGCTTCCATCTTCTGTCTCAGAGCCTGCTTCGCCTCGCCGTCGTACGACAGGTGAATTTCGTAAGGGCTGAGGCCGATTCCCCAGGAGACCTCGCTGTCCGTGTAGACGGCGGCCAAGTGCATTAGCCTCTTCATCTGGTTGTCCGGCCAGGAGTCTCTCCACCGCCGTCTCAGGTAGGTGTCGTCTTTGGGCGCATAGATGTAAAAGTCAAATCCGTTCGACATCAGGAAGTCAGCGTACGTTTCCCGCGATTCCCAACTCCAGGACCGACCATAGAATCCCTCGATCACGCCTCGGATAAACGTATTCACGGTGTAGTTAGCATCCAGGCGGTGTCTCCTCTCTCAGTTCCGGTTCTTACAAGTAGCCTGCGGCCGCCGCTAGCGATTCACTGCTGATTGCGAGTCAGATTCGCGAGTTTCTCCAGAGCAATGGCGTGATCCGGAACCAACTGCAGTGCACTCCGGTATGACTGCTTTGCCGCGTCGATCCGGGCCAGCCTTTCTGCCGATTGACCGAGACCCAGCAATGCCTCGACCGAGGATGGATTTGCTCGGGCGGCATTGGCGAAGGCTGTGAACGCGTTGTCAAATCGATCGTCGCCGAATAATAGGATGGCTAGGTTCTGCCAAACTCGGTCTGATTCCGGTGTCCTCTCCAGATAAGCTCGATAGATCAGCTCTGCGCGTTCAAGGTTGCCGGCTTCGTGGTAGGTCTCCCCGACACTGAGATACTCAGCCCACGCCGGGTCTTCGTCGGGCGCAAGCTCGAGCAACCTAGTGACAGACACGTACGCCTCCTCGATCTCGCCGCCTTGTCGAAGACACTTTGACAGCAGCAGGTAGGCGTCAGCTCGATCAGCCTCCTCCACAATTCGACGCAGGTAGCCGACAGCTTCCCGTATTTCGCCTCTTTCGTAGTGTATGCTTGCCTTAAAGAAGACAGATTCAAGCAGATCACTCGACTCCGTCTCCAGTTGGTCCAGTAACGGCAGGGCCTCATCATATCTTGCCTGCTTGAAATACAGCTGAGCAAGCCGTTCCTTGGCATCGACAACGCCTGGATTGAAGTACAGTGCCTGTTTGTAGGAATACTCAGCTTCCGGGAAGTGACCGAGTGCACTCAGACTTCCACCCAGGTTCAGGTAGGCCCATTCACTGTCGAATCGCATCTCAAGCGATCGCTTATAGTTTACCACCGCTTTTTGATACCGATCCGTTCGATGATAGCAACTCGCCAGGTGAAAGTGTGCCCGGTAGGTTGGTCTGAGTTCGATTGCCTTCTCAAACGACTCGATGGCCTCAGCCAGTAGATCTTGATCCATCAACAGGCGACCCAGCTTGTAGTGCCAGATTCTGCGCTCGGGTCGTCTCTCGATCGCCTTCCGATACAGATCACGTGCCTCCGCTACGTTACCCAGCAATGCGTGTGACGTTGCAAGTCCTGCGTAGTGGAATTCAGCATTTGGGCCGTGGTAGAAGGGCTGCCCACGCCACTCGGGGTCCGCGCTGACGATGTCAAGAAGCGGAACATCGGCCGCCCGGATCGTGTGAACGATCTCACCCGGAACCTCCATGTCCTCGTCTCGAGTGGCACCGACCAGAAGGTAGTCTGCCCGCCAGGGGATAGTCCTGTTGTGAACGGATGTTCCCGATGCGACTTCTGCTATGGGCACGTTGACCGTAACGCTCGTTCCTGTTTTCAACTGCTCGTCAATCCATCTGATTCCCAACCGATGGCTGTTCGCAAAGTAGTCAGTGTCATACAGGGGGGCAGCAGACGAGAGCCCCCCCGCGAGCAGATGGTTGAAGAACACATACTGGTTGGGGTGAAGGCGGATCATGTCGATCGATGTGACGAGAGCGGAT
>CAYYGZ010000319.1:0-4111 GCA_964471275.1 uncultured bacterium | reverse complement strand
CCGAAACGGTCGAGGGACCGGTATCAGCAACCGCATCCTAACTCTGGATGTGGACACCTGGATGGGGGCAGGTCACTCCGGCACCCACACAAACAAGATGTATGCAATATGTCCTGTAACACGCTCATAGTCGGAGGGGGGGCCGCCGGCCTGATGGCCGCCATTGCGGCAGCAGATCGCGGCGAACGGGTGACCCTTCTCGAGAAGAATGATTGTCTGGGGCGCAAGATCCTGATCAGCGGCAACGGGCGGTGTAACGTGCTGAACACGGATCCGGATCCGATCCATTTTCACGGGGACAACCCCGACTTCGCCCAAGGTGCGCTGAATGCTTTCCCCGTGGAGGATACTCTGGCCTTCTTCCACGATCTCGGGATCGAGACCCGTGTGGAAAAGCGAGGTCGTGTCTTTCCCGCATCCAACCAGGCCGCAAGCGTCGTTCGCCTTCTCGAGGATCGCGTGAATCGCGCTGGGATCCGGGTGGTCGACTCGGCAGATGCGGCCGAGCTGTTCAAAGACGACGGTTTCCGTGTCCGGACCGCTAACGGACAGCACTTCGACGCCGATCGTGTCATCATGACGACCGGCGGGACTTCGGCGCCAGGCCTCGGGGGAAGTGACGATGGCATCCGTATGGCCTGTGATCTGGGCCATCGGCGCACCGCAATCTATCCAGGTCTTGGGCCGCTCGAGACAGAACGCAGCACCTTGCACAAGCTGCAGGGGGTCAGGGCCGTAGTGGCGGCCGAGGCTCTGGTAGACGGGCAGGTAGTCAAGCGAGATGAATGGGAGATTCTCTTCCGGTTCTACGGTCTTTCTGGGCTGGTGATTCTCAACCTCAGCGAGTCGGTCGCGCCCTTTGTGGATGGAGGCACGGTTTCCGTGCGTATCAACTTCTTCCCCGGCGTGTCTGCGGATGAACTCGAGGAAAGGCTTCGACACAGGTGGAATCGTCACCCGTATCGAACAGTTGCCTTCAGCTTCACCGGGTTACTCCCCGACAAGATTGCACCCGTTCTCCTGCCACTCATGGACATCCCGCCAGACCGGCCTGCCGCCGGCATCTCTGCGGCCGAGGGGCGTCGGATTGCGGAGGGGCTCACGGGATGGGAGGTTCGGGTGCTCGGGTCACGGACGTTCGCAGAGGCAGAGGTGATGGTCGGCGGCATCGTTACCGACGACGTCGATCCGCAAACGATGGAATCCAGGATTGTGCCCGGGCTCTTCTTTGCCGGCGAGATGCTGGACGTTCACGGGGATCTGGGTGGATTCAATTTCCAGTGGGCGTGGTCCAGCGGATGGGTTGCGGGGCAGGGCGGAGGCTGGCAGTAGACTCCCGATCACCACCTCACGGGACCGAGATCTCTCCTTCTGGACAGAACCTCACGATCATCCTTACTTCTATACTTCTATGCTCTTGATCTTACTGCGTTCATTCCTGTTTGGAATGCATTGTATTCGAACGATTTGCTGTTCTTCTTTGTCGATGTCTATAGTTTTATTTCATAACGCCTTAGTGAACGGCAGAACCCCCTAGAAATCAGGAAGATAGCATGGCATCGAAATCGAGAATCATCTATACCAAGACCGACGAGGCACCCGCACTGGCAACCTACTCGCTGCTTCCAATTGTGAAGGTGTTCACGGAGGCTGCCGGGATCGCGGTGGAGACGCGCGACATTTCGCTGGCAGGCAGAATCATCGCGAATTTCCCCGAGAAACTTGCGAATAGCCAGAAGCAATCTGATGCGCTGGCAGAGCTGGGTGAATTGGCGAAGACTCCGGAAGCGAATATCATCAAGCTGCCGAACATCAGTGCATCGATCCCCCAGCTGACGGCGGCCATCAAGGAGCTCCGGGCAAATGGATATGATTTGCCGGATTATCCGGAAGAGCCCCAATCAGATGCGGAGCGGGAGATCCGGACCCATTACGCGAAGGTTCTCGGCAGCGCGGTCAACCCAGTATTGCGCGAGGGTAACTCAGATCGCAGGGTAGCGACACCCGTGAAGGCGTATGCTCAGAAGAACCCTCATCCGATGGGTGATTGGTCCGAGGATTCGAAATCGCACGTCGCGCACATGAGCGATGGTGACTTCTACTCGAGCGAGCAGTCTTCCATACTCGCATCTGACGATACGTTCACGATCAAGTTTGTGGATGAGGCTGGCAACACGACTGTTCTGAAGGATGAGACTGCTTTTCAAGCGGGTGAGATCATTGATGCTTCGGTGATGAATCGTTGTGCCTTGCGTTCCTTCTTCGAGGCAGAGATGAAGGATGCCAGGGAGCAAGGCGTGCTGTTTTCCCTCCACCTCAAAGCCACGATGATGAAGGTTTCAGATCCGATTCTGTTTGGCCACGCGGTGTCTGTGTACTTCAAGGATGCGTTCGAGAAGCACGCAGCGGTATTCACAGATCTCGGTATCGATCCCAACAACGGGATTGGCGAGGTATATGAGAAGATCAAGGATCTCCCTGAGGGGCAGCAGGCAGAGATTAAGACGGATATCGAGGCCTGCTATGAAACCGGGCCGGAACTGGCAATGGTCAATTCAGATCGTGGGATCACGAATCTGCACGTACCGAGTGACGTGATCATCGACGCTTCCGTGCCTGCCGCCATTCGTGAATCCGGCCAGATGTGGGGACCCGACGGCACTCAGAAGGACACCAAGTATACGATTCCAGATCGGTCTTATGCACGGATCTACCAGGAGACGATCGATTTTCACAAACGGAATGGTAAGTTCGACGTAACTACGATGGGGAACGTGTCGAACGTGGGACTGATGGCCCAGAAGGCTGAAGAATATGGATCTCACGACAAGACCTTCGAGATCGCCGAGATCGGACAGGTCCGAGCGGTCGATGGCTCTGGCAAGGTTCTCCTGCAGCTGGAAGTAGATGAAGGGGACATCTTTCGGATGTGCCAGACCAGGGATTTGCCTGTCCAGGATTGGGTCAAACTGGCCGTGATACGCGCACGGCTGACGGGTTCCATGGCGATTTTCTGGCTGGACAGTGATCGAGCCCACGACGCCTGCCTGATCGAGAAGGTAGGCGCCTATTTGCAGGCCCACGATACCGAGGGTTTGGAAATCAAGATTCTGTCGCCCGTCGATGCGATGCGGCTGAGTCTGGAGCGAGCCCGGGAAGGCAAAGACACGATCTCGGTAACGGGGAATGTCCTCCGTGATTACCTCACGGATCTGTTCCCGATTCTCGAACTCGGCACGAGTGCGAAAATGCTGTCCATCGTGCCGCTCCTCGCTGGTGGCGGACTCTTTGAGACCGGGGCTGGCGGATCCGCACCGAAACACGTGCAGCAGTTCGTCGAGGAAGGGCATCTGAGGTGGGATTCTCTGGGAGAATTCCTGGCCCTTTCGGTCTCCCTGGAAGACCTGGGCTACAAGACTGAGAACACCAAGGCACAGGTTCTGGCGGAGACCCTGAACCAGGCAACGGCCAAGTTCCTGGTTGAGAGGAAATCGCCATCACGCGTCGTCAACGAGCTGGATAACCGAGGAAGTCATTTCTACCTGGCCCTTTACTGGGCCCAAGCGCTTTCGGAACAGTCCACGGACGATGAGCTCCGTTCACAGTTCGTCCCGGTGGCAGAGGCCCTGGGCGATGCCGAAGCGACGATCATCACGGAACTCAACAGTGCTCAGGGCAAACCGGTGGACATCGGTGGTTACTATCTTCCTGATCCTGAGCGAGTGGAGGCCGCGATGCGTCCCAGCACGACGCTGAACGGAATACTGGACTCCGTCAGGTAGGTCAGGGACACTCGGTTGGGTGTAGGACTTGTAGATCTGAATCAGATTCATCAACGAAGCAGGCGAATGTCGGCCATCCGCAACAACGGGTGGCCGTTTTCCGTTTCCTTCTCGGTCGTGTTGCTGCCATCCTGAGCCAGTGAGCCTGACCCTCACGCAGAGTCTGTTCCGGCGTTTCGGTGGACGTGTGGATCGTGAACAATGCGGTGACCTGCGCCCCTAGAATGTTACCAGTCCTAGAGTTAGGATATGGGACATAGAAAGGGGTCCTCCTGGCAAGGAAGCGTTACACACCAGAACAGATCACCGGTCATCTCCGCCAGGCTGAG
>CAYYGZ010000318.1:0-4116 GCA_964471275.1 uncultured bacterium | reverse complement strand
GGCCACTAGACCGTTCAGCACGAGATGCGACCAGGTGCCGGTCAGCTCGAGTGGGCTGGATGTGAGTTTCGCCTGAATCACCCGGATATTCATGAACACCAAGATTCCGAACACCAGGACCAGCTGAAGCATCGTCTTCCACTTCGCCAGACCGGAGGTCACGACCTCCTTGCCCTTCCGGATCGAGATAACCCGAAGGAGCGTGATCACCGCGTCTCGAACGAGCATTGCGGCGACAAGCCAGGCTTCCACCATGCCCAGCACAACGAATGAAATCAGTGCCGATGACACGAGCAGCTTATCCGCAAGCGGGTCCATGAATCGCCCAAATGCGGTTATGGTCCCATCACGACGCGCGATCTTGCCATCGTAGAAGTCTGTCAGCGATGCGACAATGAAAACGATCAGCGCGAGGATCTTGTTATACCAGGTGTGCGAGAAGATCAGCGCGAGGAACACGGGTGTCAGAAGAACCCTGACGATCGTCAACACGTTCGGAAAAGTGAAGACCTTGCCCGATTCTCGAGGGAGACCCTCTGCATTGGTTTCGATCGTGTTCGCTCGTTCCACAGTCACAGTTCCCGGCGGCCTTCGAGCGCCCGAGACAGGGTTACCTGATCAGCAAGCGAGAGATCGCTACCGACGGGCAACCCGCGAGCGATCTGAGTGATCTGCACGTCGCTTGTCCCCAAAACGTGGCTGATATACTGGGCGGTCGCATCGCCCTCGACTGTCGGCTCGTTCGCAAGAATTACTTCCCGGATCGACCCGGCCGCCACTCGTGCTTCCAGCTCGGCGATCTTCAGATCTTCCGGGCCGATTCCATCCAGGGGCGACAGTCGCCCACCCAACACATGGTAGACACCACGATAGCTATTCGTCCGCTCGACGGCAATCAGATTGGCAACGGCATCGACGACCATAATCGTCGTCGCATCTCGACGGGAGTCGGTGCAGATCGGGCAAGGATCTTCGACCGCCAGGTTGTAGCAGGTGGAGCACTCACGCACATTCGTCTTGATCTCCACAAGGAGGTCGGCCAGTCTGTGAACCTCATCCGTTGGCCACGTGAGCACATCGAGCGCGATCCGGCGAGCGGACTTCGGGCCAACACCGGGAAGTCGTCCAAGGCCCTTTGTCAGTTTTTCGATCGGATCGTCTGCCATCGTCTCTCGCTCTTACGGGATGCGGCCCACGCATTTCGAGGAATACTCAGGACCAGCGGCCGTCTTGTGACGTTGCTTCATGATTCGACATTGGACATTCGGTGTTCGGTATTCGGTTCTGCCCGTCTTACAGCCCCATACCTTGCATCATTCCCGGTGGAATCATACCGGCTGTGGCCTTCTGCATTTCCTTCTCTGACATGGCCTGAGCCTTCTCGCGTGCCTGCTGTATCGCCGCCAGAATCAGATCCTCGAGCATCTCGACATCCTCCGGGTCGACCACTTCCGGATTGATCTTTATCCCCGTCACCTCCTGGTGACCGTTCGCTGTCACGACGATCATACCACCGCCCGCGTCTCCCTCCACAGTCTTCCCAACCAGTTCCTCCTGCACCTTGGCCATCTTCGCCTGGAGCTTCTGGGCCTGCTTCATCATCCCACCCATGCCCTTTGCCATTTCACCTACCTCCGGATCGCTATACGTCAATCAACCTGGTTACTTCCCCAAGCCCACCCGACCACTGGAGTCCTGGCGGTGAGAGATTATCTGAAACGCTTGCCTCGCCATCCCTTCGACGAGAATCGGCCTCTACTTCTTTATGATCTCGCCGTTAAAGATCCTGAGCGCCATCTGTACCCGCTCATCCTCTTCGACCTTCTGCTCTTTCGCCACATCCGGCGGCAGGTCATCGTAGTCCACTTCGCAGATAATCCGGAGATCAGCTTTGAACACAGCCTTCAGCCCCGACTCGACAGAATCCTTGTTTCGGCGTACCTGGTTTGCGTGAAAATCACGGTGCCGCTTGAACACGACCAGCAGTTGATTGTCGTCCAAACTCTTGGGTGTCCCTTCCGACAGGAACGTACCGACTGAGACTTTCTGTTCTCTCACGAAATTGACGACATCCTCCCAACGGTTCCGAACCGTGGACAGATCGACCGCAGCCGCAGGCACGGGCTCATCGTCAGCGGCATCCGGTTCTTCAGGCGTGTCCGGGTCCGGTGATGCCGGGAGCTGCGGAGCTCGCGGCGGGACGGCAGAAGCCTTTGTGCTCCGTCTTGGAGCTGGGCTCGAAACGGATACTGCGCGTTTTGTGGACCGAGGTAGCGTGGGTCGTTCCGGAGATGCTTGTGATTGCCCAAGTTGATCGATGACCGTCTGAATATCAGCGGTCGATGCCGCCTTCATCAGCTTCATGACCGTCAGCTCGAGCCAGAATCGAGGGTCACCCACGCGACCGATGGTCAGCTCCAGATCAGCCACGGTATTCAGCATCCGGAGGAGATCTTGCTCCTGGAACGCTTGGGCGGCAGTCTTATACCTTTCCAGGTCCGCCTCCGGCAGATCGGCACCGATCACCTCTTCCTGTATACGAGCGACGAGAAGATGGCGGAAGTGCTCCACCATTCCCTCGGTAAACTCACCCATGTCGCCCCCATCCTCGATCAGTCCGTGCACGATTTCCAAACCTGCTGCCCCGTCATCCTTCGCGATCGCATCCGTCAGTGCGAAGAATAGATCGCGCGGCACGATTCCGAGCAACCGACGCACATCGTCACTCTGGATTCCGGATTCCGAAAATGAGATCACTTGATCCATCAGACTGAGCGCATCACGCATGGCGCCACCCGCCTTCCGTCCGATCAGAAACAGAGCCTCTTCTTCCACTTCGAGTTCTCGTTGTGCGACGATCTTCTTGAGCTCATCGACGATCTCGCTCGTCGGGATTCGTCTAAAATTGTAGCGCTGGCATCGAGAGAGAATCGTCTCAGGGACCTTGTTCAGTTCTGTTGTGGCAAACACGAAGATGACGTGAGCGGGCGGCTCCTCGAGCGTCTTCAGAAGCGCATTGAAGGCCTGCATCGTCAACATGTGAACTTCGTCGATAATGTAGACCTTCCGCTTCCCTTTGGAGGCGGCGTAGCCAACCTCTTCGCGAAGCTGTCGAACGTCATCAACCGAGTTCGTAGAAGCACCATCGATCTCGCGAACATCGAGACTGCGCCCCTTTTTGATCGAGACGCACGATGCACAAGTCCCGCAGGGCGTGGGCGTCGGGCCTTGCTCGCAGTTCAGGGCTTTCGCCAGCAAACGAGCGGTCGTCGTCTTCCCGGTGCCCCGAGGTCCCGAAAACAGATAGGCCTGCGCGACCCGGTCGGTCCTGATCGCATTCTGTAGAGTGGTTACGATGTGGTCTTGCGCGACAACTTCGTCAAAGACTTCGGGACGTCGTTCACGCGCCATCACCTGGTAGGACATGGCAACAATCGAGGATTGATGATGGAAAATCGAGGATTGAGAACCAGAAGGCCGATTCCCTTCCGTCATAATCTAGAACATTCTGGTGAGCATAGCGAGGAACGATAACGAGCCCTGCCAATCGAGAACAACGCTCAATCCGAGCCTTCTTTCCTCGGTTTCTCAGTCTTGCTTTAGGAGAAGTATAGGGAGGATCGAGGACAGAAGACAGGGCAACGAAAAGTCACCTCCCGTCAATCGTCCATCCTCGAATACAAACTAGCGAAAGGCCGTGCACCTTGCATCGAGATATGCTTCAGGTTCGAGAACCCAGCGCCAGCTCCTGCCAGGTGGCCCTGCGGCACACGGGCCTAGTCGCTTACCGCTGCTACCTTCCGGTCCTGACGGGGTTCAGCAAAGATCCGTTGCGCAGGACCTGACTATCAACACCGCAAACTGCGTCATCGAAGTCTGAAGCGGTATCTCTCAAACGAAGGAATTCAACCCCGCTATAGCGGATTGCGGGTCACAGGGCACCGCTACCACCCCGTCTAGCACGACCTTCCAATTATATTGAGGGCCTAGGAGAGAGGACTGAGAATCTAAGACCTCAGCCTTTCGATCCTCAATCTTCCATCATAAGTCCTCGATAATAATGGTGGAGCGGAAGGGGGTCGAACCCTCGACCTCTAGAGTGCGATTCTAGCGCTC
>CAYYGZ010000317.1:0-4120 GCA_964471275.1 uncultured bacterium | reverse complement strand
ATAACATCCACTTCTTCGGGAGGCCGCTCGATCGCTCCACTTGTCACGGGGTCGTTCGTCTCCCAAAGGAATCGATCCAGATCGCCACGCAGATCACACTCGATCTCACTGAAGGTTAGATCTCCTGACAAATTGTGCGCCTCCAAGGGATCAGCTTCCAGATCATACAGTTCTGTTGGTGCCCGTTTCTCAAGATGTGCGTCTCCCACGTCGCGACGCGTCGGGCTGATCTCGATATCAGTCGGCAGCTTCAGCCGGGGTCCCTCATCAAAATTGCGAATGAACTTGTAGCGTGCCGTGCGAATACAGCGTTTGATGTCATCGAAAGCCGTACTCTTCTCCGCAAAGATCTAATCATTGCCATCATATTCATCTCCCGCAAGCAACGGCCAGAATGATCTACCCATCACACCTTCTGGCACTGTTGTGTCCGTGGCGGAAAGCACTGTCGGATACAGGTCGATGTTGCTCAACATCTGATCGAAAGGTCGGCCGATTCGAAAGGCTGATCCGTGACAACCGAGACCAATCCGAAGCAGCAACTGCCCCTCACCGGGAGCCCTGCAGATCAGAGAGATGACGAACAAAAACATGCCCTTGCCAGTGACTGCCTCTCGTAGGGAATACTGTGTCCACCACGTCCTCTGACTGTCTGCGCGTTACCCGATGCACTGCGACCTGTTTGCCAGGCCGAAAACGATACCGTGCACTGGTTTCACTCAGGACAAAGTGGAACGTGGACTCAAGCACGTGCTTTCCTCCGCTACCCCTACCGAGGCACGAGTCTACCTCGCCGCCGCCGCCGCCGCCGAAATCTACTAGCTCCTTTGGCGATACGGAATCCACGATTTCATCTGGTTTTTCCTGGTGAACAATGCGGTCCATGAGAGCGGCAAGGACGTGTATCTGGATTTCGGAGAAACAGCTTACGATACGACCTGGGTTGCGAAGAAGGTTAGCAAGGCCGAGTGAGAAGTGAAGCAGATCCTGATCAAGAGTCTATCGCCCGACGATCAGGAATACTATCTCCAGACTATGAAGAGCCGGCTCGCTGGTGACGAATTTCGATCAACATTGGGCTGCTGACTTCGATAATCTTGACAGGCAGATCATCAAGAGACCGTCCCTGGCCGAACGCTCCGAGGAGATACCATCACTGGTTGGCCAGATTCTGGAGCGGGCTAACGGCGAGGAGGGATGGCAGGTCAGCGGGATCTCACCCGAAGTCCTGGCGCTCTTTCTCCGATACACGTGGAATGGGTCTGGTGGCAGCGCAAAAAGTGACCCGGAGAAGGAGTCCCAGAGTCAGGGATGGGCGGGCAGCGGCATAGAATTTCAGAACGTGCTGTATCGGGCGGGAGAAGTCTGCCAGGGCCCCATCATCCAGATGGAAGACCTGCCTAGCTACCTCCACAGCCGTGGAACGGCAAGCCTTTCATAGCCACGAACAGGAGCCCCGGGTCGTCCGCCAGAAACACAGCAAGCCCCAAGACCGAGTCGCTCAGATACACAGATCCTTGTTGATCTCAGCCTGATAGGCATCGATCTTCTCGGCGATCACGTCATCAACCGATACAATCTGTCCGGACAACCCCGATTCCATCGTGGCGTAGGAGACGGCGACCGAACGTGTGCCCTGCACGATGTCGACTTCCGGTTCTCGACCGTTCACGATCGCATCGCCAAAATCTGCGTATTCCGTCGCGATCACCTTGCGATCGATCTCGGAGAACTCGAGTCGGTAGCGTCCAAGCCGCTCCCCGCCAAACAATTTCGCCGTGGCCTCGTCTAGGACGAAGTCCGGAACCAGATCCAAGACGTCATCACCCTCAACATGACTGCCCGACACGTTGACAGAAAGTGGATCGCCGCGTCGGTCTAGTGGAAGCGTCATCGAGCCATTGGAGCCCTGGATCTGGCGTAACCAACTGCCATCTCCGTGGACGGCGTGGTCCTCGACATATTGTCCCGCCGCGCCGCTGGCAAATGTGAGGGTCGCGTATGCGGCATCCTCTGCTGTTGCCTCGAACTCCGCGGGCATCTCCTTCTGCCACTTCCCGTAGACGCCCGATGGATTCGATCGTGATTCCTCACCACGTGCAGCCGGGTTGTAACGAACCTTCTCGTGAAGCCGGGTTTGCGCGTATACCGTCGTAATCTCCCCCATCAGATACTCCATCATATCCGTAAAATGGACACCTACATCGAGGAGCAGACCACTCTGGTTCTTCTGATGCCGCCACACAGATATAATCATGTTGTTGCCGCTGCCCCCGAGCGAGTGGTGGATCAGCAGGCGAGTATCACCGATCACGCCCGCATCAAGCAGAGCCTTTGCGAGACGATTCATGGGGTCCCGACGATAGTTCTCCGCCACGCTGAGGATCTGCGGCTTACCTTCCGCGGCGTCAGCCATCAGGTTGCAGGCACGCACGGTCAGGCCAACTGGCTTCTCGACCATGCAATGCCACCCTCGCTCGAGAGCATCGATCGCGATGGTGTGATGGAATCGGGGTGTCGTGGGTACGTCCACTGCATCGACACCGATCTGTTCGAGCTGATCGAGATCGGTTACGACCTCGGGACGGGTCTCGAACAGAGACTCCGCTTCGTCCGCCAGTGATTCAGCGTTGCTGCGATTCGGATCACAGGCTGCAGTTAGATCGAATTTCGACAGCCCTTGTCGATGGAGCTCCCCCAATCCGTAGAGGTGTCGATGTCCCATACCGCCGCATCCGACGATGGCTAGACGAATCTTGTCCATTACAAACTCCTTGGTGTCCGTGTCCCTATCCGACGCACCCAATCCGCGCCAAGATCAGGTGAACACGTGTGAAAGGCCAGAAGGAATACGAGCTTCCTACTCGGAGAGCTCGAGATCTCACAGATCCTCAGAGTACGCTTGGAGAAAGAGCCAGTTCCCCACAACTTGTACCCCGTGTCGCACCGATGGGCTGAGTATCTTGCCTGGACTGGCGGCCTGCACAACAAACGGTAGATGCTGCGATCCTGGGACCTCTCAAGAGAGAGCACCTGAAACATGCCTCGACCGAACATTCTCTTTCTGCTGAGCGATGAGCACAGCTATCGCTTTCTATCATCGCGAGCCGAGAGCGCCGGTGGCGAACCGTGCCGAACGCCCACGCTTGACGATCTGATCGAGCGCGGCACTCACTTCGAAACGACGTATTGTCAGAACCCGGTATGTGTGCCCAGTCGTGTGGGCCTCTTGTCCGGCCGCCCATCTTCCGAGTGCGCCGTCCTCTCGCCCGACATCCCCACATTCGCGTCTCATCTTGGCAACCACGGCTATGCGACTGCGACGGTCGGGAAGATGCATCTGGTTGGTTCACGTCAGCTGGCAGGCTTCCAGCACCGACCGTATGGCGACTTCACTGCGCCATCTCCCGCACACCAAAAGGACCCACTTCATCTGGTCGGCCCCCGAGATCACATCTTTATGCCCTCCGTCTTACGTGATGTCGGCATTAGTGACATCCCTGAGTCCCTGATGCAGGAGCAGATCGTCGCGCGCGAGGCGACGTCGTGGCTGCGCGAACAGAATTCCCGGCATCCGGATCAACCGTGGCTCCTCATGGCTTCCTTCGCGCACCCCCACTTCCCCATGAATGCGGCGCGCAGGTTCTTCAATCACTATTGGCCTGGCAATGTGACGCCTCCCCGAATCGGACGTACGGGTGACACAGTGGATCACCCGCTCTCGATGGGAGCCCGTCGGTCGAGTTCTGGTGAATCCCAGGGCCACTTCCTGGAGAATGTCACGGAGGAGGAAACGCTCAAAGCGCGAGCAGCCTACTTTGCCTGCGTCGATCAGTTCGATGAAATGCTCGGCGATTTCCTTGCCATCCTGAAAAGGGACGGGCTGCTGGACAACACCATTGTCGTCTACACCTCTGATCACGGAGAAATGGCCGGTGAACACGGTCTCTGGTTCAAGCGAACCTGGCACGAGGCGTCGGTCCGCGTTCCCTTGATCGTCTCCACCCCGGAACACAGATCTGGCTGTGTGGACCCGTCAACAATCTCTACACCCGTAAGTCTTTCGGATCTATTCCCGACATTCTGCGGGTTCGCCGGAGTTCCACGACCGGACGACCTA
>CAYYGZ010000316.1:0-4170 GCA_964471275.1 uncultured bacterium | reverse complement strand
GGCTCTCTCCAAACCGGGTGAGTGGGGGGGTGCCTGCCAACCGAATCCTACGCTTCACGCTGCTCGGTCTGGCGGCCAGCCTGACGACGTGTACGGCCTCGCCGCGATACCCCGTCCCCCCCCCGGCTGGGCGGTCCGAGAATCTGTCAGAATCGCCACACGTCCGGTCTGCTAAGGTCTCTACCGAGGGCGCATACCAGGTGGGGAAAGCGTCATACTACGCCCACAAGTTCCACGGGCGGCAGACAGCCAACGGTGAGATCTTCGATATGTATGGTCTCTCCGCCGCCCACCGGGAGTTGCCCCTCGGCACGGTTATCCGTGTCACTCACCTTGAAAACGGTCGTTCCCTCGAACTGCGCGTCAACGACCGGGGACCGTTCATCCCCGGAAGGATTCTGGATCTGTCGCTGGGCGCAGCTCAAAAGCTTGATATGGTCGAGGCGGGCGTGGCGGAAATTCGGATCGACATCTTGAAGGAGCCATAAAGAAAGGGCCCGTCGATATATCGACAGACCCTCTATTCACTTCCCGTATCAGGTTGTTCCCCGGCGGCTTCGTCCGGTGGCTGCCCGTGCTTCTCCGCTCGTCGCCAAACCATCCGTTCGAACTTCAGCCTTTGCCTCTCCTTCACCTCCTCTTCGTCCATCAGCATTCGCGTGATGATAGCAGCAAGCCTTTCAGGATCCTGACGACCGATATTCGCAAGCGTCTTGAGCTCATTGACCTGGCGCTCTTTTCTGGTGGGTAGAGAAATCGGTTTCTTCTTCGCCGCCTTGTTCTTGGGTTTCTTCACTGGTTTCTGCGCCGCCTTCCCCTTACGTAACGGCGCAAGCGATTTTCCGGCACGCGTCAGCGTAACCCGATGCTTCTTCAGGGGCCGGAGAAAATTGTTCAGGAACCCGCCCTCTTCCGGCGTCTTTCCTTTTCTGTTGTTCTCTGGTGCCACGGTATGTCCTAAGGCAGAGAAAGGGCGACATCCCCTTCGGTCGGTGTAAACGATGTCCGCCTGAATGCGATTTCTTGCGGAAACGTAAAGCCCTTAATACGGCCGAGCAAGCGCCAGGCTGAAAGGTCGATGACAGCCACAGACGGCTCGAAGATCAGGGGTTCGAGCGAGCCGATATACGCGAACAGCCCGTCTGGCGTGATACCCAGGGTACTGGTTCCTTCGGCCATCATCAACGAACGGACCACCAGATTCCGGGCCACGTCCAGCTCCACGAGCGATGTCGAGGTGTTTACCAGAAGACGCGTACCGTCGGCCGAGAGCTTCATGTCGTTGACGTCTTCACCCTCCAGCTGAATCTCGCCGATGATCGCGTTTGTGCCAGTATCTATCACGCCGACCGTCGTCCGGTTCACTACTGAATAATAAGCACGATCTCCCGTCGGGGCGATCACGATCGCATTTAGACTGCCGTCGATATCGATCCGAAGGACCTCTGCATTCTGATTCAGGTCGACGACGGAGATATCGCTCACATTCGCCGAGTAGAGCCAGCGGCCATTCGGGGATATTGCCATTTTCCCCGGTCGATTCCCGACGACGATCGTGTCAACGGCCGCTTGTGCGATCAGATCGATTACCCGGATCAGATCGTTCCCGACCTCTCCCGCATACGCCAGGGTCTCATCCTTGTTCAGAACCAGCTGTCCGGAACTCGTACCGGGCACCGAATAGACGACCTCGTGGGCATCATTCAGCACAAACAGACCGAACTGCTCGTTCACGTAGAGCCGTTCGTGATCCGCAGACACCTTCATGCTCCCGGGGTTACGAAAGGGAAGGAATCCCTGCGCGAGATGATTCTTGAGGTTGTAGACGTCTATGGAACTGGTACCCGGATCGAGCACATAGAGGGCAAGATCGGGCGTCGTTTGCGGGGGGGCGGAGCTGTTTCCGAAGGCCTCTGCAAACAGCAGGAAGTCGTCAAAATCGATGAGACCATTCGAGTCCAGGTCGAACCGGACATCATAGCTCGCTTCACCGACCACGGCTCCGAAGCGTTCGGTGAATGCAAGAAAATCGGTAAAGCCGACAGACCCATCGTTATCGAAGTCCGAAGCCAACGAACCTGTCGCCTGATAATACAGACGAGTAGCAGGATCGACTGCGGCCAGTGGGCACGCGAAAAGCAGGGATGCGGCAACCCAGAGAATCCTCACGGTCATGCCTTGTCCTTGTGCGTTGAGCGAGACCCCTATCAGGCGACCTCGACTCGGTTACCCCCGGCTTTCTTGGCCGAATGCAGCGCTTCGTTCAACTCGCTAAAATGCCCTTCACCCAGACTCCTGAAGTCGGCACTCTCCTTCGGCTGAACCACGGAGGCACCGGCGCTCACCGTGATTTGTGCCACGGAATCCCCGCACGGAAATGCGTGGGTGCGCACACGTGCCCGGACCATGTTTGCGCGGCTCCTGACCTCCTCGAGTTCACCGGGATACATCATCAGGATAAAGTTGGCGCCGTCTACGTGACCCAGCTTCACTTCATCGCCAACGAGCGACTGGATCAGTTGGCCTAGCCCCTTTACAACCTGGTCGCCAGCTTCACGCCCATACGCTTCATTCACCTCACCCAGACTGTCGGGTGACAGGAGAATCAGACCGACAGGCTGATCCTCCTTCATCGCTTGCTGTAACATCTGCGGCAGAAAGGCTCGGAAGAACGAAATCCTGTTTGGCAACCCGGTGAGACTGTCCGTTCCCGCTAGCCGTGCCCAGCGCCTGTTTTCCTCACGGAGTCGATCGACCTCCGCACGCAGGTCTTGCACTTCCTGCTCGAGTTGGCCAACGCAAGCTTCCGCGGAGGCGTGCCCAGCTGGATCAGACATGGGATTCATCTCGATTGGGGAAAGGGTCCGTTGTGTTTGCCGAAAGCAGCGTGTAGAACATGATGCCGGCCGCCACAGAAACATTCAGCGATGCTTTCGACCCGAGCATCGGTATATGTACCACGACGTCGCAGGCATCAATCGTCGCTCCTGTCACGCCCTCGACCTCGTGCCCGACCACGAATGCTACGGGGAAATTATACGAAACGTGTCGGCAATCAATGCTGCCCTCTGAGCGCTCGAGCGCGATCGCCGAGATACCGTGTAATCTCAGATCCTCGATCGCTTCCACTGTCGTCGGGTAGTAGGCCCAAGGCACGGTTTCGTCCGCACCCAGGGCGACGCGGCTGATC
This sequence comes from uncultured bacterium, assembly GCA_964471275.1. Classification (GTDB taxonomy): domain Bacteria; phylum Latescibacterota; class UBA2968; order UBA2968; family UBA2968; genus UBA2968. The sequence continues at coordinate 980 of CAYYGZ010000316.1, read as the reverse complement.
TCCTTGCGCGGGGGGCACCCCGTGAAGCCCGTCAGCAGGACCCCCGCGGCACCCACGCCATCTGCGGATCGGAAGATCGCTCCCACGTTAAACAGCGACCGAACATTCTCCACAACGACATAGATGCCGTTGCGTCGGGCACCAGTGCTAAAAAAGGAGCCACCTGGCATCGTCACGGAGGTGGCTCCCTATCTCGACTTCTGGATAACATAGTCAGAACTAGCTGGGACTCTCTTCCTCGGCTTCCTCGACCTCGAGGTCCGGCGCTTCCGGAATGCCATTCAGCTGCCCGCGAACGTCGACCACGGCGGTCTCGAGCTTCTCACGTGCGGTGCGTCCCATTTCGGTCGCGAGCATAACGCCAATTGCGCCACCGAGAGCAGCGCCTAAAACGAAACCGGACCAGAAATGGTCCGACGACGGTTCTTGCCGGTATCTCATCATTCGCCCCCATTCGCTGCATCTTGCTTCAACATCCGCTTCAGAACCTTGGCGGCAACCTCCGCATCTCTGCCCTGCAACTGGAAGCGGCCCTTGTTCTTCTCTGCTCTGCTGACCGGCACCCCAAGACCGTCGATATCCTTGGTATCGCCATCGGCGGAGGATATCTGACCGCTCTCGGCCCCACCGCCTCCGAATCCACCGAACAGACCCCCGCCGCCGCCATCTTCACCGGGATTCTTGTTGCCGACGCTCCGGGTCCAAACCATCACGCCAAAATAGGCGGCAACCAACACGATTACGACGAAGAAGAGCTGGGTCGCTTCGGCTTCATAGTCCATTAGACAGTCCCCTAAAGTATTGCGTTAGTGGTAATTTCGCCGATCGGAACACCCAAGTCAAGCAGGCGATTCTGGCTCTGGCGGTTGACCCCATCCGCCGCGTGGGACTTGGCACCCGGATCGAGCGCTTGTCGTTACTTGATCGGCATAGTGCTCAACGCGCCGGACTTCTGACAGAGCGAACACGCTGGGAGCTCA
>CAYYGZ010000315.1:0-4192 GCA_964471275.1 uncultured bacterium | reverse complement strand
CCTCGGCAAAAAGCACCTGATCGGATTTCTTGTGGAGAAGGAGGATCTTCCCAAGAAAAGATCAAAGAAAGGTGCGAGCGGAAAAGCGTGGGGACAGTAGTTCGGTATAGGCGCATAAACGAACGAGCGGCTTCCCATTCGGGGAAGCCGCTCGTCTTTTGTACAGCTTATGATGTAGCAGCTATTCGATAGCAGCTTGAGCCACTTCCGGGGTCGGTATGTGGAGTGTCGTGGATGCGGAAGTTAGATTCGCCAGAGGTGTGAAGTACAGACCAAATACCAGAGTACCTGCAAGCAGGACCAGTAATGCCGCGTTTGCGAATGCCGGGAACGCAATCGGCTCCGTCTTCTCCGGGTCATCCAGATACATCGTACGGACGACTCGCCAGTAGTAATACAGAGAAACTGCGCTATTCAGGACACCGACCAGGGCAAGCCACCAGAGCCCACCCTCGATGACAGAGGAGAAGAGATAGACCTTCCCAATGAAACCTGCCGTTGGTGGCAAACCGGTCAGGGACGCCAGGAAGACGGTCATCACCGCAGCCGCGAATGGCGCTCGCCACCCAAGGCCCCGATACTCTGCGATATCTTCACTCCCCGTCTGCTCCGTGATCAGGATCACGACCAGGAACGCGCCGAGATTCATGAACAGATAGACCGCAGTGTAGAACATGATCGCCTGAAGCCCGGCCTGCGACAGCATCACAACACCCATCATCATATAGCCTGCGTGGGCGATGCTGGAGTATGCAAGAAGTCTCTTGAGGTTATTCTGCCAGATCGCCGTCAGGTTCCCCAGCGTCATCGTCGCCGCCGCAATAACGGCAAGCAACTCCGTCCATTGGCCTCCCAGCACCTCTCCTGACACACCATCGAATGAAGAGAGCCCGAGGTAGAAGAACCGGGATATCATGGCGAACCCAACTGCCTTTGGGGCCACCGATAGGAACGCCGTGACGGGTGTGGGGGCTCCGTGATAAACATCAGGACACCAGAAATGGAAAGGAACTGACGCCACCTTGTAGCCAAACCCGGCCATCGCCAGTGTGGCAGCCACAAACAGGGTCGCATTCGGCACCTCGCCGGCCGCCAGCCGCGCAGCAATCCCGTGGACGTCCAACGTGCCGGTCAGGCCATAAATCAGGCTGAACCCGTAGAGCATCACACCGGAGGACACGCCTCCGTAGACGACATACTTGAGCGCAGCCTCGTTGGACCGCCGCACGTGCTTCTGATAGCCGACCAGGATGAACGACGGGATCGATACAAGCTCGAGCGCCAGATACATCATCAGCAGATTCGTCGCCGATGCCATCAGGAATCCGCCCAGACCCACCGTCAAGAAGACCGCGTAGAACTCTGCATATTTGTGATCGATGTCGCTGGACTGAAGGCTGAAAACCACGACAACAAGGGTGGTCGCGATCACCAGTAGCTTGAAGAACAGACTGAACGGGTCGAGAGCCAGCATGCCAACGAACAGCGACTGCGGCGCCGTATCGTAGAGTGAGATAACCGAGTAAAGCGTGGCCACCAGTGTAGCGACGGTCAAGGCGGTCATCAGGCCCTTCTTGTCGCCGCCGACGATCAGATCGACCGCCACGATCACAAGGATACCGATCGTCAGGATGATCTCGGGCATCGCCAGGCTGAGACTGCTCACATTGGCCGCGATGGCCTGTTGAATCACGTCTGTCAAAGTAGACTCTCTCTAGAAACCTGCAGACACGCCACCGGATGCACTCAGCGTCTGGGACAGCTGGCCCAAGGATGCCGAGATCAGGTCCAGAACGGGCGCCGGGTATATGCCCAACACCACGACAAGAATGGCCAGCGGCACCAGCATTGCGATCTCTCGCCCGTTCACCTCGGTCAGATCCCTGTTCCGCTCGTTGAACGATCCCATAAACAGGCGCTGGAAGGCCCACAGCATGTAGCCAGCTCCCAGCAGCACACCAAGCGTTCCGACGATCGTCAGCGTCTGGTGAACCGGGAATGCACCGAGGAAGCAAAGCGCCTCACTAATGAACCCTGACATCCCGGGTAGACCAAGCGCGGCAAAGTAAGCGACCATGGTCAAGCTGCCGTAGATCGGCATATGCGTCCAGAGCCCGCCAAAGCCCAGCTGACCACGCAATTCTGGATCTTTATAGTCGTTCGGAAAGACGATGTAGCGATGGTGTGCACGATCGTAGACAACGCCAACCAGAAGGAAGAGTATCGCCGTGATCGTACCGTGATTGAACATCTGAAACACCGCGCCGTTGATCCCGTGCACGGTAAAAGCCGACATCCCGAGGATCACATAGCCCATGTGGCTGATACTCGAGTAAGCCACCAACCGCTTCAAGTCATTCTGGGCAAGCGCACAAAGAGCACCGTAGACGATGTTCACAACCCCGATGACCGCCAGGAATGTGCTGAAGTAATGTGTCGCATCCGGTAGCATCGGATAGTTGAACCGCAGGATACCGTAGGTTCCCATCTTCAGCAGGACACCAGCCAGGATCACACTGATCGCTGTCGGGGCCTCAACGTGGGCGTCGGGCAACCAGGTGTGGAACGGGAACAGGGGCACCTTGATCGCGAACCCGATAAACATCGCAAACCAGAGCATCAGCGGTGCCGACTTACCGAAGATCACACCCGTCCTCAGCCATTCCGAATGGTTCGCCTGATCCATCATGGCCAGCATATTGAACGTATGCTCGCCCGTCACGGGATCCGTTGTGTTGAAATACATCGCGAGCATCGCCAAGAGAAGCAGAACACTGCCAGCCAGCGTATACAGGAAGAACTTGATCGCCGCGTATTCCTTGCGAGGACCGCCCCAGATTCCGACGAGGAAATACATGGGGAGAAGCATGATCTCCCAGAACACGTAGAAGAGGAAGAAGTCGAGCGAAACAAAAACGCCCTGCATCCCAGTTTCCAGCAACAGGAACAATGCGTAGTAACCCTTCACGCCCTTATCGATAGACCAAGATGCCGGTACGCAGATGACGCTGATCAACGCGGTCAGGAGAACCATCGATACACTCAGCCCATCGACACCGATGTGATAGTCGATGTTGAACGAGCCGATCCAGGGCATCTTGACGACGAACTGCATAGCCGGGTCCATCCGGTCATAGGCTCCGTAGAGCCAGGCTGCCAACACCAGACAGACCAGTGTAGTGACCAGCGCGACCCACCGGATGGTGTTCTTCTGGCTCCCCGGTAGAAGCAGGATCACAACCGCTCCCGCCGCGGGAATAAACGTGAGTAATGTCAGAATCCACTGATCCATCAGAAGAGATCCCCCCTGGTCATACGATCATTCTCGCAATCATCAGTACGATGATCCCTGCGAGCAGAAGCACGACATAAGTCTGTATACGCCCCGTTTGAACGCGACGGAGCTGACTGCCAGCCTCGATTATGGTGTCGGCAACGAGATTGACAAGCCCATCGACAATCTTGTTGTCAAACAACCCGTGCACCCAGGCAAGGGCTCGTGCGAAATAGGCAGACAGATTGACGATACCGTCGACGATCCAGGTGTCGAACCACGCCAAGACGTGCCTCAGCGTCATGACTCCCTTCAGAAAACTCGCCGCATACATCTCGTCAAAGTACCACTTGTTGTGGAGCGCGCGGAAGAGCCACGAGCGATCCATCAGATCGGCCTCGTAGGCCATCATTTCTTCGCGCTTGTTGAAATATCGCTTGTAGGCCACGAACGTCCCAGAGCACGCCAGAATGATCGATAGCGCCATCGCCGGATAGTGTGCCTGGTGCGCGGGATCGTGATGGCCATCCGCCGCGGCATAAGCAACACCGTCGGCCCCCGGGACAGCCCCGGTTGCGTGACCGTGGACAGCCACCTGTTCAGGCTTCTGGACTAGATCGTAGAACCATCCCTCACCGACCGGGCTCGGGCTGTAGAAGAACCACAGGCTCAGCGCGGACAGAATCACGAGCGGGATCGTCATCGCACGGGGGTTCTCGTGCGCGTGGTTAACGCGCTCATCAGAAGCTTTTCCGTAGAAGGTTACGAAGATCAGGCGGAACATGTAGTAGGCCGTCAGTAGAGCCGCGCTGAAACCCATAATAGGGATCAGGATGTGTTTCGGATCGGCATAGAAGCCGAACCCGAGTGCGCCGGCCAGGATCGCATCCTTGCTCAAGAAACCCGATGTCAGCGGGA
>CAYYGZ010000314.1:0-4258 GCA_964471275.1 uncultured bacterium | reverse complement strand
ATCGATGCATTCGCCGAAGGCGATCTCAAGATGGACGCTGGTTGTCTCGGTTTCCCCAGAAATTCGGTTGATGGTGTCTACTCGTCACACGTCTTGGAACACCTGTCCAAACACGAGATCGGGGATGTGCTTGCTGAATGGAATCGTGTGTTGAAAGTAACGGGCACTGTAGAAGTGATAGTGCCCGATTTCCCCTGGTGCCTCAAGCAGTGGTTGAGGTTATCCGAGCGGAGCCGCTGGGACTGGGCCCTGGACACGATATTCGGTCTTCAGAATCACCCCGGTGAATTCCACAAGACCGGGTTTAGTGCAGAGCGCCTCGGTCAGCTGCCGACCGAAGCCGGTTTCCGGGATGTCGATATCTCTGCGAGATTCGATCACGGAATGCGGTCGCTTGTTGCGGTCGCTTCTGGGGGGAAGAGGTGCGTGCCCCGAAAGACACATTACATTTCACGGTGGATTCGTAAACACCTGGTCTTTCTCTTCTACCGGGTCGCCACCTATCTCTCGTCTGGATCTTGATGGCAACTCCACCTACTGCAAATCCAGCACTTTCGATCATTATCGTCAACACCAACACAAAAGACTGGTTGGCTGGATGTCTGGCTTCGCTTGCTTCCCAAGACATATACGAGCGACTTCAGACTATTGTGGTCGAGAACGCGTCATCGGACGGGTCTCGCGAGCTTCTGAACGACACATACCCCTGGGCGGAGGCCGTACATCTGACGGAAACCATAGGATTCGGCCCAGCGAACAATCTTGGGGCACAACGCGCAACGGGTGAAACGCTCCTGTTCTTGAATCAAGACACCGTCGTCAAGCCCGGATCCCTTCAACAGATGCTTGAGGCACTAGATGAACACCCCAGTTGGGGTGTAGCAGGGGGAACAATCTACGATGGGGACGGAGATCTCGAGCGATCTACGGGAACCTACCCAACGTTCACTTCTCTCGTTCTTAACAGGGCGCTGAAACCACTCACGTTTCTGCAGAACCTGTTTGGTCAGGCATCATTCCAGCACTGGCAAGGCTACGACATATCTAGGCGCGTTGGGTGGGTGACTGGTGCCTATCTCTGGATTCGTCGGTCGGTTTTCGAAGCCATCGGCGGGTTTGATGAGAAGATCTACCTCTACTGTGAGGATGTCGACCTGTGTTACCGAACGGTCCAATCAGGTTGGGAGTGCGTCTACTTACCCGTCGCTCCGATCGTCCACTATCGGAACAAGGCACCAGTTCCTCGTGAGCGAAAGCTCATGCAGCGTGAATACCTCAACTATTTTGGCCAAAAACACTACCATTCGGTGCGGTTTTGGTTCACACGACTGGTGCTCGGCCTCCTTGCGCCAGCGCCCAACAGCAACCCCAAGAGAAAGAACGGACAAGCAGAATGACTTCAAAGCGTGTGTTGGTAACTGGTGGTATGGGCTTCATTGGGTCGTTTATCGTGGACGAGCTGATTCGGCAAGGGCATACGGTCAGAATCTTCGACAACCTGGACCCGCAGGTCCATACGAATGATGGACTACCGGAGTATGCCAACGGCAACGCAGAGTTTATCAAGGGGGATGTACGGGACTATGATGCATTGAAGGACGCCCTCGACGATATCGAGGTGGTTTTCCACGAAGCTGCAATGGTGGGTATGGGGCAGTCGCAGTACCAAATCAAAAAGTATGTCGATGTCAATACCGGCGGAACGGCGAACCTTCTTGACATCATCGTCAACCACAAGAACCACAGGATCGAAAAGATAGTTGTTGCGGCATCCCAAAGCAGTTACGGGGAAGGTGCCTATGAATGCCCGGTTCACGGACCGAAGAGGACAGGTCTTCGGTCTGACGAGCAACTCGCAGAGAACCGATGGGAGCCGCTTTGCCCGGCGTGTAGGGGAGATCTGCACGCGGTCGGCATCACGGAGACCGCAGAACGGAACAGCTACGCGATCTATGCACATACCAAGACGGATCAAGAAGAAATGGTTCTGGCGATCGGTCGAGCCTACGACATACCGGCAGTCGCGCTCCGGTATTTCAATGTCTATGGACCGCGACAATCTCTTTCGAACCCTTATACGGGTGTAGCGGCAATCTTCATGAGTCGGATCAAGAACGGGAATACGCCAGTGATCTATGAGGATGGCGAGCAATCGAGGGATTTCGTGAGCGTCCACGATATCGTACAGGCCAACATGCTGGCAATGGCTCAAGATGTCGCGAGCTACCAAGCGTACAATGTGGGTTCAGGTAAGCGTGTAACGATCAGGCAGATTGCGGAAACGATCGAGAAGATTTACGGAGTTGAGGATCTCGGGGTGGAGATTACCGGACGTTACCGGTCAGGGGATACGCGTCACTGCTTTCCCAACATATCCAAGATCGAGCGAGACCTGGGATACGTCCCGCAGGTTCGCCTTCAAACTGGGCTGGAGGAGCTTGTGGCCTGGTCGGATAGGTCCGAGGCCGTGGATCAGTTCGAGGAAGCCCGGCACGAGCTCGAAAGTAGGGGACTTGCCTAGACCCGATTCGGGCGCGTGTAGAAGGGCCGCTTCACAACGCGTGCCCTGGCCGCTCGATCCCGTATGCCAATGGTTATGTCCGTACCTGGCTTCCGGAAAGCTGGCTCGACGTAGCCCATACCGATGTTCTTCCCCAGCCACGGCGCAAGAGATCCACTCGTAACGATCCCTATCTCCCTATCATTAGCGCAAATCGAGTAACCTTGCCGCGGGATTGCACGATCTTCCATCTCTATCATGACCAGAGACTTCCTGGTGCCTGATTTCCGCTGCTCCTCGATGACCCGCGAACCGAGGTAATCACCAGATTTGGCTACAGCAAAGCCAAGATTGGCTTCGAGTGGCGATGTTTCGTCGTCGAGTTCGTGCCCGTACAGCGCAAGCGAGGCCTCTAGGCGGAGCGTATTGCGTGCGCCCAGCCCGCAAGGGACTGCCTTACCCTCCGAGGTCAGCACTTTCCATACATCAGATGTTCGCTCTGGTTCTACGAAGATTTCGACACCGTTCTCACCCGTATACCCAGAGGCTGCGACCAGGACATCGGAATCCCCGAGTCGGGCAGACCGAACAGCGTGAAACGGCAAATCCACCGGATCGAGGCTGAGAAGCGACTCTAAAGCCGCAAATGCCCCTGGGCCTTGGACTGCAAGAAGTGCGTGATCGTCGCTCTCGTTCCGGATATCGGCTCCAGGAAACCCCTCAGCCACAGAGACAACGTGGGCCCAGTCTTTCTCAACGTTTCCCGCATTTACTACTACGAGATAATCAACATCACTACGCCGATAGACCATCGCATCATCGACAGTCCCGCCCAGCGTGTTCAGGAAGAACGAATAGTGGCACGAACCAACGGCCACCGCGGCAAGATCGTTGGCCGTCAGGTATTGGAGTAAATCCCGAGCAACGGGCCCCCGAAAGACAAACTCACCCATATGGCTCACATCGAAGATACCCACGTCTGAGCGTACTGCGTGATGCTCTTCCTTGATCGAGGTGTATTGGACGGGCATATCCCATCCGGCAAAGGGCACAATCCGCCCACCCAAGGCGACGTGGACGTCATGCAGCGGCGTCTTCCTATGTTGTTCAAACAATGGATTCGCTTTCGGATAGAAATGAGTTCACAAGCGAGGGGGGGGTAACTGGGCTGCTGCAACTGGGGAGGAGAAGAGAAAGCGCTGTTTTGGAAAGAACGACTGCAGAGGAGGAAAAAAGAATCTGAGACAAAGATAAGTTTACATAATGTATCTTATACCTGTTTTTTTTCTGTGTGTAGCGCGCTATGTTGCTAATCTGTTAGAATCCCCAGGATCTCCAGTTCCGTCTGTGCGATCCGAGATGATGGCGATGCCCGATATTCACCACGGATACGCAAATACGTCTGCTTTGCTTGATCCAGATCTCCGGCAGCCAGATAGCATCGTCCTGCTTCTTTCAGCGCAAGCGGCGCGAAAGGCGTCTGTGCAAACCGATCCGCGTAGGATGCATACTCCTGCGCTGCCCCGGCAAGATTGCCCTGGGCCTCCATAGCGGCCGCGATGCCTGCATTTGCGCCAAAACCCTCAGGACCGCGCGGATCATCGATTACGTCAAGGAACTGGCGGTAATGAGCCGTCGCTTCGTCATATCGCCCCTGATCGAAATAGATATTCGCCAGCGTGACGAGGGCGCGTCCGGCTATGTTCTCACCCGAATAGTCCCGAATAATGGTTTGTGCTTTTGTTGCAGCACTGCTGG
>CAYYGZ010000313.1:0-4277 GCA_964471275.1 uncultured bacterium | reverse complement strand
AATAGTGTTAACAGGTTAGGACCTTGTTCCCAGAGAAATGAGGGTCACCTAAGATCGTACGGAAGAGTTGTTTGCCCGCAACTTGCCCTGGAGGAACATCAATGACCCTCGAGGACAAGGTACAGTCATTGCTAAAGTCGCGGCAGTCTGCCTTCCGCGGGGATTTTCGGCGGCCGTATCTCTACCATCCCATTGCTCGTGAAGAGGTTGCCGATGATGGGAAGATGGAGATGAATGCGGCACGTGACCGAATCCGATTTTCGCTGCCCGCAGAGGCGGGGCTGATCAAATGCAGCGCCCACGTTGAGAAAGGGATCTACGAACTGGCCGTGCACTTCCCCGATGTTTTCCGAGACCGGTATGCCGATGAGGTCTCCCGGTTTGAAGCGGAGACAGGATGGTCACTGATCGTACGCGATACGCCGCACCAGGCCAGACTGTTCGAGGAAGCCTTGAACCGTGTGCCCGAGGGAGCTACATCACGGAAGGCGCCGGCGCTCAGGATCGAGCGGAAGGAGGTGCTTCTCCAGGTCGCTGTGGCACCGGAAACAAGGGATGGATGGGTAGAGGTGGCGCGGAAGGCGTCTGAGGCATATAAAGAACTGACAGGCTATACTCTTGTGCTTTCGGATGTGTCGGGACCTCGCAAAGTCCAGGAGTCCAGGGCGCCTGCGGGGGCACTGGAAATCAACAAGGCGTAAGAGGTTGTTCGCACACGCTTTGCTTCGGAACCGCACGCGCCCTACCGTGTGGGTCTGAAGTCCGATCACGAGGATAGCTTTATCGAGGTTACGTTCGTGAGCCCGTCGGTCGGTGCACGTTACCGGAACCAGCTGGATGAGCTGACGCGCGAAACCGGGTGGAATATCCGTATCCGGAAATCTGCGAACCAGGAACACATCGCTATGGAAGCCAGTCGGCTGACACCGGATAGCTGCACGGTCAGAGGCGCGCCCCGGTTCTACCCGGCCGAGCGGCGGGTCGTTGTGCCCGTACAGAAGTTGCCACGCGCAGCGGATCGGGCGAAACTGACCCAGGATTTCGAGCAGGCAACCGGGTGTCAGATCGATTGGGAGTGTCCGGCATCCTGAATCCGTGGTCGATGAGCACAATCGAGCCAACCCAGTAGGTTATTCGAAGAGAGCTGATTACCCATGCCGGATGATACCCCAGTCTACCAACTGCCATCACAGGCTATCGTTGACCTGATCGATGCACCGCCGACACCGTTCTTGAGTCTCGATCCCAATCGTCGCTGTCTGATCATGATGCATCGACCTAGCCTGCCGCCGATCGAGGAGGTGGGAAAGGAGGAGGTGCGCCTGGCTGGATTACGGATCGATCCGGTGACGAACGGTCCAAGTCGCGTACCCTACTCTACCGGATTCACGATTCGCGACATCCACACGGCTGAAGATCGGGAAGTGACAGGTCTTCCCACTGACGCCCGACTCGGGCAGATCCGGTTCTCACCCTCAGGAGACCACTTTGCCTTTACTGTGAGGCAGAATGCCGGAACTACGTTGTGGACAGTCGATGTGGCGAGTGCGAAGGCAACGTGCCTGGCAGATCGAGAATTGAACGGAATCTTCGGTGCGTCCTTTGCGTGGATGTCGGACGGTGACCGGATCGTGTGTCGGCTTCTGCCGGACGATCGTGGGAACCGGCCGTCGGGCTCGCCTCCGCCGGGTCCGATCATTCAGGAGAATCTCCGGGAGATTGCCCCCTCGCCAACGTATCAGGACCTACTCAAGAGCCCCGGAGATGAGCAGCTCTTCGAACACTACGGTGCCTCAGAGGTCGCTATCGTGTCGCTGGGTGGGAGTATCGAAGTTATTTCGGAAGCGGGTTTGCACACTCGGTCGGCACCGTCTCCTGACGGTCGGTATATCCTGCTCGAAACACTCCACCGGCCCTTTTCATATCTGGTTCCGTACTACCGATTCCCCGAACGGGTGCGCATCCTGGATGCCTCCGGGCAACTGGTGAGGGAGGTTGCCGATCTTCCCCTCGCCGAGTCTGTTCCGATCGCCTTCGATGCCGTGCCGGAGGGACCACGCGGTTTTGAGTGGCGCGCCGACGCTGACGCCGAGCTGGTCTGGGTCGAGGCACAGGATGGCGGCGATCCTGCGACCGAGTCGGCCATCCGAGACCGTGCCTTCTCCCTGGTGCCACCGTTCGAGGGCGATGGGCGTTTTCTTGCTGACTTCGAGTTGAGACAACTGGGGTTCTCGTGGGGGAGAGATGATCTGGCACTCGCGCGCGAGCGATGGTGGAAAGAAAGGCGGCTCCGTGTCTGGCGGTTTCGCCCCGGGAATGAGGATGACAGTCGGGAGCTCGTGTTTGATCGATCTTTCGAGGACCGATACGGTGACCCGGGTAGTCCCCTGAGTGAATGGTCGGACCGAGGTACCCGTGTGCTGATGTCAGAGGGCGAGACGCTGTATCTGGCCGGAGATGGTGCATCCCCCGAGGGGGACCGTCCCTTTATCGATGTTTTCGATCTTGCGTCGAAGAGCACAGAACGCCTGACGCAGTCGGAACCTCCTGTTTTTGAGAGAGCCATCCAGATTGTGGATCGGGCGGGACCGATTATCCTCGTAAGTCGAGAGCGCGAGGATGAGCCGACCAACTTCTTCCTGCATGATTTGAGTTCCGGTGACCTGAAAGCGATCACCAAGTATCCGCACCCGTATCCACAGCTGCGTGACGCAAAGAAGGAGCTGATCAAGTATTCACGGGCGGATGGCGTGCAGCTCACGGGTACGCTCCACACACCGCCGGGATACGACCCGTCGAAGGGGCCGGTGCCCACGATCATCTGGGCCTACCCGCGCGAGTTCAAGAGTGCAGATGCTGCCGGACAAGTAAAGGATTCACCGCATCGGTTTACCAGGCTGGCTTCCCATTCGCCTCTCCACCTGCTGACGGAGGGTTATGCCGTTCTGGATGGCCCGACGATGCCGATCATCGGGGAGGGGGACGAGGAGGCGAATGACACGTATGTGGAGCAACTCGTTGCATCGGCACAAGCGGCGGTCTACGAGGTGATCAGACGGGGTGTTGCAGAGGCTGGACGTATCGGCGTCGGTGGGCATTCGTATGGTGCCTTCATGACAGCGAATCTTCTGGCACAGTCGGATCTGTTCCAGGCCGGAGTTGCGCGCAGCGGCGCCTACAACCGGACCCTGACGCCATTTGGGTTCCAGGCGGAGGAAAGGACCCTCTGGGATGCACCGGAGATTTATTCGACGATGTCACCGTTTATGCACGCCGACAAGATCAAGGCGCCGCTGCTTCTTATGCACGGGGAAGCCGACAACAACTCCGGCACATTTCCCATGCAGAGCGAACGATTCTACAACGCGCTCAAAGGGCACGGCGCGACGACGCGTTTGGTGATGTTTCCACACGAGAGTCACGGCTACCGCGCCCGGGAAACCATTCTCCACATGCTTTACGAGATGACCTCGTGGTTCGATACCTACCTGAAGGGCTGAGAACCAGCCTTCCTGTTTGCGCATCAATATTCCAGTAGCGTCGAGCCGAATAGCCTAAGATCGCTCTAAGTGGTTGTACCATAAAAAGATTTTTCTAGACAGGGAAAAATATTTATTCTTGACAGTAGAATATTTATGCCTATATTGGGAATGTCCATTTGGAAGTGAATCGCTAAATGTCAGACAAAGATCGCCGACAACGCAAAATTCTGGATCTGATCGGAGGAGATCCGATCGGGACGCAGGAAGCCCTGAGCCTCGCACTCAAGTCTGTCGGTGTCGATACGACCCAGTCGACGCTTTCGAAGGATATGCGCGAGCTCGGTGTGATCAAGATCCCCGATGCGAGCGGTGGATTTCGATACGGCCTCCCGAGCGCTGCCTCGGATAGCGTTGACCGGCTGCACGGGGAAGCGCTCCTGAAGCGTGAGCTCTCGGACTTCGTAACCGGTCTAGACGGTGCAGGTAACACGCTTGTCGTCAAGACCATCACGGGTCACGCTCAGGGTGTCTGCGAAGCGATCGACCGCGCGAGATGGGAAGAGGTTGTGGGTACCATCGCCGGCGAGAATACGATGTTTATCCTGTGCCGGGATGAGGGCGCGCTCGCAGCACTGCAAGCACGGATTGAGGGGATGAGATAGAGGGAGGCAAGGGGATTGGGTGTGGGGTGTGAAAACGGTGCTGTAAGCCGCTACTATTTGGGACTGCGGCCCAGTCCCAAATAGTAGCGGCTTACAGCACAAAGAGGTTTTCAAGCGAGCAATCCAATGACAA
>CAYYGZ010000312.1:1438-4290 GCA_964471275.1 uncultured bacterium | reverse complement strand
GTGTATGCCTCGGTGTGAGCACAGATACCGTCCCGTATAGATGCACATCCGGCTTGGCCCACACGGAGCCGTTTGTGCAAAACACTTCTCGAACCGCGTGCCCGCCTTCGCGAGTCGATCCAGATTCGGTGTTTTCACGATGGGATGACCGGCACATCCAAGACTGTCAGCACGCCACTGATCCGCAATGATGAACAACAGATTCATGTCCTGACCTCACTCGACCGCAGTGGTCCCATCCTCAATCCTCGATCTTCCATCCTACCTCCCCTTCCCTCTCAGTCGATCACACAATTCGTGGATGATCTCGCGCAGCACTTCAGGATGGTCAGACATCAGCTCATAGAGGGCCTCCCGATTGAGCCCGGGCAGCTGTATCTTCTCGGTTGCCGTGATCGTGGCCGAGTGGGGTGCCGGATCCAGTGTCGTCAATTCACCAAAGAAGTCCCGCTCTCCCAGCGTGACAAACGTCTTGTCTCCGTCGTGGACCTTGACCTGACCGACAACCACGATAAACATCGTCCGACCGCTGCCGCCCTTCTCATAGACGGCGGTTCCCGCCTCCACCTCGACCTCTTCCATCTCCATCGAGAGCGCGGCAAGGACCTCCTCCGGCACATCGGTCCAACCGTGTAATCGGTTTGAGCACCAGTACTCGCCCGATGGTAAGCAGCATCGGACCCTCCCCTTTCTCATCAATCTCACCGATCTCTGCGAATCGGCGTGCGGCGAACTGCGCAGTCTCTCTTACCAGCGGGTCCGGGTTCTCCAGCAGTAGGCGTACGACCTCGTCGTCGCCCTTGCCCATCTCGCACATCGCGTAGATCGCTGATGCGCGCGCCCACGGACTGACCCATCGTGTTGACTCACTCAGAAGCTCCCGGATTCGCTCTTCCGCGTCTCCACGTTCTTGAGGGAACGTGTCTGAAAGGGCCAAGTAGCAATCGGCAGGAAAACAAAGAACAGAGTGAGCCAGAGAAGACGAGATGGGGTCCAGCAACGCTCGACACGATAGTAGAGCGCGCCTGTGCCCGAAGCCACGAAAGTGGAAGCGATATACACCCAAGGGATCGCCTCGGACCCGTAGGTCGACAGAAAGAGTGCGCTGCTTGCGACGTAGAACGAGGCCAACACGATGCCTTGGAAGAATGAGAAGCCGACAAGCCAACCCAGTGCAGCCCCTTCTCCGGGTTCGACCTTCAGGGCTGCGGCCCAGGCGTTCTGCTCCACCCCCCCGTGTCCAGGTACGTCTATGTGCGTTGTATCAGCCATTCACATCGAGCCTGTGGAATCGATCAATCGACATCCTGGAGAAGATCCTCATCCGACATCGTCTTGTATGCGACCATAAACGGCACGTAAAAGCTGGCGAATCCTTTGGGACCCGCGCCACCCATGACGATTCCATCACCTGCGATCGACTTTCCGCCTCCGCCGCCACCACCCAACCCATTCTGCAGCATGCCGTTCATCATCAGCTGAACCTGATCCAGGAACCTGCGATCCCCCGAAAGCCGGAAGGCATGGCAGAGGGCTTCCATCTCCCGGGGTCCGCCTGCCCGCTTGTTCAGGCTCGGCAGCTCCTTGTAGAAGAACCGTCCGTCCGGCATCACGCAGTGATCCAGAAGGTCGCGCATCTCGTCCACAATCAGGGCGGCCACCCGATCGTCACCCGTTACGGAGTGATATCGGGCGAGGGCATTCACAGCGATCGAAATCATGAACGGCACGCGAATCTTGGTGTGAGAGGTGTATGGCGCCAAAAACGCCCCCCACTCCCGTTTCCACTCCATAAACTGCTCGGCGATCTGGTCGCAGGCAGTTAAATACTTCTGCTCGCGTGTTTCCTGATATACCCCGATCAAACCTCGCATTGCCCATCCGGTTTCCCGGGCGGCAAATCCTCCCGCATCCTTAAACTTCGGTGACTCGAGATGCCGGATTATGTTATCCGCGATCGAGATCGCCTTCTCTAGAGCCTCCTGCTTGCCCGTAAAGTGGTAATAGTCGAGAAGACCTTCTGTCCATTCGTGCGAAGGTGTGACGCCTCCCGTCACGTGCCCGGCCGTGTGGATGGGCTGTCCCCCCATCTTCAGCGGGTCATCGGAGAAGTGGCAGAAATCGACGTCGATCCAGTGTTGCGCGGCCACACTCGCAATATCTCTGAACCGCCGCTCCCCTGTCTTGGCATAGAACAGATACATCGCGTGCGGAAGATCGTATTCATTGTTCGTCCAGACCAAGTCACCACGGCCCCTTCCCTGCTGGGTGTATCCGGAATCGGGACCGTCACCCCAGTGGATCATGCCCAGACCGCGCGCGCGATTGTCCCCCTTGTCGATCAGCCCGCCTTCGATCGATCGACAGAGCTGCTTGGGAAACAGGTTCTCCCAAACACCCGCATCCCGATACACGGCTTCGGGCAGGATCGCGATATCCGGCATCTGAAACTGGAGCGACCGCACGGAAAGTTCCTCGATAGATTTGTCCGGACCGTGGAAGTGGAACAAGAAGCGATGGGTCTTGGCCACTCCCTGGAGAATCTTAACGGGTGGCTGGCCGCTCGGGAACACATCGACATCGATACCGGCCGCGTCGACCTTCAGCCGCTTCGGGAAGTTCTGGTGTGCCTGGAATTGCGTAATCGACACCCCGCCTCGATCCCCGGACCAATCCGCCCAGAAGTCTCCGTAGAAGGTCTCGAGAACGTGCTCCACTGCCTGGTAGAGGATCGTCTCCTGATCGAGCAGTTGGTCAGCAGGGCCATCCTGAATCGAGGTCCTGTAGTATCCCTGTCCCAGCCTCTGCCGAGGCCCCGACCCGCTCTCTGAGCGCACGGTCAGACCGATCTC
>CAYYGZ010000312.1:0-1428 GCA_964471275.1 uncultured bacterium | reverse complement strand
TCAACACGACATCTCCCGTCTGCTCACGGTTCACAAACTGGTATTCGACCTCGACCCACGGCTTACCCGCCCAGCAGATGAACCGCAAGACATAGTCGAGCAGGCTTCCACCCCCATCTGTCCGGTGGCTGCCCGCCACTCTGATCTCTGCCAGCAGAGGGCCCGCTTCAACAACCTCCACGCGATCTACGGTATCGCCACACGTCGAGAACGGTCTTCCCTCCGCGTCCCAAATGCAGAAACCGCTAAATGCGTCCTTGAGTATGTCTTCGCCATCGAGATGAACGGATTTGAAGAGAGAAGAATGTCCGGATTCGATCTCGAGTCGCAGGCGACCCGTATCGATGGTGACCACGGGGCCCGAATGATCAACAACTACAGCAGCATCGTCGGTGACCTCCCCCTCTCCCGAATTGTCGAACATCAGGGAGTGGGGTGCGTTACCCGGCAAGTCAGGCATGAACCGGACCATTGCCCAGCGAACAGA
The DNA here is from genome assembly GCA_964471275.1 of uncultured bacterium. Taxonomy (GTDB): domain Bacteria; phylum Latescibacterota; class UBA2968; order UBA2968; family UBA2968; genus UBA2968. The sequence goes on along the minus strand of CAYYGZ010000312.1, from coordinate 941 downwards.
CCCGTCTTCCCAGGTCGAGGTGGTGCGAATCTGCCGGGCAAGAATACGGTCATTATCCCGTATCGCGAGCATCGCCGGATTCGGAACCGTACCCGGCGCAAAAGGTATGGCCAGTGAGACCGGTTCAGATGCGCGATCATACATCGAGAGTTTGTCGAAACGAATGGCTGGCATAGTTGGCGAAATCTTATATAGGTGAATGTGAAATCAAGACTTAACAAGTCTAGGAGGGTCTCGCCTTGGGATCAACTCTGGAGAGTATGCCCGGGAGGGCCGGGCAGCATACCCATCCTGTTTTTCGGGCTTGACGGAACCGGTTCAGGGCACAAGATTTTCTGCCTCGTAGTTCCATGCCAGGGACAACGTCATCCTCAAGAAATGGAGAATTCTCATGCCGCTCAGACTCGGTGATACGGTACCAGACTTCACTGCTGAAACGACAGAGGGCACCATCGGCTTCCACCACTTCATCGGAGATGGATGGTGCATACTGTTCTCGCATCCCGCCGACTACACGCCCGTCTGTACGACCGAGCTCGGAACAGTCGCCAAACTGAAAGCAGAATTCGACCAACGCGGCGTCAAACCGATCGGTGTGAGTGTCGACCCGCTGGATTCGCACAACGGTTGGATCAGCGACATCAACGAGACGCAGAGCACGACGATGAACTACCCCATCATCGCTGACGAGAGTCGCCAGGTCGCCGAAGCCTTCGACATGATCCACCCGAACGTGGACGACAAGGCCACCGTCCGATCGGTATTTGTCATCGGACCGGACAAGAAGGTCAAGCTTACGCTGACCTATCCCGCATCGACCGGGCGAAACTTCGACGAAATCCTCCGGGTCATCGACTCCCTCCAGCTCACGGCAACAGGCAAGCTCGCGACGCCGGCGAACTGGAAACCGGGCGAGGATTGCATCATCAGCCCAACCGTGT
>CAYYGZ010000311.1:0-4322 GCA_964471275.1 uncultured bacterium | reverse complement strand
TTATGATCTGTCCGATTATACTACGCCAGTCCTGATTCAGCATAACAAACGGCAGGCTCCTTCAAGATGGGGATTTCTTCTGGTCGAAAACCGCCCGAAAATTTCGGGGCCGTTATTAACAAAAATAGGAACAATCCCGCCGAATCTCAAATGGTTATTCGATCACAAAGGTAAGAGTCATTTCGCGCGCTCTATCCGTCGGCGTAAACGAAATTCGCTGAATGGTCTGATCCGAACGTCCCTCTTTCGACTCCTCGATCAAGGACTTTACCGAGAACCGGCCCTTCGCTTTGGCCGTGATCTGGACCCCTTTGTACCCAGGACCGATCTGCACGGATCGTCCGCCCTTCGATACGGTCACCTGCTCGAAGGTTATGAACACCTCCTCGATCGATCGGGGTTTACGCGCAAAACGATAGCTATCTGTGATCTTCAGTCTGTTGGCATCCGGATCCAGAATAAACTCGCGTGTGAGTGATTCAACAGTGCCCTTAGAGTATCCGCGGGTCATATCGACCACGGCCGATTTGGGTCCTGGGGTGTTGAGTCCAACCACCTTTATCTTTCCACGAAATCTCGCCCCGGGCTGCTGAAGCTGGCCGTTCACGACCGGTACGGAATGCCCGCGAGAATTGCAGAAAATAATGTCATACCGATTGGGGCCAAAGGTCTTGCGCGAATAGACCGGACCGCCCGGATCCGTCAACCACAGCTTGTCTCCCCGATGGAGAATGAAGCTGCCGATGTCGTTGTGATTGTGTGGTACGCCGTTGTGACCGGCGATCGCCATCAGCGTCAGCGCTTTCGTTCCAGGCTTTGACCTGAGTTTCACCTGGCCGAGCCCAGGCAGGAAATAGTCCCGGGTGTCCGGTTTGCCGGTCTGCTTCTGGCCGCGGTAGGTTGCGAGTTCGTGCGGGCTACCGGGCTTGAGCGTGCAATCTCTGTTCGCATCACACAATTCGAACAGTTCGGGTAGGTCCTTGTGCTCGTTAATGACGAGCGCAGCCTGAAGCGGGATGTAGCCGTGGCTGGAGTCTGCGAAGGTTGACCTCAGGTGGTCCTTGATGTGTGCGGCGAGTGGATACCGGCAGATTGCATCGACCCGGTCCCCCTCAAACAGGTTGAGCGCACCGTTCGTTTTCAGATACAGAGCCTGCGCAACATACAGGTAATGGCCAAAACCGTAGCCCCAGTATCCCGGGCCCTCCTCGCATCCGCCGTCCGAGGCGAATCCGTCGAGCGCATAGGTGAGATTCTGGATGGCCGCGTGAGTCAATCTCGCGAGCTGGTTCGGATCCTCCACCTGGTAGAGCGCGGCACGAATGATCTCGCCGTTACAAACGTGATTCCAGTTCATCCGAACGGTTTCCCATCCGTCGAGATGCTCATACTCACAGAAGACCTGGAAGGTACGACGATCGATTTCACCTGCTACCCGTTCCACGACCTCCGGTTCAATTCGATCTCCGAGGACGTGCAGGATCTCTGCCAATGTTGCTGTGAGCGCCGCAGACCCGAGGTCAATGTGCCGACCCTCGTGAGCTGCCATAACCCAGGTGAACTGGCCGCAGTAGGCCCACATCAGGTCCTGCAGATAGTCCAGGTTTGCTTTCGGATGACCCAGCCACATAGCGAGGAACGCCCGTCCCAGCTCGCGTCTGCGCTGCCCTGCTGCCGCCTGAGGCACGCCACGGTCACCTACGCGCTGGTAATTCCTGTAGGCGGACCGCTTGATCGAGGGAATCACCCCATCCGGATCGAGATTCCGGGTCAGATCATCCCACTGACCGTTCTTCTGTGCCAATTTACGTGCCCTGTTGACCGCTTTTGCGTCCAGCAGGTAGGGAGCGGGAGATCGCTTGCGGTTTCTTTTATAGATAGCCGACAGTTCGGGCATCGTTACATTTCGAAGCAGCATGTCCATACGTCAATATCCCTTCCGTTTGTCTATCTCGCTGAGAAGCGGATCTCCCCGTCGGAATCTCTCGATGTTGTCGGTGATCAAATCGAGCAGTCGGTCATCGCGATTGGGTGAACCACCGGCGGTGTGCGGTGTGATCACCACGTTGGGTAAAGACCACAGCTCGTGCGTTTCTGGCAACGGTTCCTGTGGCGCCACATCCAACCCGACTCCGCCGATCCGGTTCTCCTTAAGGGCCGCAAGGAGAGCGGCTTCATCGACAATCCTACCACGCGTCACGTTGATCAACAACGCGTGTTCCCGCATCGCCGAAAAAGCCCTGTCGTCAAGCAACCCCTCTGTGTCCGGGGTGAGCGGCGCACAGACGGCCACGATATCTGACTCGGCAAGCAGGTCGTAGAGCCGGTCTGTTTTCCAACAGGACTCCACGCAGCCGGGCACGTCAACGTCCTCCGGATCCACAGCGATGATTCGCGTCCCGAAGGCAGAAGCACGCAAGGCCAGATCCCGTCCGGTTCCACCAAGGCCGATGATTCCCATTGTGCGATCGATCAACTCCCACGACGACTTCCGGATAACCATCCGATTGTCCCATCTGGCCTCCCTGACGGCTGTGGCAATACCCCTCGTGAGACTGAAGAGAAGTGCCATTGCGTGCTCCGCGAGGTGTACGCCGACCGTGCCTTTGGCGCTCGTCAGCCGGATGTCGCTGTCGACAAACTCCTTGAAAAGCACACCATCGACACCAGCGCTCCAGGACTGGACCCAGCGCAATCGTTCCGCCCTCCGGTAGAGTTCAGGGGTGAAACCGCCGACCAAGACGTCCGCTTCGGGCATCAACGCCAATCCCTCTTCAGCTGATGAAGCGATCATCACCTCGACGTCATCTCCTGCATTCCTCAGCCGCTCGAGATGTCTTTCTTCCAGCTCGATCGTGACCAGAATCTTCATCTAACCCTCACATCAAAGGTGTTCGCACGGCTATCTGCACCGTATGCGCCTGGCGTGGCTGGCTGAGCAGAAAGACGATCGCGTCCGAAATATCCTCCGCCTGCGTCAGGTTTTCGAGCACGTCGCCGGGATGGTTGTCTCGGCGCATCTTCGTGTCTGTCGGTCCAGGGCAGACGACGGAAGCCTTTACGCCGAAGGGTCGACCTTCGACGTCTGTCACCTCGGTGAACCCCATGACGCCGAACTTGGAGGCGCAGTACGCCCCACCGTTCGCGTGTCCCCTGAGACCGGACCCGGAGGAGACGTTTACGATGTGACCGGTCCCGCGATCACACATGTGTTGAAAGACCGCCTGCGTACAAACAAAAGTGCCGGTCAGGTTGACCGATAGATTAAACTCCCAGTCTTCGAGTCGTATCTTAGGAATCGGGTTATGGATGGCAACGCCGGCGTTGTTGATCAGCATATCGACTGCCCCATACAGCGAGATGGCCTCCTCGACAACAGCCTTGACCTTAACAGGATCGATCACATCCGCTTGTCGCGATATGGCCGTCCCACCCGCAGCCGTGATCTCCCGGGCGACTGTATCAGTCTCTTCCTGGCTCCGGGCCAGGACAACCACGCGGGTTCCTGCAGCAGCGAGCCGCAATGACGTTGTACGCCCGATGCCACGGCCGCCTCCGGTTACGATCGCACACGCACCATCTAGATCCATATATCTGCCTCAAACAGTGAAGGCAGGGCACGGCGCCCTGCCTCTGTAAACAGACCACCGGGATCGCCTCGGGCGACCCCAGATTCTCTCTTACAGGAGGATGTTCATCACCTTCTCCGCGGGAATCCCATCGGATTTGAATCTGAACCGGCAGCCCCTCCAGTCTCACGATCCAGAACGAGCGACCCGCCCCCGTTGCCCTTCCCGGTTAGTCCCGCAGGTTGATGAACTGCAGCGGGACCTCGTAGTCGCCCGATTTGATCAAGGAGATTACAGATTGAAGGTCATCACGTTTCTTCCCTGAAACCCGCAATTCATTGCCCTGGATCGAGATCTGAACCTTGAGTTTCGAGTCCTTCACGTCTTTGACAATCTTCTTGGCGACATCCTGTTCGATCCCTTCTCGTATCAGGACTTCGCGTCTCAGCGTCTTCCCGCCGGCCGCTTCGACATCCTTGAAATCCAGGGCCTCTGCGTCGAGTTTCCGTCGGGTTGCGTGATTGATCAGAATGTCACGCACCGCCTCCATCTTCATTTCGTCTTCCGTGCGGATCACGATCTGATTGGCTTTACTATCCCACTCTAGCTCGGTGTTCGATCCTCTAAAATCGTATCTCTGGATGATCTCCTTACTCGCATTGTTAACCGCGTTGCTCACTTCCTGCATATCGACCTTATTCACGACATCAAACGACGGCATATGATCTTCCTCTCCTGCAGGTGCAGAGTCAG
>CAYYGZ010000310.1:0-4340 GCA_964471275.1 uncultured bacterium | reverse complement strand
TTAAAGAATGGATTTTGGCTCTGGATCGATGGGCCCTTGGTGAGTCAGAAAACCTTAGGATCTCTGATAAGGTGGTATCAACGAAAAGCCTATTGGGAACAAGAACAGACGTGAAAATTTGGCTTGTTCGAAGTCTTTCCAAAACGCTTGGGTCCTTTGTTGAGACACCAAAGGATAGAGTTTGGACGTTAAACGATGAAGTATTTGTGCGATCGTTATATATAGCCGCACTGGGCAGAGAACCATCACCTGACGATTTGGCCTATCGGATAAAGGAGCTTGAACGGGGCAAGGAACGTGGCTCCCTCATTGATGAAGTTTATGGCTCGGACGAGGCGGATTCCCGACGGTTGAACGATATTGATTCATTTTCTAGAAAATTTCAGTGAAGGTAGAAGTAAAAGATCAATTCAATGCTTCAACTCAGCTTCATCGGGACTCCAGCATCTTTAGTTCCTTATTGGATAACATTTGAAGTTAACAGACTAATTCGAGGACAATCTTGGTTAGAATTCTGATCTTCGCAGACTTGTAAGTGACCTGCCCTCCTGGAATGTTCCCATTCATAAAGTTAGGGTATGGTAGAAATAATGGGGAGTCACGAGGCCAGAAAGCATTATACAGCATCCTAACTCTGGGTGTGGACGCACAACATGGGAGCAGGTCACAGCCACGCAAGAGTGAAGGGCTCCCGCAAGGTAGCCGGAGGCCCTGAACCGCACGGTTCTCGGAAAAGTCTATAGCTTGAGCGTCACACTCTTGCCCGCGTAGGCGTCCTGCGGCAGGTCCACCAGGAGCAGCGTCGTTTGTCGATCTTCATCCGGGATCGCAACAACCCCATCAGCCGTGGATTCATAGATTCCGGAAACCGTTACCGTTGCCCGGCTGCATCTCCTCGACGGATCAGACACTGACACTTGCACAACTCGGTCCTCCTCCATCTTGACCATCACCATCCCCTGGCTGTCCATCCGCACGCAGGTTCCCTCCGTTACCTGAACTTCACCCGCGTTGTAGAATGCGATCTGGCAGATACCGAGCCCCTCGTGCTTCACTGCCTGAACGTCACGCGTGTTCACCAGGATCTCGATCGGTCTGACTCGATTGGCTAACGTGTCGACTGCAACATCCGGCGCAACGACATACTGATACGACGCATTCTCCGACCGATGCCCGTGGTCGAGCCATAGGGTGAAGACATCCTCACTCACGGCGTGATCCGAGACGGCCTTCTCGTCCGTGATATCCGACCACCTGCCCTCTTGTGCCTGATTCGACAGGCAGATCGTGGTATGTTCGGGGAAGGCATACCCGACACCATCGTGATGCACCCACTCGACACCCTCGAGCTTTCGACTGCCGTTCGCGAGCATCTCTGGCGCACCACCACGCGCAACGGTCACGTCTCCACGCATCAGAGTCTGATTAACCGTCGTGACGACGGAAGGTCCCTCTTCATAAACCTGACCACCCAGACCGCCGGCTGCAAGACGCCTGCCCCCCAGGATATCGGCACCCAGACAGACATACGCATCGTCGAAGAAGAACCAACTCTTTCTGGCCTCGATGAAGTCGTGCGGGCTCTTGAAGTCGAATGCGACCGAGCCGTAGAGACCATCTGTCACGGCCCCCACAAACTCGGTCAGCCCATCCTTCTGAATCTCCTTGGGAGATGGCAGTTCAGGCTTCTGCAGAATCGTCGCCCCCGAGATCTTCTGCCAATCATAAACCGGCCAGATATTGTGATACTCGTCTCCCCGCATCGACAGGTAGTTCGTCCCGTCGCCCCGGTGGTGTGTCGGCTTACCGGGCCCGTTGTAGGGAACTTCCATATTGCGGTTCCTTGTGGAGTACATCCGGACCGTCGTGTAGAACGAGGGTCGCTGGAATACAAAGTGTTCGCTCTGCCAGAAGAACTGCGCGAAAGACGCTGAGGGCCTGGACTCGCCCTTTCGCAGTCGGACGATCTCCTCCAGTTCGTCCTTCCGATAGTCTGTGCTTTCCAGCAGCCGCTCGATCTCAAGGGTATCGTAGGGCTCAAACGTTGAGACCTTGTGAGTAACGGAACGGTTCTTTGCACTCACATCCGGATAGATGCCGTAAACCTGCATCTTGACGATACCGTCCAGGTAGTAGTCGACGAGGTGACTGATCTTCTCGGCAGAGAAGGCATACTGTGTTCCGGCTACGTAGGATGCCCACTCCCCAAAGACGTTGGCGTACTTCCCGTAGCCATACGAGGTCGTGTTGTTCACCCGGTCGCCCCGATGGTGGAAGCTGAAATCGTGCTGCATACCTCGGCTGCCGGTCGAAAACTTTACCTCGCCCTCGATGAGCCGAATGATATCATCGAACGCCTCCCGGTTCCCTCTGAAGAGGAGATTCTTCGCCAAGATCCCGGCGATCACGATACGGTCTCCGCTCGGTCGTGCGCCCGACGCATCCATGTGTGCTCTGCCGATGATCGCTTGGCCTTTCTCGATCTGTTCATCGGACAGCCGATCCCCGAACAGCAGCGTGAGCTCGATCAGGCTCGTCGGGGTCGAGATCTGGTTGTTGTGCCAGTTATCGCCGAAAAAGTCGTTGTCGACCCAGTAGGTGTATCCCCGGGTGATGATTGCCTCCAGCTCGCTGCTCTCACAGAACTCGGATGACTCGGACCGATAGGCCTGTGCCAGCCGCACGAGGTCGGATGTATGTCTGCGCTGGGGAAAACCTGCCTCCCTGCTCAGATCCACATAGTCGATGTCCGTGAAGCTTCCATTCTCATTCATCCTGTCGATAATCGACCTTACGCGATCGTCACTGTCCGACGACCTCTTGACCTGCTCTCCCCAGTCGCGCTTGGTAACCACCCCGCGAAGCTCAGAGACCACCCTGTCCTTGATCAGTTCGAATTCATCCATGGGGTCTTCTCCAGATTGAGATTTCATCTCACGTCAGCCCGTCGGGGCGTTGATCGCGAGTTAAATGCCAAGTGTCGCTGTGTTCGCAGGCATACACTTTGAGCGCCACGCCCTGCTCCTTCTTCAGGATGTCCGCGCGTCTTCGAGCTTCTTTCTGACTGCGATAAGCGTCTTTCGCTTGCCCGTTCGCTCCCTTGCAGAACGGACACTTTGTGCTCGGCGTCTGTCTTTCCTTCGGCGACAGGTGCCACTTCCCACACACCTCACAGTGATAGGGCACAAGATTGCGCTTGTAGGTCGCATTGGCGTGCTCAGCACCTGCCTCGGCGTCCTCAAGGCTGACATATTCCGTCAGGGGCTTTCCGGTCTTCTTTCCGGTACAGGTATCGCTCTTACTCATAGGTCCCTGGGTTGGGTGTACACGGGAAAACGGTCCACGCAACATACGCGCAAGCTGGCGGAGAGCAATGACGGAATCGAGGACGACGACCGGCTGCCTGTACCTTCTCCACACGAAGTTAGCGGCGTAAGGGCAGGATACAAACACAACAGAAAAGGCTCCCGCACCGAAGTACGAGAGCCTCTCATAAATATGGTGGACGAAACCGGCCTGTCCCGCCATAACGCGGAGCGTGAAGGGGGAATTCGAACCCAAATGGAAAAAGCCTACGCACTTGACCTGCACCCATGTATGTGTCCACACCCAGAGTTAGGATAACCAGCCCCCCTAGAATGTTACCAGTTCTAAAATTAGGATATGGGACATAGAAAGGGGGCCGCGTGGCCAAGGAAGCGTTATAAAGTAAAGCAGATCATCGGAGACCTTCGTCAAGCTGAGATCCGGACCTCTGAGGGCAAGACGATCGCCGAGATTGTTCGTGAGTTGGGCATCAGCGAACAGACCTACTACCGGTCGCACAAGGAATACGGCGGTATGGAGGTCAGCCAAGCGCGTCGGCTCAAGGAGTTGGAGCAAGAGAACAGACGGCTGAAGCGTCTTGTTGCTGACCAGGCCCTGGACATATCGATTCTCAAGGAGGTTTCCGCGGGAAACTTCTAAGCCCGGCGCGTCGGCGGGAGGCGATCGTGCACGTGCGTGAGACACTGGCCGTCTCGGAGCGTCGGGCGTGTCGTGTGCTGGGTCAGATGCGCCGCATCCAGCGATACACGATCAAAGTGGCGGACGACGAGATTCTCCTGACCACTAACATCGTTTCTCTAGCCAGCCACTACGGACGATATGGTTATCATAGAATCACGGCTATGCTTAGAGCCGACGGCTGGGGTGTGAACCACAAGCGTGTGGAGCGAATCTGGCGTCAGGAAGGGCTAAAGGTGCTGGCCAGACAGCCCAAACGCAGCAGGCTATGGTTCACAAAGACGGCTCTTGCATCAGACTCCGGCCTGAGCATCGCAATCACGTCTGGGCCTAGG
>CAYYGZ010000309.1:0-4353 GCA_964471275.1 uncultured bacterium | reverse complement strand
ATCAAGCAAAGGACAAGAGCGGATAGGTAGAAATGGCCGGGCTCTGCCTTTCTGTGGCACGATTACGGGTTTGCGACATACTGCGACGCTCACGATTGAAGAGCCTAATGATGTGAGAGTCGGACTAGATGAGGACAGAATGCTCAGCGAAGCGTATCCAATCGAGCGACTGCGAGCGATCCTGGTGTCAAGAGAAGCCTGGCACCCGTATCCGACGAGAGACGAGCGAGCCGACTGGGAGGCCATTCCCGAGAGCGTTCGTCAGGTGCACATCGCAAAGGGAGAGGCCTGCCTCAGCTTCCGCTTAGAACCTTTTCGGGCCACTATGTTCCTGGAGATGGCCAGGACGGGAGATCGCGCGCTCTACGACAAGCACAGGGCGCGGCATCGGACCGCATTGTGCGATCTCGTCGTCGCGGAGTGTGTCGAAGGTCAGGGCCGGTTCATGGACGATATCGTCGACGGCGTCTGGGCGCTGTGCGAGGAATCGTTCTGGGGCAAACCGTTCACGCTTTCGATCCAGAAGGCGGGATACGACCTGCCGGACACATCTGAACCGATCGTCGCCCTGTTCGTCGCGGAAGCCGCGAGCCTGATTGCGTGGACGTCGTATCTCCTCGGGCCTCAGATCGAAGCCTACTCGAAGCTGATTCAGCCTCGCGTCGAACGGGAGATGCAGCGACGGATGCTGGCCCCGTGTCTTGAACGGGATGACTTCTGGTGGATGGGTTTCTGTTCTCGAGATGCTGGGAGTCCCCCGCGCGTCAACAATTGGAACACGTTGATAAACTCGTGCTGGCTGACCGCTGCTCTGCTGATGGAAGCGGATCCGGAGCGTCGTCTCGCTGCGGTACACAAAAGCATCCGCAGCCTGGACCGATTCATCGACCCTTATCCCCGGGATGGCGGCTGTGATGAAGGTCCGGGATACTGGAGCGTGGCAGGCGCTCGCCTTTTCGAGTGTCTCGAGACACTGCACAGTGTCACGAACGGTGAGATCGACGTGTATGATGACCCTCTGATCCGGAACATCGGCAAATACATCACGCAAGTGCAGATCGACGATCGATACTTCGTGAATTTCGCCGATGCCGACGCGCTGGTGAGCCCCCCACCGTTCCTGGTGTATCTCTACGGAAAACGCATCCAGGATCCGGACATGATGCGAATGGGGGCATACTTCGCAGGTCGTGAGAAGGTTGCGACACACGGTGTACAGGAAAGGCTCTATCACCCCGCCAACCATATCGCTCGACAGATTCCCGCGCTGCTCTCAATTGGCGAACTCCTCGAAGCGGAATCCGCGCAGCCTCTTCCGCGAGATGTGTGGCTGCCCGACATCCAGGTGGTAACAGCCCGTGATAAGGCCGGAACGGCCAACGGGTTCTACATCGCTGCCAAGGGCGGACACAACGCCGAGAGTCACAACCACAACGATGTCGGACATTGTATCGTGTATGTCGACGGGAAGCCCGTGATCGTCGACCCAGGGGTTGAGACATATACGATCAATACATTCAGTCCGAACCGGTATGACATCTGGACGATGCAGTCAGCCTATCACAGTCTGCCGACGATCGATGGTGTGATGCAGTCTGAAGGCCTGGCGCACGCCGCTAGAGGGGTTGTACACAAGCAGGATGATGCACACACCACGTTCTCAGCGGATATCGCGAATGCCTATCCGGATGTGGCCGGGATAGTGTCCTGGATACGAGAAGTGACGCTCGATCGCGGGAAAGGGGTGAGGATTCACGACAGTTACGTGCTTTCGAGAAAGGCCGGAGAGATAACACTCGGTCTGGTGACACCCTGTCTCGCCTCCCTCGAAGACGGACGTATCGTGCTCACCGAAAGCGAACTATCCAATGGTCGACGATCCGGGGAAGGCGCTGTTCTCTACGACTCGGACCTGATGACGGCCTCTGTCGAGGAAATCGCACTGGAGAACGAGTTGATGCAGGCGATGTGGGGTACACGGCTCAATCGGGTCGTCTTTGCGATTCGGGACCCGGATGCATCGGGATCGTGGACGCTACGTGTGACGCGGTAAAAGGCCGAGTAGGACGCTATGCGTGGTGAGGGAGAGTTACTTATCACGTCGGAGTTCGAAGGAAGTGTGTTTGCCTTCCCTGGCAAACACACTGGCACGGGCACAACACTTAACAGCAGCACTTAGCGGTTCGGGCCTAACGACCTCGACCCAACGGCAACTTCGTAAGTACGCGGACCGCTAAGTGACACGCCGGTGCCAAATTGACGGCCCATCCCTGGGCATCCTTTGATCACACAGCCAGGCACTCTTTCTCAGGCTCCTCTCATGCCCTCTTTCACAGAGAAGACACATCGCCCGGTGACGCAAAGGCTCAATCCGACCGTAACGGGTCTTTCCTCTTTTCCTTGGACTTCGGCTCGTTCTCGCAGTACGGTTCTTCGTGTCATCAACTATCATACGAGAGTGAGGAGTGGCAATGGATCTAAAGTGCGGCACGGTCGATTACGAATCATTCGGCGCAAAAGGGGATGGCGAAGCGGACGACATGAAGGCCATCTGTGAAGCACACGCCCACGCCAGTGAACGCGGCCTCGATGTGCGCACTCGACCGGATGCGACCTACAATCTGGGCACGACGGCACAGACCGCCGTCATCACTACGAATACGGATTGGAATACCTCCCGATTCATAGTCGACGATTCACAGGGCGTCGAGGATCACAGGACGCCACTTTTCGAGGTCCGGTCCTCGCTCGAGCCTGTCGAACTCGACATCAAGACACTGACGCGGGACCAGAGAAAGGTCGACGTACGGCCGGAACGGGACTGCTACGTGATGGTTGAGAAAAATACCAAGCGACTCTACGTTCGCCGAGGTCTCAACCAGAACGAAGGTGTCCCCCAGCACGACTGTTTTATCCTGCGTCGGGATGGATCGATCGAAGCGGACATTGATTGGGAGTATGACGTGATAACCGGGATCGACGCACGTCCTATGGACGACGAGACGCTGTTTATCCGCGGAGGTGTGTTCAACACGTTCGCCAACCGTCAGCACCATCCGGTCGGTTACAACTACTGGTGCCGAAACATCATCCTCGAACGATCGAATACCGAGGTCGTGGGACTGGTGCACTACGTGGTCGGCGAGACGGAAGTCGGATGCCCATACACCGGGTTCATCACTTCACGTCAATGCGCCAACATCACGCTCAGGAACTGCTTCGCAACCGGGCATCGGATCTATGAAGGCATAGGCGCGGCAGGTAAACCGGTGAGGATGGGGACCTACGATTACAATGCACGAAACATCGTCGGCTTCAATATGATCGGGTGTCGCCAGAATCTGATCACGGACAAGACGCGCTGGGGTGTGATCGAGTCCAGTTTCTGCAAGAACATCCTGCTCGAGGACTGCGAGATGTCCCGAATGGACACGCATATGGGCGTATCGGGAACGTATACGATCCGCCGGTGTCAGCTGGGACATATGGGGCTGAATGCGATCGGACGCGGCGTGATCACACTGGAAGATTCGACGCTTAACGGACCGGCCCTGGTCAATTTGCGCCACGACTACGGGAGCACCTGGGAAGGTAAGATCGTGGTCCTGAACTGTCGATGGATCCCGAGCTGCGGAGACAAGACTTGGCCGCACCTGATCGGGGGTCGGAACGACGGCATGCACGATTTCGGTTATCCCTGCTTCATGCCGGAGGAAGTCGAGATCGACACCCTGTACGTGGACGACTCCAACACACCCGACGACTACGATGGGATGTGTTTCTTCACAGACCCGGACGAGGGAGAGGAGGGACTGCCGGACGAGCGTCCCTTCCCCTATGCACCGTGTGAGCGGGTGATCGTGAAGGGACTGGAGACGGCGAGCGGGAAGCGGCCTTCCGCCGGGCAGGCCGGTAGGCTGAAGGTGGTGGTCAAAGAGAGATAGGGAGATCGAACTTAGGTGAGTGGAGCTTGTAGTTCCCTCGAAAAAGAGGACACGAGGTTAAATGAGATGTTTCTGTTCAAAGTGATCCGGACTCGTTTGGCCCAGAGTAGAGTGTCTACGACGTTGGTTGTAGAACTTGATGTAGTGCTCGATCCTCCGTTTTGCCTGTTGTGACGTGGCGTATATTTCTCGGTTTAGGCGTTCTTTTTTTATGGTTGAGAAGAAGGATTCTGCTACAGCGTTGTCGAAGCAGTCTCCTTTTCGTCCTGACCTGCCCCCCCTAGAATGTTACCAGTTCTAAAGTTAGGATATGGGACATAGAATGGGGTTGTCATGGCAAGGAAGCGTTACACAGCAGAACAGATCATCGGTCAACGGCTGCCGTGCCATCATTGTTGATCAATTGCAA
>CAYYGZ010000308.1:0-4364 GCA_964471275.1 uncultured bacterium | reverse complement strand
GTGACGTTATTGAACAGCGACAGGGGGCGGAAACCTGCAGTGTGGTATTCGTGCGGCAGTCAGCAACGTTTTCGAAGAATTGCACACGCCAAAAACCAAAACGAGCAGGGAAGCGATACGGCAATCATTACCCGTTGACGCTCGTGCAACCTGGGTTGCCGTCCGAAGACATTCAAGGCGCATCCCGTAGATGCGCTGAACATCACACGACCGGCGCCATCGTCTTGAGACCGAGAGGACGGGTGCACTCGCGAGGAACCTTGGCCAAGCGACTTTACCTGATCAATCCATCCAATCCGCTCGTCAGCATCGTTAAAGTCGATGAGAGTCGCTGGAACCACTATCGCGTGTGGAAACCACTCAGTCTGATGGTGCTCGCGGGGTTGACTCCTCCCGAATGGGAGGTCTCGATCATCGACGAAAATCTAGGTGTGCCGGACTACGATACCATGCCCCGGCCCGATCTCGTTGGCATCACCGCATTCACGTCTCAGGCCGGTCGTGCCTACTCAGTGGCAGAGATCTATCGGGATCAGGGCGTTCCTGTCGTCATGGGAGGGATCCACGCCACAATGTGCCTGGACGAGGCGCTGGAACGGGTGGACTCAGTCGTCACGGGTGAGGCCGAGGGAGTGTGGTCTCATGTGCTTGAGGATGCCGCCGAGGGTTGCCTGGACCGTCTGTATGACGGCGCCCTTGCCGAGGCAGACAATCTGCAATCTGCGCGCCACGACCTGCTGACCGAGGGTTACGCATTCGGCTCGATCCAGACCACGCGGGGATGTCCCCTGAACTGCAGCTTCTGCAGCGTCACGTCCTTCAACGGCACGCGCTACCGGCAGCGTCCGATCCCGGCCGTCATCCAGGAATTCCGACAGATCCGCGAACGCTTAGTTCTGGTTGTGGATGACAACCTGATCGGAACACGAGCTGAACACATCGACCACGCCAAGGACCTTTTCGGGGCAATGATACACGCAGATCTGAAGAAGGAGTGGATTGCTCAGGTCACGATCAATTTCGCGGATGACGACGAGCTTCTTGGATTAGCAGCGAAGGCAGGCTGCAGGGGCGTGTTTATCGGATTCGAATCGCACACGGCGGAAGGGCTCCTGGAGATCGGCAAGAAATTCAACCTGAAGAATGACCGGAATCTTCATGCATCGGTGAAGAGGATCCAGAGACACGGCATCCTCGTGGCGGGCGCCTACATTCTCGGACTCGACGTGCACCGTGCGGGAATCGGTGAGCATATCGCCGAGGCAGCCGATCACCTCGGTGTCGACTTCCTCAATGCGCTCTTCCTGACTCCTTTACCGGGGACACGCCTCTGGGACCAAATGACTGCCGACGGCAACGTTCCACTGAATCGATATCCCGATGATTGGAAATACTACACATTGACATTTCCCGTGATAGAGCACCCGCATCTGTCGCAGGACGACTTGATGCAGGAAATGCTTGCGTGCAACCGGAGCTTCTATTCTCTGCCTCGTATCCTGCGACGCATCTGGCGATGCGTATGGCAGAGACGTCAACCCCTGATCGGCCTGGTCGGCAACTTCTCTTACAAGAATAACTTTAGACTGAGTCGCGAGTCCTATCCGGACATCGCGCGCCAATGCGACACGCGTTCAGAGACCCCTGTGCGTGCCACAGGGACGCTTCCGAGCTAGAAGGGAGACACTCCCGGGGACAACGCCATTTTCCTCAAATCCGGCAACCTGTAGCCTCGACCGGTGGTGGGATCAATCATTGATCCGGAACTCGACGTGTATCGGTTTGTGATCGGATGCGTAGACACCGTCAACATTGTCATCCACGATCTCGCCGGAGAGAACTTTCACATCGCCCCTGAACAGAACCCAATCGATCCCGCTGACGCCTTCCATGCTGTCCTTCAGCATTCGCGAATCATCTGAATCTTCATCATCAACGAGTACCCTGTATACCTCGCCTCCCGGTCGCGAGTTGAAGTCACCCAATAGAAACACGGGACGCAGCTGGGTCCACTCACCAAATCGGTCAAGCGCATTGATCCTCTCCAGGATCAGTCTGGCACCGTTCAGTTTC
This sequence comes from uncultured bacterium, assembly GCA_964471275.1. Taxonomy (GTDB): domain Bacteria; phylum Latescibacterota; class UBA2968; order UBA2968; family UBA2968; genus UBA2968. The sequence goes on along the minus strand of CAYYGZ010000308.1, from coordinate 2,291 downwards.
GCTAGCTGCTGATCCTTTCGATCGAACAGATGCGTATTGAAGACATAAAGCTCCTGCGTATTCTCCCAGTGTCCTCTGTAGTTCACCGGGTAGGTCCCGGCCTCTCCCTCCCGCGATCTATTGACAACTGCCAGGCGCGCCCACGTGGCCATGCGGGGGTTATTCTCGGGACCACTGCCCAACACTTCCGGTGTTTCTGAAAGCTGAAAACTTCCCATTTCCCTGAGGCGAAACCGAGAATGCCGGAAGAAGATGGCCAAGTGCTCATCATCATCCCCTCCCTTTCGACCTTCCCCGATGACCACATAGTCAGGTAAATGATCCATCAGATAGTCGATTTGCTCCTTCAGGCCTTCCTGTGTACCTATGATGTCCGGTTTATGTTTCTGAATCATGTTGACCTGCATTTCGCGCCGCACTTCCCACGGCGGCTCGAATGTAGGACTCGAAAACTTCAGGTTGTAGGTCATCAATTTGATTGTCGTGCTACCCGCCATCTGACACCTGTCCTCTTGAGAACTGAAGTGATACTGCGACCAACCGGACCAACGCCACAAACATCGTTTCCAAAGCCTGGCGACTCAAGCCAAAACCTGGTTCAGAACCCAGAATTCTGACGATACTTGCCGATCGCAATTCCGGTGTTGGTTTGCGGTCAGTCCTGGAGCCCACCACACTTACGCATGCATAAACGGACTTCTAGGCCGCTTGCTGGAATCGACCCGGCATATGGTTCCCAGAAGGAGATGAAGTGAAAGCCAACGAAATCAAGAGAGTAAGCGTGGTGGGGGCTGGGCTCATGGGGCACGGCATCGCTCAGGAGTTTGCGATCGCGGGACTCGAGGTCCGAATCCACGATCTGAGTGATGAGATCCTACAGGGAGCGGCGAAGGATATCGGCGCGAACCTCAGGATGCTCGCAGAAATCGGGTTGGTGACACAGGATCAGGCGCGATCTGCGCCTGACAGGATTCAATTCAGCGCGAACCTGGAGGACATCGTCGATAGCTCGGACTTTGTCATCGAGGCGATCTCCGAGAACCTAACGCTCAAGCAGGACGTCTTCCGATCATTGGATGAGCTGTGTCCGGAGCGGACGATACTGGCAAGCAACACCTCATCGCTGTTGCCAAGTAAGCTTGCGTCCGCAACCCGAAGGCCTGACAAAGTATTGGTGACCCACTATTTCAATCCCCCGCACCTGCTCCCGCTTGTCGAGGTCGTGAGAGGCGACAAGACTTCCGACGAAACGGTCAACACGGTATATGATCTTCTGACCCGTGTTGGTAAAAGCCCTGTGATCATTCAGAAAGAGGTGCCGGGATTCGTCGGGAACCGTCTGCAGGCCGCGCTTTTCAGGGAAGCTATCTCTCTCGTAGCGAAAGGAGTTGCGAGCCCACAGGATGTGGACATGGTGATCAAGAGCGGTTTTGGCAGGCGCCTGGCTGCTGCCGGTGTCTTCGAGGTCTGGGAACTCGCCGGATGGGATCTCATCCTCACAATCGCCGAGAATCTCCAGCCGGAACTTGAAAGCTCTCCGACCGTGTCCCCACTCCTGAGAGAACGGGTCGAACGGGGCGAACTGGGCACAAAGACGGGCAAAGGGTTCTACGAGTGGACGCCTGATTCGGCCGAATCGCTGCGGGAACGAATCGCGCAGGTCCTGACCACGCTGGCCCAACAGGCGGAGGAGGACTGAACCCTCCTGTTCGAAATCTTGCGAGATTTCTGTTCATCCCTTCTGTCTTGTTCCCAGGAAGGCATCCGTCTGCCAAGAGGGGGTAAGGTACTCCCACTCAAGCGCCACAAGGGGGTCCACCAATCTGCTGTGGGTATAAACAAAGAGAGCGCCCCGTTTCCGGGAGCGCCCATCTCATTAGGCTGACCATATGGTTCAATTTGCGTGTGCAGTCTCGACCACTCCCAACAGCCGAGCTTTCCGGAACGGCTTCTCGAGGGTAAACCGAATGCCGGAGTCCTCGAGAGCGTTCATCGTGTCCTGGTTCAGATAGCCCGATATAACGATCACAGGGGTGTTGACATCCTGATCCTTATACAGATCCCATACGTCCTGCCCGTCGAATTCTTCCAGGTTGAGGTCGAGCGTGATCAGGCGTAGGCCCCGGAGAAGTCGCGTTCGGCTGCCAGAATCGGATGCGCGGCGGAATCGACCAGATAGCCTTCTCCGGTACGCATCTCAACCATCATTCTGCAGAAATCCCGCTCGTCGTCGATCACGAGAATCCGTTTCCCACCGGCCATGCGTGCTCCAGAACTGACAAGTATGAACA
>CAYYGZ010000307.1:0-4411 GCA_964471275.1 uncultured bacterium | reverse complement strand
TGAGGCGGCATTCAGATGCTCAGGATTTGAGATGGCATTCTTCTCGTAATCCTCCTCGGTGTAGGTTGCCATACTTCGTAATCCTCCCTGGTCAGGTCTGTATATATATTGTCCGGCGGTAGCAGAAGGCAGCGATCACTCATGCCAAGAAGGCACCAGTGACTGGTTTCTGCAATGGACCACGATTTCGGCCACCGGGACTCATAACAGAAAGAATCGAATGAAGCAGTTCAACGTAACCACATCCATGGGTAAGCGACTGATCGGTATGGGAATGGCGCACCATCCGGATATTAAGGGCGTGCTTGAAAACGGCACACTCGTGATTATCGCAGGTTCAACGAATGGCTATGTCGCCGAAGAGATTCTGAAGTCGATTGACCAGGCGGAGGGATTCCGTCGAGAGGGTTTTCGTCGCGGCATAACGGTGGCTCCCCGGTCCAAGGTCAGCAAGGTCGATTTTCCGGGAGATGTGATCATTGTCGACGGCAAGTGGCAAGACAAGGGGAAGACCATAGTCGATGTGACGGACGATCTAAAGTCAGGCGATGTTGTTCTGAAGGGCGCCAATGCGTTTGACAGTCGCGGTCAGGGCGCGGTACAGATCGGGTCCTCTGTCGGAGGGACGATTCTCGCAACGATTCCGGCCGTGGTCGGACGACGGGTTCAACTGATTGTGCCTGTGGGTCTGGAAAAGCGCGTATTCGAGGACGTGAACGTCCTTGCAGAACGGTGCAATGCACCCAGCGCAAAGGGTCCGCGCCTTATGCCGATGCCGGGCAAGATCGTCACTGAACTCGATGCCATCAAGCTGGTGACGGGCGCGGAAGCCTGCTTGATTGCGGGGGGAGGTACCTACGGCGCAGAGGGCGCGGCATACCTGGGTGTTATTGGCTCCGAGGAACAGCTGGAGGCCGCAACCGAGATGATCCGGTTGACGATGGGCGAACCGCCCTGCCAGATATAGTAGCCACCCGGTTCACGGATACAGGGGCAGAATGACCTATCGATGCCGAGGTCGCTCTGCCCGTTTTCTGTCACGGCAAATGAGGAGCCGCGACCGAAGAGCTACATCCCTGCCGATCGCGAGACTAAGTGAATGTCCAACAGGTATCTCCGACGGAGATGTCGATCTGTATGCTGCCTTGCCGGATTGGCTCTGCGAACGTCTATGAGAGTCTGGTCGATGTTGAGCTTTCCTTGATCACACAGTGACTGAAGATGAGCTCGCACGAGTCTGAGCTCACACGGAAGGCAAAGCCTGGGTCCATAACGGCCTGGGCCCCCGGCCGGCACCGAACTACAGGTAGGAGCGCAGTTCTTTGAGTTGGTCGTAGAACCAGTCCGAGACGCTGTTACCTTCAAGACGTCTGGCGATGGCCTCTGCCTGTGCCTGGTATTGTGGATCGTCGCCCACGATGTCGAGCCACGCCTGCCAGTGTTCACGGGCATCGTCAGGACGCTCGAGAGCGTTGTAGGCTTCGGCGATACCCAGGATCGACAGCAGGTCTTCACTGTGAAGCTGGAGGACCGAGCGATAGGCGTCGACGGCCAATTCGTGCTTTCCGGTAGTCGCCGCTATGTCACCGATCATCCGCTGTGCCTGAATGACCGATCCATCCTGTTCCAGGATGGCATGGCAATACTCGAGGGCTTCTGCATACTGCTCCGTGTGGTAGTAGAGGACGGAGAGGTTCAGATGCAGGGCCAGATCGACCGGGTTCAGCTCAAGGGCCTTCTGGAGCGATGCGACTGCTTCGCCGTAGAGCTCCTGCTGAATCAGGACCGTCCCAAGGTTTACGTGAGGATCCGGGTCTTCCGGGTCGGCGGCAATAGCCTTCCGATAGTGGGCGGTTGCGGCCGTGGCATCTCCCTGAGTCAGGGCAATGTTTCCAAGGCCAATCTCTGCATCGGTGAGCGTGCCAGACAGCGATTTCGCTTCGTTGTAGAGTTCGGAGGCACGAGCTAATTCGCCCGCCTGGTAGTGCGTATTGGCAAGGCTGACGACGATTGCCCCGTTCTGCGTATGGTGACTCCGAGTGTTCTCCAGCGTTTTGATCGCGCTGAGCGGGTCATCTGCGGCCGCCTGCAGTGAAGCCAGATTCATCGCGGCTGTCAGAAACGACCCGTCACGTTGGATGGCGATCTGATAGTTCAGCATCGCTTCAGAGGCCTTTCCTTCCTGGAAGCTGAGTCTCCCTAGATTGTAGGCGGATTCTGAGGTCGGGTTCAGTCGCTCCGCACTCTCGAATGCCGAACGTGCTCCTTCCACGTTGTTGAGACGGGCATATGCTGTTCCCAGGTTGCTCAGAACTGTCGGATTTCCTGCCTCTTTTCTGATCGAACGCTCGAGCGCGTCGATGGCTGCCTCGATGTCTCCTGCTTCGATCAGTCTTCTGCCTCTTTCTGCCCAATCAGCGGCCGTCGGCTCCCGCCGGGGAGGTTTGATCTTCAGACGCATTCGTTGCAATCCCGCCTTGGCGATCTCGTTGCTGCGATCTCTTTCCAGCGCCTTACGGTAGGCCGTCCGTGCGTTCCGGTAACCAGCCAATTCCTCTTCCGACAATCCCATACCGGCATAGACGTCTGCCGTTCCGAGACCGCCAGCAATGGCCATCCCGTATGCATTCCGTGCTGCTTCGAACTCTCTGACGCGGTAACTGAGGTCACCGAGGCGGACATACGCGTGTGTCCGCCTCGGTGCTATACGCAAGAGGCGCCGATACTTCTCTATCGACTCGGCGGCATTGCCGATTGCGGCGTAGGAGGAAGCAATCCATTCGATCGCATCCGGATGATTGGGTTCAGTTTCCAACGCCCGTTTGAGTAAGGGTATTGCTTCGCCGTAGCGAAGGATTTCGATCAAGATGTGTGAACGTGCGAGGAGCCAGTCGACCTCGCCCGGTCGTTTGGCGAGGGCATCCCGATATACCTTATCTGCCAGGTCCCGCTGACCCAACGCGATGTATGCCGCAGCAAGCGGTTCGACTACATCTTCGATCGACAATCCGTCTGCGACGGCGGTAGTATATGCAGCGATGGCGGCCTGATAATCTCCCCGGACCGACCTGAGGCGCGCAACCATCAGCCTTGCTTCCATTCTTCCCGGCTGTTCGGCAAGCACGCGAACAAACGCCTTTTCGGCTGCCGCGTAGTCTTCTTGCTGCAGGGCAAGCTCGCCCGCAGCTAACCAAAGATCTGTGGATTCGGCGCCGATCTGCAGAGCCGTCTGGGTGACTTCCTGGGCACGCTTGTACTGTCCGTCGCGTGTGTAGGCCCGAATCAGCTGCGCGTGATAGGCTCGTTCACCGGGTATCCGGGTCGTTGCATGTTCGAGATACGAGATTGCTCGGTCGAATTGACCGAGAGTCAGATGAACGGACCCGCCACGATACAGACGGTCCGGGTGGTCGGAGAAAAGTCGCAGGGCACGGTCATAATGCTCAGCGGCCAAACGGGTTTGACCCGTCCGCTCGTATGCCACGCCGATACGGTCATATGCCTCGTCGTACCAGCTTGCGGCTTCCAACACGGACTGAAGCGCTGATATTTCGGATGCATTGTCTCCTGCCCGATTTGCGAGGTGGGCAATCGCCATCCGTGGTGCCACGTAGTTCGGATCGAGCGCGGATGCCTGTCCGTATCCGGCTAACGCCTGATCTAGTTCGCCCTGACTCTCGGCTGCCTTCGCCCCAATTACGTAGCTCTTCGCGTATGCGGGGTCCAGTCGCAGAGACTGCTCGATCTTCTTGGCAGCACGTCGCCACTGCCTGGCGGACTTCTTGGCCGACCGGGCCGCCAGGAGAATGCTCTCCGCTTCGAGCGTCAGCTGATAGGCCCTCATCGATTCGGTCGGTCGACCGATCGTGCCATTTGCCATACCACCCGGGTCGATCCCGAGGTCAGAGATGATCTGGAGATAAAGGGCGTCCTGAAGCTCGAAGAACCCGTCTCTGCTTCCCTCGGCGAAGGCCCAGGACACAGCCATTCCATGATGTATGTCGACAAGCTTGGCGGCGACCCAGACCTCGGACCCATCGGGTGTTACGGAGGGTACGATTGATAGCCCATCCAGGAATCGCCTTGCGTCGGCTCGATTCCCGCTGGTTCCGACGAGGCCCGTCATAATCAGGTCTGCACCTAGCCATTGCCCGACCTTACGCTGGGCGGAGGCAGGTAACCACGCGGGTCCCCTAGCCTTCCGGTCCAGTATAGCATTTAATTTCGCAGCCACGCGATCCCCGTCGATCGGACGCAGTTCTGGTGTCCGAATCAGCTTTTCGATGAGATCACGGGATAGACCGACCGCAATCCACCGATCGCCACCGGAGAGTGTCCCAATCGGATAGACCGCGACGGATGCCTGCTCTTGTGCGAATAACGGCGAGGCTAGGGTCGCCACAAGTACTGC
>CAYYGZ010000306.1:0-4487 GCA_964471275.1 uncultured bacterium | reverse complement strand
GGGATGTCTTGTGACTCCTCCAACGGACAGAGCGTCTCACCCAGTACGATCGCATCCTTCTTCACACAATGGGTCCGGTTCTTTATTTCCTTCAGAAACGGTCGATCGATCGTCTGGCTCGCATCAATCCGGACACCATCGAACCCGCACCGTTGGATCCAGTAGGGTGCGATTCCGGAAAGGTAGTTCTGCAGCGGCTTGTTGAAGACCAGATCGAGGAGCGCAACATCGGAGTAGACAAGCCACGCGATCTTGTGGATAGCGGGTAGGCCGTCCTCATCCCTCACATACCATTCCGGGTGCTGCAAAATGAGGTCACAATCGCGGCTGGTTTGCATCAGAACGAGGTCGAAGATCACCCGTTTTCCGAGACCGTGCGCCTTCTGGACCAGGGCACGCATTTCGGCTCGCCCAATCATTTGAAGCAGAATATCAGCACCTACCCAATCCTCCAGCTCTTTCCAATGGGAGAATACAGAAAGCTCGCTAACCGTCCGCAGACGCTTACGCTGCCGGTCATCGAGCAAGTCATCGAAATCGGCATCGTGAAGCCATCTTGAGCTCACCAGGTGATCCAGGTCTACTGATGCCGGAGAACTGACCACTTCCGGGTCGATCTCGAAGAAATCCTTCACAGCATACACGCTGCCCAACTCTCCTTTGCGAACATCCTCACCTGTGTGCAGATCGAGATGGCCCGGTCTGAAGAAGGGCAGCAGATAGATCACGTCTTCCGCTATGCTTTCCAGACGATCCGTCAGGGCGGTGATCTTACCACTCAAGAACCCATCTACATTCGTCGAAGCCCCGACCTTGCGGATACACACTTCTGAGATCGATCGGTAGGTCTTGAGCGTCGGATGGCTGACGACGATTTGGCCATCCTGGTTGTGGGCGACATCGTTAAGCGCAATCCACTGCCGTGTCGTCTCTGGCGAATCAGGCTCTGCCGATATCGAAACGCTGTAGTGAAATACCCCCGGCGTATCGAGCAGAATGGGTTCGGACTGGAGCAAGAGGTTGTTCCCAACAAGCGCCGGCCGTCCATCGTCGCCTCTCTTGACGGACATCTCGTAGTAGCCACCACTTCCCCGATGGTAGCGGCCCCGCTCATTGATCGAACCGAGATCATTCGCATCGCACCAGACACGTGCCTTCAACATCCCCGACATCTCTCGCCAATCAATGCCGCGAACATAGAGCTCGGCATACACGACGGCAGAAGCATCCTCGTCGGAGAAGCATCGGGCGAGAGATGCAGGATAGTCGCGGCCAGCGAGCACCACGCGCAGGTTGCCTGCCCACACGTCGGTGGAGTCAAAACGTTGTGCACTGTAGGTCTGATGCAGCTTGCGATGCAGATCTGTCATTTACAGTTCTCACCCAGAATTGCTGTGAGCGGGTTGATCTTGCCTAACTGATCAGATGAGGGCTCGGAAGAGACGGCAATCCCGCACAATACCGACTACTCAGCCACCGCGTACGAAGCCCCGCCGTGAGTGATGTGGAGGAGAACGGAAGAAGCGAATGAAATGATCTCCTCAGAATCAGAGAAGAGTTCTGCCGCTCACCTCTCAAGTATGGCTCGGATGCCTGTCACACGAGCACACATCAAATCGCAGGTGCGAGTACTTCTGCCGTGTCATTACCTTGGTTGTGCGCCGATCGTAAGAGTCGAGATATCTATGTGCCAAATATCGGCGCGGGTACAATTGCGCGCCATAGCAGGGCGAAGAATCCGCTGATTCGCCAGCCGACGCCTGCTGAGCAAGCGCGCAATAGATGATCTGAAACGCGGATCCCTGGCTGTCCTTATGTGCTAGCCACGCAGCCCACACGGTCAGCAAATACCTGAGAGAGCTACGCTCAATCGCACCAATGTAGAACCTCATTCACTATCACCGATGAGTGGATCGAGCGAGGCATATACTACTCCCCAGCACACCTAAAGTCAAAGCCTGTCAGTCACTTACGAACAGGCCACAGCAGAATTAACGCGGATTTAACTTGGAGCCCCTATTCGCAGCGCCTAGTTTTTCCTCGACGTATCAAATACTATTCGCTGTGTTTCAGTCCCATTCTGGTGCCTGAACCAGCACACATTAAGGGGAGGGTGCTATGAAACTGATCAGCGCCATTATTCAGCCACACAAGCTCGACGAAGTGCGCGAAGCGCTCGCCGAGGCAGGTGTGCAAGGCCTGACGGTCATTGAGGCCAGAGGATATGGTCGCCAAAAAGGCCACCGGGAGGTCTACCGGGGAGCAGAATACGTGATCGACTTTCTGCCCAAGGTGAAGATCGAGATCGCCATTGCGGACGATCTCCTGGAACGCGTAATAGACACGATCGAAAAATCAGCGAAGACGGGAAACGTGGGTGACGGGAAGATTTTCGTATCAAGTGTCGAGCAGGCAGTGAGAATCAGAACGGGCGAAACCGGCCCGGACGCACTGTAGTCTGCTCGACATCAATGCACTCGTCTAACTCATTTTGAGAGGGAATCCCATGAAGTTTGCTGGCTTTTTGCTGTTTGTCCTGCTTGCCCTGGCACTTGTCCCAGGCCAGGCTTTCGCTGATGAGCTCAATTCCGGAGACACAGCCTGGATGCTGACCTCGACGGCTCTGGTGCTGTTCATGACCATCCCCGGACTCGCGCTGTTCTACGGCGGTCTGGTCCGGGTCAAGAACGTTCTGTCCGTCTTGATGCAATGCTTCGCGCTGACCGCTGTGATGACCATTGTCTGGATCGCCGTTGGATACAGCATTGCATTCGACACGACCGGTATGTCCGCCGGAACAATGAACCTCAACTCGTTCATCGGTGGGCTGAAGATTGCCTTCCTCTGTGGTGTAGAGCGTGATAGCATGTCTGGCACGATCCCTGAGACCGTGTTCGTCATGTTCCAGATGACCTTTGCAATCATCACGCCTGCTCTTATCGCGGGTGCATTTGCCGAGCGTATGAAGTTCTCCGCGATGCTTCTGTTCAGCGTGCTCTGGTCGATCATTGTCTACGCCCCCGTGTGCCACATGGCCTGGGCGGGTGACGGCTCCTACTTTGGCGATCACCTTCAGGCGCTGGACTTCGCGGGTGGAACCGTTGTCCACATCAACGCGGGAATCGCTGCACTTGTCGCGTGTGTCTTGATTGGCAAGCGCCAGGGCTTCCCATCGACGCCGATGCCTCCCCATAGCCTTACGCTCACGGTTGTCGGCGCATCCATGCTCTGGGTCGGCTGGTTTGGTTTCAACGCAGGCAGCGCAGTTGCCGCTGATGGTAGCGCCGGTATGGCGATGCTTGTCACGCAGATATCGACAGCCGCAGCGACACTCGCCTGGATGTTGGTGGAGTGGAAGAAACACGGAAAACCGAGTATCCTAGGCGCCGTAACGGGAGCCGTTGCAGGACTGGTCGCTATCACGCCGGCGTCAGGCAGCGCCGGCCCGATGGGTGCCCTGATCATCGGAATCGCCTCCGGTGTGATCTGCTTCTGGGCTGCGACTTCCCTGAAGCACAGGTTCGGTTACGATGACTCTCTCGATGCCTTCGGCGTGCACGGTATTGGCGGCATCGTAGGCGCGTTCCTGACCGGCATCTGCGCTTCTGAGGGTCTCGGAGGTGCAGGCTATGCAGCGGGAAGCCTGGGAGCGCAACTCTCGGGACAGGCGATCAGCATTGTCGTCACACTCGTCTACAGTGGCGTTCTGTCGCTGATCATCCTCAAGATCGTCGATGCCATCGTCGGATTGCGTGTCTCACAGGAAGACGAGACGCGGGGTCTGGACATCTCGCTCCACGACGAACGCGGCTACGATATTTAGCACTCCAGCAGCTGGCCGTGCTCCGATACAGAGAAGGCAGATGCTTCGGCATCTGCCTTTTTCATTGCCCTCTCACCCCAACACCCCCACCTTTCCAAAGCCTTTGAGTTCCCCTTTTCGTGCCTTTCGTGGTAGTCTTTTCCAACAGAGCAAAATGACCAGACCCAACATCCTCATCCTTTACACCGACCAGCAGCGCTGGGACGCCCTCGGCGCGAACGACAACTCAGAAATCAAGACCCCAAACCTGGACCGCCTGGCAGCCGAAGGCGTTAACTTCCAACACTACTTCATTCAGAATCCTGTCTGCATGCCAAGCCGCGTCAGCTTTCTGACAAGCCAGTATTGCTCACAGCTGGGCATATACAGAAACGGCATCCCCGTACCAACGGACACCCCGACGCTGGCAACCTACCTCTCGAACTACGGCTACGTCTGCGGAAATATGGGCAAGCTCCACTTCTTGCCGCACGCAAACCGAGACCATATGGATCCGCATCCGGATTACGGATTCGATCGGCTCGTCATCTCCGACGAGCCTGGCTGCTATGAGGACGCATACAGAGCCTGGGCACGGAACCGTGCGCCCGATCAGATGGACAACATCAGCCTGGGCTTACCGCCGGCGCGAGATACGTGGGAACGAATGATGGGTCGCGAAGAC
>CAYYGZ010000305.1:0-4614 GCA_964471275.1 uncultured bacterium | reverse complement strand
ATCAAAGAGGTTCGGTGGGTGTCCGGGGATGACAATCTCATCCCCGGACACCGGCCACAACTTCGAGGAAGGACGACGTAAAGTTTGTCTCTATTCGAAGCCGATGTTAAACGCTTCGAGGTTCGCCGGGGATAACACTTAACGTTCACCTCAAACAGGAGTTGAACTCATGAAGTTGAGTAAGGCATGGTTTTTGATTGCTGGGGCATTGTCCGCGGTCGGCCTGATTCTGGCCGGTTTCGCGACAAAGGCACAGGCCCAGTGGTCCCAGACCTATCGGACGATGCACCGCGGCTCGATCGCAATGTCGCTCGTCAACAAGGGTTGGGGCGGTCACCGTGACAACGGCAAGAAGCAGGAGCCGCACGGGTTCTCATACCCTTCCGCCCGTAACCTGAAAGTCTATTCGGGCGGTTGGGTCCGTTCTGGATGGAACCACAAGATCCATACGGCCGGTAACGGTATATGGGTCATGAGCAAGACCGGCGGAAACGTCGCGATCGCCTACGGTGGCACGAACATCGAGCCTCCAGATATCACGACGATCGATCACGATCCGTCGACCTACCCGGAAGCCTATCTGGGAGCGGCGCACCACGAAAACTGGTCACTGGCACAAAAGCGGACCGGTGGTGCCCGTATCGTATGGACAGACGGCCCGGCGATCGCGGGTGTGGTCACGAACTACTGGCCCGCCAAGGGTGAGATCTCTGCCGGCACGGTCCCGAGTGGCCATCCGGCGATGATCTGGAACTACCACTGGAACGCATATAACGATGGCACTCCTTTTTCGGATCGCGTAGCATCCGGCGAGTTCGCTCAGTTGGGTGAGCCCGCGTGGGCCAGCAGCCTTTCGGAAGATGATTTCCCAGAAATCGTCGGTATTCAGAAGGCGTCTTCTACGCTGAACGACATCCAGTGGACGAACCGCTGGGCGCAGTATGCGCACTCGGACTACGATGATTTTCTGATTGAAGAAACGGTTATCGAAAACGTCGGAGCCGCGACCCAGACCGATGTTTATGTTGCCGTGAAGAACCGTTTCCTCCACGCATCTGAGGACAGTTGGTACGAGGGCGCAGTCTGGTGGCACGGCCTTCGTGGCGATCGTCTTCCGGCCGATGACTGGATGCGGTCAACGTTGGCACCGAACTATCTGGAAGGTGTGGCTCCGCTGAACAAAACGAAGCCTGCCGGTAGCGCACGTGGTGCTGACTTGGCTGCACAGGGTCACGCGATGCTCTACAATCACGATGGTGACCAGCAGAAGGCCGCCTGGCCGCATGATGACTGGGGCGGACCGTTTGACTTCAAGATTGGTGGTCGGCGGATTATTACCGATCAGGGCTGGATGAACGAAGGCTTCATCAACCACCCGACATATTTCGGTGTTGGTGTCGTCGATGCATTCCCACCGTTCAACACCTACGGCGGGCTTGACGGCGAGACGTATGTTGCTCCGAAGGACAATGCGGCCACGGCACAGGACGAGTCGGCGATGCAGCCGGCGTCCACGTCGATCTGGCAGTTCACAACACATGGCGAGTTTACACAGCCCGATCCCGGCAAGGACAGCGACACTGCTGTATATGACATGCTGACCCTCAACGGGCACGGTGCTGAGCCATCAATCAACGACATGCACACGAACTTTATGACCTTCGGTCCATGGGATCTTGCCCCGGGCGAGAAGGCCAAGTTCGTGATCGCATATGCTGGTGGTCACCCCGGTGATCTGGCGAAGTACTCCGATCACACGAAGTTCGCCAAGCCCTTCTTGTGGGCCTACCAGAATCTGTATATGGGCAAGGGATCCGCGCCGACGACGTTTGCAGAACGTCAGCCTGAGATTCCGCTGGCCGAGGATATCATGTTCGATCACTTCGAGCGTGCGATCCAGGTCTACGATTGGGGTTATGATATCCCGAACCAGCCACCGAACATCCGTGGTGCGTTTGACTCCATCCTTCTGGGACAGAATGTCGTCCGCTGGCCTTCGGTCGGTGCCGATTCCGCTGATCCGGATTACACGGGTGCCGAGGCCCAAGACCTCGTCGGTTATCGGCTCTACAAGTCGGGAACCGAGGCCGAGGGTCCTTACGAGCTGATTGCGGACTTTACGATCGCTGACGCTCAGGCCGGCAACCTTCCGACCGGGGTTACTTACGATCCAAGCGGTGTCTTTGCGAGCGTGAAGACCTCGACTTTCCCGGAAGGTATCCCGCTTCGGACTCGCTCGGATATTGGCGGTGACGATGCCGCCGCAGGCAACGAGGTAACCGGCCTGTATACCTATCAGGACGCCACCTCGAAGGCCGGTTTCCCGAGTTGGTATACAATCCGTATGTATGACACGGGTCACGACGACTGGAAGGGCACGGGCGCTGTTCCGAGCTTTGAGAGTGGTCCTGGTCCCACGGGTGTCGCGATGCTCGGTCGTCGTAGCGGTGTGGTTCCCGTTGTTCCGTCGGACGCACTTTTCAATCGACTCGAAGAGCGAGTCCGCGTCGTTCCGAACCCGTATCGTCCGGACGATCCGAACCACAGTTACCAGGGTCAGCAGAACATCCGATTCATCAACCTGCCCGGTCGTTGTCAGATCGATTTTTATGACGTAACCGGTCAGTGGATCTACACGATGTGGAACGATGATTTGACCAAGGGTGAAGTTACCTGGATCCAGTTGACAGAGAACCGGCCTTCTGACTTCGGTCAGGCGGTATGGCCGGGAACCTACTTCTGGAAGGTTACATCGCTGATGCCCGAGTCGATGGGCAAGTTCCAGACCGGTACGTTCGTCGTCATCAAGTAGGGCGGCTGGGCTGATGCCCAGCTGCGAGAAGGCTGAGGCCTTCTCGTGAAGAGCAGAGTTGATACAAACTGTGTTCATACGCTTTGAATCGGAATGTTTAAGGAGATGAGACATATGTTTAGGAAACTCTTTGCCTGCGCCTTGATGGCCGGCATTCTCGGACTCTGCGCTCAGGATGCCCTGGCGCAGGATCTGGGGGCGTTTCCGGTAGACCGCCGTCGTGCGGCCCCGGAAGAAGACGGAATGATCACAAATGCCCGTCTGTCGTCGACGGGTTTTGGATTCCTGAAGCTGACGACAAACGCCCGCGCCGTTGGCATGGGTGATTCGTACAGTGCAGTGGGTAATGATATCTCGGCAATCTTCTACAACCCAGCCGGGATTACGCAGATGGAAACGGAGAGGGCCGCGCAGGCTGGTTACACCAGCTGGGTCGTGGGGTCGACGCTTGGCACAGGTGCTTTTGCTGTCAAGACGGGCATCGCGACGTTCGGTATCAGCGCGATCTTCTTCCAGAGTGAAGAGTTTGAGGAGACAACGTCACAGAATCCGGGCGGAACTGGCCGGATAGTTCGTACTTCCGACGTTGCACTCGGATTCTCGGTTGCGAAGCAGTTGACGGACAAGCTGTCGTTCGGTGCCCAGATTCGCTGGATCAAAGAGGATCTTGACCTGGTTGACTTCTCGACCGTTGACATCAACTTCGGAACCGTATTCTTCACAGGGTACAAGAGCACACGTCTCTCTATGACACTCCGCAACCTGGGTGCCGACGCAGCAGTTGTCGCACAGGACGCGCGTGTTCCGACGGTGTTCTACCTCGCAGGCGCTGGCGAAATCTACGGGAACTTGGGTGATCCCTTCTCCCTGACGGTTTCAGCCGAGCAGGCTTTCTTCACCGACTATGCAGCCCGTTATTATCTCGGTGGTGAAGCCTGGATCAACAACATGCTCGCGTTGCGTGCCGGTTACAAGACGGGACACACGAACGAAGCATGGAGCGTTGGCGCTGGTCTGAAGGCTGATGTCTCCGGTCAGCGGATCAACATCGACGTGTCGATGTCGACTGCTGATGACTTCGAAGAGAAGCCGATCCGCCTCACGGTTGGATACGGATTCTAGTAGACGCCTCGATCTGAGGTATTGTGAAGGGTGTGTCCCTCGGGACACGCCCTTCTTTTATTTGTCTACAATCGAGATACACCCAAAGTTATCCGAACGATGAACCTCTCTGATTTCCGACCTGCACGCACACTCTCCCTTCTGGCCTTTACATTGGTTGTTCTAGGCTTAGTCGTGACCATTCTCGGCCGGCTTGCTTGGATGGCTACGCCCAGGACGCCGGATCAGGTCGAATTGGCCACTAGCTTTCAGGCGTCCGTGACCGAGGCCCTGTCCAGGGCCCGTGCCCAGAATGTTCCTGTCCCGGCTTCAGTTACCCACGAGAGCACGCCAGAACTATCCGCTCATCCGAACGATACCACACAGCCACACAGGGTCCATCGTGTTACCGAGTGGCCGACGGATCGCCGTCGGACATTCAATCAGGCTCCCCTGCTTGATCGAGAGGTGAGGAGGGGCCAACTGCCTCCTGTTGCCGATCGTCTGCCCGACAATCCCCTCGTGATCGTGCCGCCCCACCAGAATGGCCCTTATGGCGGTACGTGGACCCGATTCGGGAACGGTCCACAGGATGTGGGGATTCTCGACGACCGCCTTGCCTATGATGGCCTGGTTCGCTGGGATGCAAACGGTAGGAAGGTGCTCCCGAACCTGGCGACGCATTGGACGGTCGAAGACGA
>CAYYGZ010000304.1:0-4636 GCA_964471275.1 uncultured bacterium | reverse complement strand
ATGGGCGGCATCACGCCAGCCCGGAACGTCGCTGCCTTTGCCAACATGTACAACATTCGCACGGCCTGGCATGGTCCCGGTGACACATCACCCGTGGGCCACGCCGCAAACCTGCATCTGGATCTCTGGGCACCGAACTTTGGAATCCAGGAGTGGTGTCGCTTCAACGATCTGTGTTACGACATCTTTCCCGGTCTCCCCGAGGTCCGCAAAGGCTATCTGTATCCGAATGACAAGCCTGGCCTTGGCATAGACATAGACGAGGAGCTCGCCGCCAAGTACTCCTGCACAAATCCTGTAATCGAATGGACCCAGACACGGTCCCCTGACGGATCCCCTATGCGTCCCTAACCAGCACTTGTCCAAACCGTTTAAGTCTGACGTTCGGACGCGACCTTCTGTGTCCTCTGCGTCCTCAGCGGTTTCATCACCAGCCAGGAGCAACCACTTGAACTGGAACGACAAACAGAAGATCGTCGACCTCACACCCAAGAACCCCTTCGACCGCTTCGACGACGGACGCCCGAAGGTCCCGGATGACCTCATTCACCGGATGAAGCGTGTCACCAGCGAGGAAGCCTGGGGTGTCCTCAGCTCAAACGACTACAAACTCCAGTTCGAGGGCGACTGGCAAATCCTCCACCCCGATCAGATTCTGGTCGGTCGCGCGGTCACCTGTCGCTATGTCCCATCTCGTCCTGACCTCAATGAAGTCATTGAAGAAGTCGGCAAGCAGGAAGGGCGCGTGGGCGGGCAAAATTCCTGGGCGATCGACACGCTTGTTGAAAACGACGTCATCGTGGTTGACCTCTTCGGCAAGATCGTGTGGGGAACCTTCGCGGGTGACAACCTTGCCACCGCCATCGCAGCAAACACGCAAGGTGGCGGTATGGTAGTCGATGGCGGTATGCGCGACTACCAGCGAGTTGTCGAACTCGACAACTTCAACGGCTTCATCAAAGGTCTCGATCCAACACCTATTCGAGATGTTTCCCTCATAGAAATCAACGTCCCGATTCGCATAGGGGCCGCGACCTGTCTGCCGGGCGATGTCGTACTCGGCACCCCCACGGGTGTCGCCTTCGTCCCACCCCATCTGGCGCAGGACGTGGTCGAGCGATCCGAGAACGTCCGACTGAGAGACTATTTCGGCCAGATGCGAATCCGGGAGGGCATCTACACGCCCGGCGAGGTTGATCGAAAGTGGTCCGACCCGATGGAAGAGGACTTCACGGAATGGGGGAAGACGCACAATCTGGAGACGGAGGGATTGGCGTAGGTATTCTGGATGCGTAGCACTGATCGCGCGGTCCATCCCTCACCGTCCTACTCCTCTCCCGCTGGGGGGAGAGGAGTAGGACGGTGAGGGATGGACCGCGTATGGCGGATTCGAAGCGACACAATTGGAGAGAACCACCTGAGCTGCGGGAGCGGACAAAGGAATTCCAGAAGCCGCAGACGCTTGCAGAGGACGCGCTCTGGGACGCAGTCCGTGGGCAGGAGCAAGACGGCCTCAAGTTTAGAATACAACACCCGATCCAGTGGGCAATCGCCGATTTCTGTTGCCCGCATCTCAAGCTGATCGTCGAAGTCGATGGATCGGTCCATAATGAAGGCGACCAGGCAATCCACGACCACGTCCGCGACGAATGGCTGGTTGAGCAAGGCTATACGATCATTCGCTTCACCAACACGGATATAGAGGACCATCTTCAGGTCGTCCTCAACCAAATCAAACAGAAAGCCAAATCCCTCTCCCACCAGCGGGAGAGGGACGGCCCCGGGCAACCGGAGCCAGAGTGAGAGCTTGGGGCACACAACGCTCCCCTCTACACCCACCAAACACACAACTCGCACTCCCGCTACCAGCAGATCCCAGCACGCGCTCACAACAGGAGACCCCCAATGGTTGAACCCAACAACACTGCATCCCGCCCATCCGACCTCAGGATCACGGATATGCGTATCGTCCGGCTGAAGGGCATCCCGATGCGCTGCAACCTGATCCGCCTGGACACGAACCAGGGCATCTACGGTCTCGGGGAGATCCGTGACGGGGCGAGCGTAGCCTACGCGCTGATGCTGAAACGCAAGATCGTCGGCGAGAATCCGTGCAATGTCGACAAGGTCTTCAGGCTCATCAAACAGTTCGGGGGGCACGCCAGACAGGGCGGCGGCGTCTGCGCCGTGGAGATGGCGCTGATGGATCTGGCAGGCAAGGCATACGGGGTACCCGCCTATCAGCTGGTGGGAGGAAAATTCAGAGACAAGGTTCGCGTCTATTGCGACACGAATACATCTCAGGATGCCGAGGAGATGGGTCGGCGTCTCAGGGCACGCGTGGAGGACGGATTCACGTTCCTGAAAATGGACATTGGTATCGGTCTGCTAAAAGGCGTCGAGGGCGCAGTATCTGTGCCGGCTGGCATGCTACAAACCGAAAATGTGATGCATCCTTTCACGGGTATTCACCTGACCGAAAAAGGATGCGATTGGCTGGTCGAGTATGTCGAGACGGTGCGCAGTATGGTCGGCTATGAGATCCCGCTCGCCTCCGATCATTTCGGTCACATCGGGATCGAATCCTGCATCAAGCTCGGCAAGAGACTCGACCGGTTCAATCTCGCCTGGTATGAGGACATGGTGCCCTGGCAGTTCACCGACCAGTATGTACGTCTCACGAATTCGTGTGACACACCGATCTGCACTGGCGAAGACATCTACCTGAAAGAGGGCTTCCGTGATCTCCTGGAGAAGCGAGCGGTCGCTGTCATCCATCCAGACCTCGCCACCTCGGGGGGCATCACCGAAACCAAGAAGATCGGCGACTACGCCCAGGAATACGGCGTTGCGATGGCCATGCACATGGCCGCAACACCGGTGGCGCAGATGGCAAGCGTGCACTGTGCTGCCGCCACCGAGAACTTCACCGTTCTCGAGAACCACGCAGTGGATTACCCGGAGTGGAACCACCTCGTCACAGGCTTGCCTGATCCGATCATCCAGAACGGCTACATTGACGTTCCCGAGGCGCCGGGGTTGGGTATTGGCTTGAATGAGGAAGTGGTAAAAGCGCATATCGATCCCGATCACCCGGGCTACTTTGAACCCACGTCAGAGTGGGACGAGGAGCACGTAAATGATCGACTGTGGAGCTGACGCCATCATCCCCGGGAGATCTTGTACCGTTCGCCAACTGCCTGAACGAGACACTGAGGCCTAGCTCAAACGCAACGGGAGCCAAACTATGATCCGCATCGGAGTTGTCGGAGCAGAAAACAGCCACACCTTAGCCATCGCCAAGACACTGAACATCGAGAAGCGCGTCTCTGGCTGTCGTGTCGTAAGCGTCTGGGGCGAATCGCGAAAGTATGCACGGGACGCGCAGGATCGCGGTCAGATCCCCACGATCGTAGCGGACCCGTCTGACATGATCGGTGAGATTAACGCCGCCCTAGTCGATCATCGTCACGCCAGATACCACCTGCCTGCCGTGCGCCCACTCTTGGAAGCGAAAATTCCGCTTTTCGTCGACAAACCGTTCAGCTACCGGGTCAAGGAAGGTCGGGAATTCCTTGACCGAGCGGCCAGGCTCAAGGTACCAGTCACCTCATTCTCGGTTCTCCCCAAGCAGGCTGCATTTGCTGAGTTCGCGAGGGACGCCCGCAAATTGGGCAAAATTCAGTCAATCGTCTCAACGGGCCCGTGCGATATTAAATCCAAACACGGTGGCGTCTTCTTCTACGGCATTCACCAGGTTGACATGGTCGTCCGTTTGCTCGGCTGGGATGTCACACACGCAGAACTGAATCGCGGCAAGGCGAATCACACCGCGACCCTCTACTCTGCAGGTGGCGCAATTTCCACGATGAACTTGATCAGCGAAGGCCGACCGGCCTTCCATCTCTCGGCGATCGGCGAGAAAGGCCGCCTCGACCGGACCATCAATTACGACGACAACACCTACCTCACGGGAATCCGCGCATTCTGCCGAATGTTCAAAACTGGCAAGACAGACGAAACACGTGAATCGATCCTGATGCCCGTCGCTGTCCTTGAAGCCCTCGAGAAGTCGCAGAAATCCGGCAAACGGACAAAGCGCCCCAACATCGAGTAACAGGACGCGGGATCACACAAGATCTCTGCCCTTTGCCCTTTACCGTCTGCCTAGAGTTGACCCGCTTTAGTAGACATCCTTTATCTTTCGGAACTGGAGGATGTCAAGATGCCCAAGTCACGCCCGCCGTACCCATCTGAGTTCAAGGCTCGATAGTAGAGATGATCCACGCTGGTCGCACTCCCGAAGAGTTGTCGTGCGAGTTCGAGCCGTCAGCACAGGCGATTCAGAACTGAGCTGCCCAAGCCGATTGGGATCAGGGGCGAACAGATCGCTCAGCTCGAGAAGAACGCACGCATCGACGCAACCGCCCGAAAGCATCGGGATGGCATCCTATGACCTGCCCCCCTAGAATGTTACCAGTTCTAAAGTTAGGATATGGGACATAGAAAGGGGTCATCCTGGCAAGGAAGCGTTACACAGCAGAACAGATCATCGGTCATCTCCGACAGGCTGAGATTCTGATCTCCGAGGGCAAGACTATCATCTAGGCTGCTCGCCATCTCGGTGTCAGGGAAC
>CAYYGZ010000303.1:0-4662 GCA_964471275.1 uncultured bacterium | reverse complement strand
AGTGAATGAAGCACATCAATCAACTCTAATGGCAGCTTGAAAACGTCTCGCTTTGTGGGGACCACTACGCTCGGAACCTTGCCTCGTCGTTCTCGGCCACGGTGAGGCGCTCGGCAAGACGTGTTGAGTGGAGCTGCGTGAACCATTTCACGCCCAGTACCAGGCCGAGGAATACGACCGCAGTCAGTTCAAGTGGGCCCAAGCTGCCTCCTGTCGCGTTTTCTTGAATTCCTTCTTGTACATGGCCATCTCGAGTTCCTCCTGCTCCTTCTCCGCCTCGATGATGCTCCTTCTGACTTCGGCAACCCGCGTCTTGTGATCGGTTATCCGCTTCAAGAGTGCACTTCGTTTGTCTTCATCGTCGTGCTTACGAGACGTCTCCACTTCAACGCCCTTTTTCAGTTTATCCGCTGCCGAACGCACACGATTAAATCTGGGCTGTACGTCATCGAGCTAGGCCTTGTACTTCATGACTGTCGAGGCGGCAAAACCAATCGACCCGAGAATCAATGCGACCATTATCCAGACCATACGATCCTCCCGGTCTCAAGCAACTTTGTATGATGTCATTGCTTATATTGGCAAATCGAATCTCAGCGGCAAACGCATTATTATCAGACACTTCCGAAGAGCGCGACGCGGGTAATACCGTTTGGTGGGCCTGCGAAGCTGCTTGCCTGTCGGGTTTAGGCGACACATATATGTGACTCGAACGATAGCGAAAGGTCGAGATGGTCAGGTGTCTCAAGGTGTGCGTGGTTGTAATAATTCTGTGCCAGCCGGTATGGGGGAAGATCGGAGAAAGCAAGATGGGACAGGAAGAAATGGCGATTGGCGGCGTGGGGGGTGTCTATTTCCTGGCGGAACCTGGTGAGCTGCGAATAGAAATTTGGAAACGCGATCTGAACACTCGAAACAACCCGACAAACCTGCGGGCAATCCTCCTTGGGCCTGACCGTGAGAACCTCGGCGAGGCGGTCTTACTGGACGACGGAAAGGGCAAGGGGTCCGGTCCTGGAGGTCCTTCAGCGGCGACTCTAACGACCCAGGTGGATCAGACGGGCATCTTTGCTCTGAACGTAACGGTCACACACGATCGTTATGGTGAGAACATCCGGTGGGGGTTTTCAACAAACTGCGAACGTTATCTGATCGAAACCTCAGGCGGACATAAAGATGCCCGGCATCTGGAGCCGATAGTCCTCGACAGCCCGGGCACTGCAGGCGAC
The DNA here is from genome assembly GCA_964471275.1 of uncultured bacterium. Classification (GTDB taxonomy): domain Bacteria; phylum Latescibacterota; class UBA2968; order UBA2968; family UBA2968; genus UBA2968. Next base: position 3,433 of record CAYYGZ010000303.1, on the reverse strand, counting down.
ATCTGTTTCACCGCCCGCACAGGTCCGATCGAAATCGAATTGGGTGACCTACCAGAGGGCACAGCCTCCCCATCGCTCTTCGACTCTCAGGGGGATCACGTGGCCGACCTGGAGGTAGCCAGTGGCCAAATCGCCTCCTACACGATCCCTGCGGGCGATCGAACCGACTCGCCCTGGCGTCTCCATTTCCCTCAGGCAGTCGCCACCGTACACATCGATGGCGTGACGCGCTGGGAGTCCGGTGAGCGACTTGAAAACCTCTCTCTGTGGTCACCTACCGTAGAGAGCTTCTTCTCCCTGCCCGCCCTTCGTTGGATGCTGGCTCCTTACAGTCACGCATTCCACGCCGCGGCATCAACCACCCACACGGTCGATTTTCGTCTCCACAACAACAGCGATCATACCGATACGCTCAACGTGACGGTCAGTGGGACTGACATGGATGTGCAGTTGTCTCTGAGTGCGGTGTCTCTCGAGGCGGGTGCGACCGCGACGCTACAGGCGACGATCGCCATACCGGATGATGCACAGACAGGCGACGTCCTGACCTCCCGCATCACGACAACATCCACAAATCACCCGGAGATCACCACCTGGTCGACGCTGGAAGCACGGATCGGGCAGGCCGATCAACTCACGCTCGACGGTCCAATGGTCTACCGTGCCTACGAGCACGAGAACGAGCAGTTTGCCTACACACCGGACTACCCGAACGAGAACCAGATCTACTTCGCTCCGGACAACCGTCCGTTCATTCGTGTGGACGACGGCCTGCGGCGACTCGGGAGGGGGGGGGGGGAGTTCACAGACACCGTGGAAGGAGAACGCTTCCGGGCAGTTTCTACAAAAGTTGCCTTTGGTGAGAATGGAGAGGTATGTCTGCTGGGCCGATCGTTGGAAGGCATCGCCTATCTCTACTCGACAGATGGAGGCAGCACGTTCACCGCGACACCTGCCCCAGATCGTGATGCCAGCAGACAGCAGTGGGACATCGAGCAATTCGCCGGGCAGAACACGCCGCGCGGTCCGGCGCCATTCGTCCGGGCAACGGAGACCGGCGAATATGACCCCAGCCGCTTCTGGCGGCACGTCAACGATCTTGAGCTGTTTCTGCCGGAAATCGTCAACGGCTCACTCGTTATAGGCGATCCGATTCTGTTGTCCACGCAGGCCATCGGAATATCCTCTCACTCCGGCATTCCCTCCGCAGTCGTTTCACGTGGGCATCGCGTGCATATCGTCTGGGGAGAAGCGACTGATCCTGACGGCGATGAACCGGGCGTACCGGCCTACGTCGCTACCTATGACCGAGATGAGGGCCGTCTCCTCGGAGAAAGCGTCTTCATCGGCTTTGGTCCTCCCGCCAACGACGTCCACAACACCCCGAGCATCGCGATCGACAGCGAGGGATACCTACACACTTTGACCGGCACACACGGTCAGCCTTTCGTCTACGCAAAATCGCTCGAACCCGACACCGCCCACGGCGGGTTCACCGTGCCCGAACGCGTCGAAGAGGAGCTTCGCTCCACCTACATCGGTCTTGTCTGCGATCCGGATGACACGTTGCATCTCGTCTTCCGGACCTGGAAGAGCGATGGCGAGTATCATCCTGAGAGCCACTACGCAAATCTGGCCTACAAACGCAAGATGAAGGATGGTGTCTGGGAACCAATGAAGCGTCTTGCCATCGCCCCCTTCACTGAATACAGCATCTGGTATCACCGCCTGACCATCGATCGCGAGGGACGACTCTTCGTCTCATTCGACTATTGGTCCACCTTCTGGTTTTACCGAATGGATCACTTCGGCAACACCCCGGGCCGCGGAAGAGGCGGGGGAAGCGGTCGCCGAAAGACGATCATGTCTGCTGATGGCGGCAATACCTGGAAACTCCTGGAAACCAGCGACCTCTAGCCGACATACCAGATCACTGATTATCCTGGGTAGGTCCATCAGTCATCAACTGACGTCTCCGGTTTCAGCAGTCAGGCAAGCAACCGTATCGAAGGGCGATTGGCTCTCCTGACCACCGAGACCTCACTCAGAGTGACACCGGTCTCTTATCACAACAGCACCACGCTTGAGAGGAATCAATGTCAGACAAACCGTATGCACTCAGATCAGTTCCTGGATTCCATTCCAACTACCCGGGCATCCAGCTCGCCGCCCAATGCGGCGACAGCGCCACGGACGAGGACCTCCAGTTTATCCAGCAGATGGGTGTCGAGTGGATGATGGTCGGTGTTTCGGATCTTGAGAACCAGAACGCAGACTACTACAAGCATCTGAAGGCTCGCTTTGCTGAGTACGATCTCCAGATTTACCGGATCACAAACAGCAGTGTACACAACATGCCCGAGGTCACCCTCAATCTGCCTGGCCGTGATGAAAAGGTCGAAGAGTTCGCGACTTTCATCCGCAACCTCGGCGAAGCGGGCATCCCCTACAACACATACGCACACATGGGGAACGGGATCTGGAGCTCCGGACGAACGACAGGACGGGGTGGAATGGATGCGCGCACGCTCGACATCAAGAACGCAGTCGGGCGGTGGGGTAAAGTGACGTTCGAGGGTGGGCTCACGCACGAGCGCAAGTATACCGAGGATGAACTCTGGAAGAACTACGAGTACATGATCAAGCAGATCGCTCCGGTTGCAGAGGAGGCAGGCGTCTACATCGGTATCCATCCGGATGACCCGCCCGTCTATGCGCTGGGCGGAATCCCACGATGCATCTTCGGAACCTTCGCCGGATACAAGCAGGCGATGGACCTGGCTGACAGCCCGAACATCGGTGTTTGTCTGTGTGTCGGCTGCTGGCTTGAAGGTGGCGAGAAGGGCATGGGTGTCGATGTGCCAGGAGCTATCCGTTATTTCGCAGAGCGGAAGAAGCTGTTCAAGGTCCACTTCCGAAACGTCACAAACCCGATGCCCGAACCGTGGGCAGAGACACTGATGGATGACGGATACATGGACATGCACGTTGTAATGAAGACGCTTCGGGAGGCCGAGTTCGACGGCGCTGTTATTCCCGACCACATACCGGCTCTTCTCGGTGGCCGGCGAGCCGGGATCGCCTATTCGATCGCCTACATGCGAGCACTTCTACAGGCCGTCAACAACGAAGCCGGCGACCCCGTTCCTCGCTAGCCTGTCATCCTGAGCCAAGGGCGAAGAATCTCTCCCTGTCCAGGGCCCTCCTGTCGAAGAGGCCGTTGCAGAACGCAGAGGGATCCTTCGCAAGTTCAGGATGACTGCCTCTCGATCCTTTCTTCTCAATTCTCGACCCTACTCGTATCTCAGCGCCTTCACCGAGTCCATCCTCGCCGCTCTCACAGCGTGGAAAGTCACCGTAAGCTGTACAATCATCATTAGAAATGAGGGTCACCTAAGATCGTACGGAAGAGTTGTTTGCCCGCAACTTATCC
>CAYYGZ010000302.1:0-4726 GCA_964471275.1 uncultured bacterium | reverse complement strand
TCGTCGATGTTTATGCTGTGACGCTCTCTGATACGCTGCGGGCCATCGACTTCCGTGGCGATCTGCTCGAGTAGGGGCTTGTAGCTATAGTCGCTCGTTGCCAGGCACACGGCACCGAAGTTGGCCGGATTATTGTAGATGCCGACACCGAGCATCAGCTTCGATACGGATGCGGAGCTCTCGCCGCGACCTCCCTTGATCAGGCGAGGATAAGTGCGGCCGTGTGTGCATCCAAAGACTCCCCCGTGGGAGTGCAGCGCCTGCTCGAAAAGGATCGTATCAATGAGTAGACTGGCACGACGCCTGAGCTCGGGGTTCTCTGCGAAATCAAAGAGGTTCACCAGCGCGAGCAGGTCCTCATCGAAGTAGCAGTTCGACAGCCATTCACTGAAGCCAAATCGGATCCTGAAGTCCAGCCATCTCTCAATCAAGACCGTGGCGTGCTCGATATGGTATCGTCCGTCTCGCCCGCTGTTTTCGAAGACTCGATCTCTGTATAGCTGTCCCGCAATGAGTTCGTCCGTGTGAAAAATGATCTGGTGGTTCTCCGTGTGGTAGCAACGTCTGTCGTATCCTGGTTCGTCCCACCAGTATTTGAAGGCCAGAAGCCGGGCTTCGATCTCATTTACCAGATCACGTGAAAGGAGCGGGCTGTCCCGGTACTTTGCGATTATCCGCAATAGGCCGCCAACCGCGAAGTCCGTGCAGTCCCGGTTGGTGTCCACGTACTTCAGCCCGTGACGGATGGCGTCTTCGTCTATCTCGCGACCGAGCTCGAGTCTCGAGATCTGGTTGAAGAAGCCTCGGTCTCCCTGACTCTCGGCGGAGGCGCTGAACTCCAGGAACTGGCTCCGGCGTTCATCAAAGGGCGCTAGTGGTCTCGGCCAGTATGTATCGGACATTCTGTTCTTCCTGTCATCGAGATCGGTCAGACAAGGTTCAGCAACTTCAGGCTGTTCCTGTAGATGACCTGCTCTATCTTGTCCGAGTCAAGTCGAGGTAATTGGGTGCCCTCGAGCATCTTGTTGAGCGACCTGAGTCCGGCTGTCGAGTCATCGACGGTAGCAAAGGGATAATCTGTGCCAAAGAGGAGCTTGTCCCAGACGCCGTATTCCTGTACGAGCATCAAAGCATTGTAGAGCTGCCAGGGACGGAAGTGGATGGCACTGACATCGGCGTATACGTTAGGATGCTTACGCAGAGTTGCAGCACATTCGCCTCCGTAGGGATGCGAGAGGTGTGCCATGATGATGTTGACATCGGGATATCGGATCGCGACATCATCGAGATGACGGGGAAGCGTAAACTCGAGCGGGGCCTGTGCGATGAATGTCGTTCCCGTGTGCAGGAGAACGGGTAGACCGTGCTCGGTTGCATACGCCCACAGGTCATCCAGTTCTGGTTCGCAAGGTTTGAAGCCCGCATACGTGGACAGGAGCTTGATACCGCGGAGTCTCAAGTCCTGATGCCCACGCGTGAGGTCCTCGCGCCATCCTGGCTGCGTAGGGTCAACGGAGAGAAAGCCGATCAGGTCGTTTGCGTGCTGGCTGACGTATTCCGCGACATAGTCATCCTCGATCCACATGCCGCTCAGCTTCGCTTTGCCACCGAATACAACAGTCTTCACCTTCTCAGATGACTGACGCACGTAGTCCTCGAAGCGAACCGTCAGATCGACGTCGTGACCGCCCCAGGCCCGCATCGCTTGATCGCGGAAGTCGTCACCGAAGTGATCGGGATAGCGCCAGATGTGGGAGTGGATGTCGGTTATCATCTTCTATACCGGAGAGAACGTTCTGTAGAACTCTCTTGCAGGGGGCAGAGGGGCAGGGAGCAAGGGGGATTGCTTTGCCGACAGACTCAGGTTACCAAAATCATGATCAGACCCTTGCTCCTCTGCTCCCCGCACCTCTGCGTCATATACTCAGAACTTGCCTGAACTGATCTGTTTCTTGATTGATTCTCAGTGGATTACGCAAAGGCCTTCCCATCCCCTCCCAGTCTACAACCATGCTGTCCCCGTCCTGGAGTGTGATACCCTCGCCAAAGCTGAAGGCATCGGCCCCGTAGAAGTGGAGGTGGAGATCGCCGGGACGGCGGTGTGCGGCGTATTTGAAGTGATGATGCTCTATGTTTGCGAGGCTGTGGCACGTGTGTTCGTTGCCGCTCGATATCCCTTTTGACCAGATTGTCTCACCGCTTCGTTCGATACTGACGGTACCGGTGATGGTATCGAATTCGGCGTCAATGATCAGCTCGGGGCCGATGGCACAATCACGAAGCTTTGATGGCGCGAGATACAGGTAGTTCTTCTTCTCCATAACATGGTCAGCGAATTCGTTTCCTTGCAGGAACCCAACGCGTCTGGGTTTACCTTCGATGTCGATCACGTAGCAGCCTGCGATTTCCGGCTCCTCACCTCCGTCATCCGCAAAAGAGGGCACATCGAGGGATTCACCGTGCGCGCGTACGGTCGTGCCCAGGCCCTTGTAGAACCATTCGGGCTGAGCACCTATCTCGCCATCAGGTGGTGTCCCACCTTCAAGACCCCATTGATACATTCGCATACTGTCTGTGAGCGCGGATTCGTCGCCGCTCTGTGCTTCGTGCATGGCCTGACGATTCGCGGCGCTCGCCTTGTGGGTCAGACCCGTCCCGCTTATGATGAGACGGTTTGGCTCGTCCGGATGATCAAAAGGAGCGAGAAGCTTCCACTCGCTGATGCCCGTGTAGACGTCATCATAGCTGACCGACAACGACGAACCGGCCGCGTTAATGATCGCAGCCAGTGGTCGATCAGATTCGAGCGCAGATTGGACAAGTGCCAACGTCGATGTGGTTTCGAGGATGTCCAGTGTGTCACCGTCGACGCAAGCGACTCGACGTCCACGAGAGGGATGAGATAGTTGTGTGATAGAGATCATAGTTACCTCGAACGGGTGAGCAGGAGAAGAATCGGCATCTTCGCGTGTTCGCCTCCGCTCTCGCTCTCCTGCTTGTGTATTGGTGACTAGGCGGGCTCCAACACCTGCAGAGAGACCCCTGCGACAAGGTCCTTCACCCGCTCCCGGTAAGTTGCCATGTGAGGCGCGGCGAGATGTGCATTGAGAGCATCGAGTGACGCCCACTGTTCGACGACGGTAACAACATTTTCGCGAAGATGGCCCTGGGCGCCGATTCCGGAGTCGGTGTCGATCGTCGGACCGTAGGCGATGCATCCCTCTTCGGCCAGACAATTGGGGACATTCTGCTTGAATTCAGTGATAAAGGCGTCTCGTTTCTCGTCAGTACATTCGATCGTTGCGATGACGTGAACCATCGGTTCTCCTTGCGATAAATCGTTGCGGATTAGGGATTTATGTGTAATTCCATCCTGTACCTATATAAATGAAGGATTTATGTGTCGATCAATCAAAACTTTCTCACATATTCGGTCGTCGTCAATACAGCATCGCAAAAGTCGACTCTTTTCCGGGATAGGCAGCTGTGACTGACGAAGCACTGATCGGCAATTGCCGGTCGCGCTCCGGTCTTTGTGGCACGATGGACGCAGAGATCGTTGGGGAATTCAGAAACCAGCTATCGGTAGATGGCTCACTGAGCTTGCTGTCGCCGGTAGAGTGATCCCAATGTCTTTCGTCTGAAGAGCGGAGAACTGCAGGGCCAAGCGGGATGATGAACAGGATAGGCAGTGAGGTAGCGAGATAGTGAGTGGCAAGGCGGCGAATTCCTAAAGGAGTTCGCCCCTTTCTTGTATGGCAGGCCGGGTGCATATTGAAGCCACCTATGGATTTTGAGACACTTGCGGGCAGGATCACAGCGAAACCACCTCGAAACAAGACGCGGCTTGTCGCGATCGATGGGCGAGGGGGAGCCGGGAAATCGAGCCTGGCGAGACGACTTGCGTGTCGGATTGGCACTCTATCCGTCGTGGAAGTCGATGATTTCTGGTTGCCGGTCAGCATCCGGCCTGATAGAAAGGCTGCGGTCGCAGAGCCCGGATCGGACTACGATTGGGAGAGGTTGAGGGATCAGGTTCTTGTTCCGCTGTCGAGGGACGAGGTCGCCCGATATCGACGCTATGACTGGCGGTCAGACGCGCTGACGGGTTGGAAAGATGTGGATGTTGGCAGTACCGTCGTTGTGGAGGGCGTATTCAGCACACGGCGGGAGCTGACGGCGTTCTACGATTTATGCATCTGGGTAGAGACGCCCGAAGCTGTTTGTCTGGCTAGAGGCATCGAGCGAGACGGGGAGGATGCCCGGGATGTGTGGGAGAATGAATGGATGCGAGCCTATACACAGTATATAGAGACGAGTGATCCACAATCGCGGGCTGATTTCGTTGTGGAAGGACGCTGAGCGCAGAAAGTCTGGCGCGTAGCGAAAGCAGAGAACAGATGATAAGATGAGCAAGATACCCAAGATAGATTACTCAGGAATCGCTCCGAAGTTCGATCGGGCAAGGGAGAAGAACAAGTCGCCGTTGGATGAGGATCTGGTGAGAATCGGGCAGGAGAAGACGCCGGTGTTCGCGTTGGATATCGGGTGCGGGACCGGAAACTACATCCGCGCTCAGATCGAGCAGCAGAGCCGTCTTGTGGAGTAGACGGGAGCAGACCCCTCAGAGGATATGCTGGGTTTCTCGCGGGAGAAGAACCCGGAAGTGCATTTTGTGACGTGCCCGGCGGAGGACCTTGCTCTTCCGGGGATCAATTTGATTTCG
>CAYYGZ010000301.1:0-4835 GCA_964471275.1 uncultured bacterium | reverse complement strand
CCCCCTTATGATTACAACACTATAGGAGGTCTCACTCATTCAGGGGGCCAATATGCTGGTTCTTCCACGCCCCATACCCCAAGCCCCACGCCACTCACTCCCTACCCTTTCTCGCCGTGATCTTCGCTGAAACGATGTGATCCTCGATCCCCGATCCGGAGATCCAATTCTTGATGAAAGCGCGGCTGTCAGGCTCAATTTCGACACGGACCTCCTCGAATCCGGCCCCCGCCAGCATCTTCTCCACCTCTTCCTTCAAAGCTGCGCCAGCAATGCACCCACAATAGGCGCTTATGTCGTCCTGGACAGACTCGGGAAGAGGCCTTACGGCGACGATATCGGAGATCGCCAATCTTCCGCCCGGCTTCAGAATCCGATAGGCCTCCGCGAACACCTGCGGCTTGTCGGGCGACAGGTTGATCACACAGTTTGACACGATCGCGTCGACGGTCTCGTCCGCCACGGGCAGGTGCTCGATCTCCCCCAGCCGGAATTCGATATTCTCAGATCCGGATTTGGCCAAATTTGCGCGCGCTTTCGAGATCATCTGGGGTGTCATATCAACACCGATTACGTGTCCCGTCGCGCCCACATGCCTGGCCGCGAGGAAGCAGTCAAACCCGCCCCCACTTCCCAGGTCGACGACGACCTCGCCCTTCTGGAGCTCAGCGATCGCCTGCGGATTTCCACACCCAAGACCCATATTCGCACCCTCAGGCACGTCGGATACTTCGTCCTCGGAGTAGCCCATCCGCATCGCCGCCTTTCCCGGATCTCGACGATCTACTGGATCTCCGGTATCGCAGCACCCACTCTCCTCTGCTGGCGCGCAGCAGCCGGATTCTCGTTCCACTACAGCGGCATAGTTATCTCGCACGTCATTCCGGATTCGATCATCAGCAACGGTCTGCGTTTCGGTCGTTCCATCGCTCATCACACTTCTCCTGTATCGTGTTGTTGAGGCAGCCTGCCCGGGTACAATACCTCGATCGCCATCACCTCACGCAAAAGCAGACGCAACTCCTCGAGAAAGGACGCAAGAAAATCAGCAGTCACAGGATCCCGGATTGCGTCTCTCGTTTTCCGCCACCCGTCCTCGGACATCTTTCCGGAAGGGCAGCAGTCATCCAGCATCTGCTCCGCGAGGGCACGTCCCCGCTGCACACGCGCCTGATCTTCATCCTCGGCGTAGAACTCCGCCAGATCCGACTCATCTGAAATCCGGGATCTCTTTCGGAAGTAATCGACGATTACATTCCGGGTAATCTGATACACCCAGGCGCCCAGACGGTCTTCTGCCCGAAGACTGCCCAGCTTCTCGTGGATGCGGACAATCGGATTGCCGCCAATTCTGCCGCAGGATAATCTCACTTGACAGTAAAAATCGATTACAACATCTTGTAAGAGCTTTGGAATCAACCAATTAGCTCAACTGGGAGCTTCAAATGATATTCGCGATAATCTCGGTGGCCGCCCTCGTCAGCGTCGTCATCACCAAGTTTGTCACGGCTGCAAGTATACAGAATTTGCGCAAACGGGCGGCCAAGGTCGATACAGATGTCCGGAAGGTTCGTGGACAAGCCAAAGCTGCTCAGCAGGCAAACGGCGTTGCTGTACGTGGGATAAACACCAAGGCCCGAAAGAAGAAGGCGCTCGAGAAGCAGATCGAAAAATGCCGGAAGGAACTTGCTGAACTCAAGAACTAGCACACTCAGATCAACAGAAAAGAGAAAAGAGGAGCCTGTATCGAACTCCTCTTTTCTCTTTCAGACAACCCTCAGGCGATCGCCAGACGCAAACGATCTCACTTCTTCCCAGGCGGCCACAATCGCTTCCATATGGGTGATGCGGAGTTTGCCGCCGCCCAGTCCCCTGCCGGCACCACCGACAGCCTGCTCAGAACGGTTTCCAGCGCCCCCTTTAAGATCACCGAAGCCTTCTCTTTGTCGCTGTCTACCAGGTGAAGCCCAAGCGCCACCGTCTGACGCACGGTCGAGGGGAACACGTGGTTGATGATCGCATCATCATCCGACAACGCCTTCCCACCAGTCCTGACCTTGTATGCCTCCTTTGCGGCGCGCTCGAACGCGGTCTCATCGCGATTCTCGATGGTTTCCCGGATTCCCTGCTGCAGCAGATCCGTGATCTGTTCTGTCAACCCATCAGGCGGCACAGCACGCTCCTAGAAGACGACATAGTCTCCGTCATGTATCACAGCAATACGATCCCCATAGGCACGTGTCAGGGTTACGGATGCCACCTGGATGGGGCTGTCGGGCGCATACACGATATCCTGATGTACAACTGTCTTGGGACTTTCGAATGCGTCAGGACCGACGATTCCGCCCAGGTGCTCGCTCCTGCCGTAGGCCTAGTGGAAAACCGGCCTTCTCATCTTCCAGAACATTGTCCCACACGACGGCCTCTGGATTGCACCCGAACGCGAACTCCGCGATATTCGCCCGTGCGGGATCACGATCGAAGTACGCCTTGATCTCGCCAGCTCTTGTTCCGCCCTTCACATCGACCACCCGGTTCCCACGAACCTCGAAAACCACCCGCTCGTCACCTTCCTGCACGGGTATCTCACCTTCCGTTCGGCTGGGCTCACCTTCGCGCTCACCCTCATACGGCACCAGGAAGCTCTCTCCGCTCGGCAGATTGATCACGCCACCTCCGGCCTTCCCACGCGGCAACTGACCGTCATCCATCAGCGGCTCACCGAATCGCAGATCGACGTGCCACGTGTGTCCCGTCGCAAACGTCACGTCCGCCGACTCCGCTTCTACCAACAGACCTTTCAGCACCGCGCACCGTCGGGCAACCTCGGTATAGTCAGCGGCAAGCGCAGTCTTTTCCATCCGTTTCGCCACACCGGGAAGCGTTGCGCACCTGAAATCGGTGTGTTCCTTCGCCCAGGCCACCACGGGTGCTGTTGGCGAGACCGATCGTTGCCTCGCCAAGGGCTTCCGACAGGACAACGGGTTCGCCCTCGCCGAGCGGCAGATAGCCATTGTGGGTTCCTACAGCAGGAAACGACACCAATGGAGCGACCCGGACTCCGAGCTCTGACGCGCTTTCGCCAAGGAGGGCGTGCCACTCCGCAGCCATCGACCGCCGCTCCTTCCAGAGTGGATTGTCCACGATATTCCCGTTCGGCAGATCGAGGACAACAACAACCCACTCTCCCGCCTCCGGGTGAAACACATCCTTAAACAGCTTCAAGAGATCGAACACACAATCCTCATACATTAGGTTCATTCATTCTCAATGACATTCACGAAACAGCATTGGCCAATCCAAAACAAGCGCGGAGACCCTCAATCTTATTGGTTGCCCAGTCCGATCTGGACCCTAGATTGTTGCGGAAGAAGAGGGAATCGAGGTGCTCGAATCCACGGCAGTCGACCTCGTCATCACGGATATCATGATGCCAGGCCAAAGAGGCGTCGAGTCGCTGGCTCAGATGCGTGAACTCTATTCCGGTCTTCGCGTTACCGCAATGTCTGCTCACGCTCTCGACGAGCTCCTGGAAGCCAAGCGATTGGGTGCCGCACGCGCAATCATCAAACCCTTCAGCGCGGACACGCTCACACGACTTGTCGGAGAAGTCCTCACCGGAGAGGAGCACGAGGAAGATCCGCTCACGAACTTCAATATCGGCGTCCTCGAGGAAATCGATCAGCAACTCGAGGAGGAAGAAGTCCCTGAACTCCTGGCCGACGACAACGGCGACGACAGGTGAAGTCCCAAGCGACCTGTAGATCCACGTTCCCGCCGTCGGGCAAAACGCATAGCGGGCTGCAGAAAGCCCTGTCCATCGTCCGACCTTTCCGCTATTTACTTCGTATAACCTTCTTGCCCCGCCTTAGCACAATGTGTGACGGCGGGATCTCTGGAGTCTCCCTGTGCACGTATCCGTCTGGAACGACGCAGAACTCTCTGACCGCTATCTGACGCAGGTCACGCAGCTTGGGGCCGAGTATATTGACTTCGGATCTGGTGCGTGGTTCAAGGGTGTGGCAGAGCAAGGTTACCCGGATCTCGATGCCGTTCTCAAAGCGCGCAAAAAGATTCAGTCTCACGGCCTCGATATCAACCGGGTTACACTGCCGGACATCAGCCAGGACTTTATGGACGGCACAGGCAACGAGCAGGATCTGGAAAACACGTGCAACGCCCTGAAGGTATTCGCGGAGGCTGGCTGCCCGGTCGCACGTCAGCGTTTCATGGGAGACACATTCCCACAGATGATGACACGCTCTCGAACCAAACATCGGGGCGGCTATGAATCGCGTTCCGAGTCACTCACACGCCCGGCCCCGGAGTATCCGAGCCTCGAGGAGCTGGACGCGTGGTGGAACCGCTTCAAGGTCATCTTTGACGGCCTTGTCCCGATCGCAGACGAAACGGAAACAAAACTCTGCGTCCATCCGTCCGACACACCCAACCAGGACACCACATTCGGCGGCATCGGCTTCCACCGCATCATCGATGCCTACCCCAGCCGGAACGTTGGCTACCTTTACTGCTGCGGGACACGCGGCGAATCGGGAGGTTCTTCGATCGTTCTGGACGAGATTAATAGTTACGGTCGGAAGGGCAAGATCTTCATGGTCCACCTCCGGAATGTGCGCGGCAGCCTCGCCACGGCCGGCGGATTCGAGGAAACCCTCCTCGATGATGGGGACATGAACATGTTCAAGATTCTGCGTGAGCTCAGGAATGTGGGCTTCACCGGGTGCGTGAATCCGGATCACCATCCAAGGCTGGAAGGCGACGAGAACGGCGTAACAGCAATCGGGTATGCGATCGGCTATATAAGGGCACTATTC
>CAYYGZ010000300.1:0-4835 GCA_964471275.1 uncultured bacterium | reverse complement strand
AGTCGAAGATATCACGAAGCTCCTTCTGAAGGTCGGCCCGAATCATCGGATCGAGCGCACCCAGAGGTTCGTCGAGAAGCAACACATCCGGATCGAGCATCACAGCCCGCATCAGGCTGACCCGCTGTCTCTGTCCACCCGACAATTCCGCCGGATATCGATCCAGACCATCTGCAGGGAAATGTGTCAGATTGCGTAGTTCTTCCAGCCGGGCCCGTGTCTTGTCGGCTGCTTCTCCCTGGTAGTCTGCCATCAGGCAGACATTCTCGCGTGCAGTGAGATGTGGGAACAAACCGCCTTCCTGAATCACATACCCCATCTTGTGCCTCAGGAGGGCAGCACTCTCAAGCGTCAGACATTCACCCTCGAACGTAATCTCTCCCGAATCCGGCAGCAGCAGTCCGACCAACAACCGGATCAAGGTTGACTTCCCACAGCCGCTCTGCCCGATCAGGACGGTCGTCTTCCCCTCCTGAATGGACAGATCGAGTGTCTGCAGAGCCTGTGTATCGCCAAATGACTTGGAAACGCCCTTGAGCTCGAAAATGGATCCCATATCTCTGCGTCACATTCTGATTTTACGTGTTTACCAAGGGGCCGGGCGGGTCGTCCGGAGAGAAAAGAAGATAACCATATTATTCTTTCTTGTGCTCACGAGCGAATCCGCGGATCTATACTATCTTACGGTGGAATGCTGTACGATCGCAATCGCCGATTCGGAAAACCGGAAGCTGCCACTTCAGAGTAAGGTCGAATTGATGAAACAAAAGATGGAGAATGCGTCCGATCTTCTGGTCAGCGCGCTGGAGAGTGAAGGAGTGGAGGTCATCTACGGAGTGCCTGGCGAGGAGAACCTCCATTTCCTCGAGGCACTCCGCAACTCCAACATCAAGCTCATCCTGACTCGCCACGAACAGGGCGCAGCTTTCATGGCGGCAACCTACGGACGATTAACAGGAAAGACAGGAGTCTGTCTTGCGACCCTTGGCCCGGGGGCAACCAATCTTGTCACCGGGGCGGCATACGCTCAGCTTGGGGCGATGCCCATGCTGATGATTACAGGACAGAAACCCATCCTGACCAGCAAGCAGGGACAATTCCAGATTGTCAACATTGTCCGGATGATGGAACCCCTCACAAAATTCACACGACAAATCGTCGATGTCGACATGATACCATCGCTCGTAAGGGAAGCGTTCCGGCAGGCAGAAGAGGAGCGTCCCGGGGCCGTTCACCTCGAGCTTCCCGAAGACATCTCAGCGGAGCTCCTCAAGAAGACAACACCGCCGACCTTCAACAAGAGTGCGCGCGTCCTGGGTGATGCAAGTACGACATCGATCGAAGCTGCGGCCTCGATGATCCGATCGGCGAGACACCCGCTGCTTCTGCTCGGAGCGGGAGCAAACCGCAGACATATCTGGAAGGCGGCAGCTCACTTCCTCGACACTACACAGATGCCCTTCTTTAACACGCAGATGGGAAAGGGCGTGGTGGGCGGACGACATCACCTCTTCCTCGGCACCGCCGCCCTGTCTGACAACGACTACATACACTGCGCCATCCGCCGAGGGGATGTGATCGTAAATGTCGGTCACGATGTCGTCGAGAAACCGCCATTCTTCATGGAACACGGTGACGATGCGGCGCGCGTGATCCACGTTAATTTCTCCCCGGCGGAGGTGGACAACGTCTATTTCCCGCAAATCGAGGTTGTCGGCGATGTGGGTTCCTCGCTCTACCGGATCGCGGATGCTGCGGGAAAATGCGATACCCACGACTTTGCCTACTTTATGCAGATTCGGGAACATATCCAGAATCACATCCGTCTGGGAGAGAGTGACAGCAGTTTCCCTGTCAAGCCACAGCGTCTGCTCTGGGATATACGCAAAGCACTGCCCGAGGACGGGATCGTCGCCCTGGACAACGGGGTCTATAAAATCTGGTTCGCACGCAACTACCCGACCACTCGGCCGAATACGGTGCTGTTGGACAATGCGTTGGCTTCGATGGGCGCGGGGCTGCCTTCGGCTATAGAAGCCGCGCGACTCTACCCGCACAAACGCGTCGTCGCAGTCTGTGGCGATGGTGGATTTATGATGAACAGTCAGGAGATGGAGACTGCTGTGAGGCTCGAGCTGAACCTGGTCGTCGTTGTCCTGAGAGACAACGCCTACGGGATGATCCGCTGGAAGCAGTATGGCATGGGGCTGCCGGACTTCGGATTGGAGTATGGGAACCCCGACTTCGTCCAGTATGCGAGCAGCTACGGTGCCACGGGACACAAGGCAGAATCTGCAGAATCCTTCCTCCCGCTCCTCAATGCCTGTTTCGACCAGGGAGGCTTACATCTGATCGACCTACCTGTTGATTACTCAGATAACCAGAAAGTCCTCGTGGACGAACTGAGCGCTCAGACCTGTCTGCTATAATTCAAAGCACCAAACTTGATAAACACCCTCTAAGCACGGGTCGTCCCCACCCCCGTTGCCTGCGCAATCGGTGAGGACGCAACACTCAACCCCGAATCCTGCGCAAGCAGCTCCGACACCAACCGAACCGCCTGTTTCACCCCCCAGGTCGGCCGGGGATATCCGATGGGCGAGAGTTTTACGAGAAGCTTTTCCGGTGGGCGCTGAACCACTGTGACACCGAAGTGCTGGGAGAACGCACCTTCACGAACCATTATTTCGACAAGCAGATTGCCCGAAGGTTGTTCCCGGTAGACGTGTCCCATCTTGACCACTACGACAACGCCCTGATCCTCCAGCTTCCACGTTTGAGCATCCAGACCCTTTGCCAGCTGGTCTGTGTCGTATGAACCTTCCAACAGAACATTCGGCATGTCTTCTATCTTCTCTGGTTTAGCGGCTTCAGGTTCACCGGGATTCTTGATCCACTCGTAAAAGTGTATCTGCGATCCGATCGCTCGGGCTTTCTGTTCGTACTTGGTTGGTTTTCGGCCCGGTATGTCGGGGACCCACGTCGTCTCGTGCTTCGACGACAGCGCAGACTGCCCTTCGAGTACTTCTGTGATCCACTCCGCATAGTCGGCGTGGTCAGTGCCGATCAACAGTTCGCCGTCACCACTGAGCCGGCGACTGACGAGATCGACGAACGCCGGCTGGATGAGCCGCCGGTTGTGATGGCGCTCCTTGGGCCAGGGATCCGGAAAGTTCACGAACAGTCGAGAGACATCTTCGGGCCCAAACAGGTGATCGAACGCGAACGACGCATCGGCCTGGATCACGCGGACATTTACGGTGCCGTTCCCGTGAAGACGGGCAAAGAGCCGCTGCAGAGATCCGAGCGATCGTTCAATCCCCACGAACTGACGATCGGATGAAGCTTCTGCAAGGTCGGCCAGAAAGGCTCCGTTTCCGAAGCCAATCTCTACATCGAGGAGGCCATCGAACCCAAAAAGGGCTCTACGATCCAGCGGCCAGTCAAGCTGAGTCCACGGAACGGAGTAATCTTGTAATGCCTGGCTAAGTGGAATCAAGGTGTGATTTCGCGTATCGGATTTCGGATTGTGCAGAGCAAACAAGGTTGTTGGTTACAGGGCGACGTAAGTTACGGGTGCCGAAATCGTGTGTCAACGCGGCGAGGCCTTTGGCCGATTTCCTGCTCCAGAAGCTGTTCCTACCGGGCCCGTTCATAGAGTGTGATACTGACCTGTGAGCCTGGGAAATCACCGGAATCGTATATCCTGGCTCGATCTCCTCTGAAGTAGACGCGACGGTCACCCGACCGGATGTGCAGACTGCCATCACAGTCGTCGCAGATTGTCCGCACCACATACAATCCCAACCCCCTGGCCGCGTCCCGTGAGACCGTCTTCTTCACCGCGTTCGTGATCGCCTTGGCGTGCGACCATCCGGTAACATCGTACCGCGCGGACAGGCTGTCGCGAATCCCGATCCCCAGGTCGCACACTGAGATCATCGCGAACTTCCGACCCTCCCGATGATTCGTATACCGCTGTGCCGCCAGGTATCCCCGTTCGCCGCTGTGATCGATAATGTTATGGCACAATTCGGCAATCACATTCTTGAACCACGTAATCTCTTTGACCGAATAGCCGAGTTCACCCTCGAGAATCGATTCCACGCGGGATTCCACAAGCCCGAGCGCAGCTTCGACGTCTGGCCGGGTCGAAATCTCACAGACCTCGATCAGGGACTCGTTCTCGACAGGAGGGTTGCCTGTCGTCGGATTCCGCGGCAGACTCACCCTCTCTTTCAGATGAGCGAACACACCCATTCGCGTCAGATAGCTTTCTACATCCGGATTCGCCGGAAGCAGGCAATCCATATCCCAGAATTTCCGGCTGAGACTTCTCGCAATCAGACAGAGAAGCGTCATCCCGTATGGATCCACAAAGCCGAGTTCTGATAGATCGAGCGTGATCGCCGGGCCCTCTGTTGCTGCGTGAAAGGCCGCAAGATCTGTCAGGACGCTATCGACCGATTGAACCGACAGCCTGTTTTCATCGATCTGGAATCGAGCATTCATCGTTCAGGCCTGCATACGGTGCAGAATGCAGCTTAGCTGTCTAGAAATGCCGCTTTGCGAAGGCACGGCCGGACCCAGATTTCGAATAGCGTTCAAACTTGCGCGCTATGGTCTCGTCATCAAACCCTATGCAGACTCTCATCTTCTAGGGCTTGCGTTTAGTCGTATGTCGACACTTCCCTCGGTTGTGCTCTGAGAGCCTTCGGTTCGTGTCTGACGTGAAACCGACATACTTCCTCAGGTTATATATGCCCCCTAATATACCCCCTCTTGATTATCATAGTGAACGGCTGTGAGATTGCCTCAGCAACATTCTGCCCACA
>CAYYGZ010000299.1:0-4839 GCA_964471275.1 uncultured bacterium | reverse complement strand
CGTGTCGAACGTCATCCGAAAATGATCGCACCGAGCTGCCATCGTCACGACGATACCTCAATCGGATAGCTGCCGTGGGCGCGGAGCGTATCGATCATTGCCCTCACGTTTTCAGGTTTGCAGTAAGAAGCCAGACTGTTGCCGCTACTCAGAATATATCCACCCGAGGGTGCCACGGACTGCAGCAAGTGCATCACTTCCCGACGCACATCGTCTGGGCTACCCGCAGCAAGCGTGTGCACGCTCACGTTCCCGATCAGACAGACGTTGCTTCCCCACTTTCGTTTTGTCTCTACGATGTCCATCGCTTCGGGCTCGATCGGATTGATCGCCGAAATGCCCAGATCCAGGAGATCGTCCATCAACTCTGTCAGATCACCATCGCTGTGGTAAACCCAGGGGATATTGACGGCATCGGCAACCCGTCGCGCAAACGGAATGATACGCTCACGGAACATCTGGGGAGAAACGAGCGGGCCTGTCTTGAATGCGATATCGTCAGAGGTCCAGACAAAGTCAAAACCAAATTCGTCCGCCCTGGCGACCACGCGTGCGGCCCAGTCCGAATAGAGATCGAGGAGGCCGTCGATCAATCCCGGATCTTCATACAACGAGATGGAAAATGTCTCCATCCCACAAGCAAGATACGCTGCAGAAATCCCGATCCGCGTCGCCAGACACGTTGCCTTCTCGCCGGCATCATTGACGAACGAACTGGCGCCCTTCCAGAGTTCCTCGTCGTCCGGATCCGGTAACTCGATCTTGTCGAGATCCGCGACGGACTTGATCGGTCCGTCCAGGTAGTATGGGATTCCATCCGACCCGAAACGGCGTTCAGCGGGGACAGGTGGCTGGAGGCGGTAGCAGATCATATCCCGATGCAGCAACCGCGAAATCGCAAGTTCAGTGTCGGGATCGCGACTGTCCATTTCGTCGATACCGCCAAAAAGGACATACTCGTTGCCACCTGTCAACGAAGAAACGATACGTCCGCTTACCCCGACTTCACAGTAAGGGACACGATCTGGCGTACCACCAGAGAGTGCACACATCAAACGTTCACGCGAAGTCATTGATTGCCCTCACTGCCGTCGCGCCATTCGGGGCTCCGACGGGGCCGAACGCGGCTGTTCGTTCACTTATTCTGACCAGCCGATCCAGATCGGCATCGGGAGGTACATTGTCCGAGACACCCAGAATCAGTCGCTCTGCCCCGCCAAACTCGGAAAACAAACCCTCGAGATACGCTTCGAACGTATCATCCGCCATCGAATCCGACAGCAAAGCCACCGAAGGGATCCCGCCCCATACCGTCGTCCCGTTCCCGAACCCGTCACGGAGCGTGCGAAGTGAACACCGGGTCATCGGTGCCGGACAGACAGACTCTGCCACATCGATCCCACATCTCGGATAGGACGCCAGAAGGCGTTCATTTTCACCGTCACAATGCGTCAGCAGACGTTTGTCCGCGGCGTGGAGGCAATCAGATACCCGTGTCAGCCACGGGGCGATGTGCTGATCGAAGAACGGTGGCCACGTCAGATCCTGATCATAATTGGCCCCCCACAGAACAACCTCTGCCTTGCACGCCAGTACTGCCTCGAGAACCTGATCGAAAAAGGGCTCGAGCCGCTTGGCAAACTCGGTGAGCCCATCGATATCATCCGCAAACAGGTAGAAGAACCGGTCCATCGCCGCAAGTTCGTGAAGCACCAGATGCATGGGTGACGCCGCAATCGGTCCGCTGGCAACTGCCAGTCCGCCGCTTCCGATCCGCTCGTGGAAGGTTGCATATTTCTCGGGCGTCGGAATGACCTCGAGATGCTCGAACACTTGGGCAACACGCTCGAAATCATCCGGTGACTGGATCGGGTAGTCCTGCACAAACGGGAGTGACACCCCGTTCGCGGTCATCTCTCGATCCATGTGTAGCTGGAACGCAACCGGACCTGCCGACGTTTCGATCCTCGTCCAGAGATTCTCGTCATCGGAACGCGACTCGACGGACAACGTGTTCAATTCCACTCGGAACGGGTAGTCTGGATGATTGTCGATCCCTAGACCTCGGAGAACGAGGTCACCGTGCTCGCGAGGCAGGGTATAATCGGCGCGCACCGAGTGACAGGCCACATTGAGGGCCCTGGCGATCTCAGCGGTATTCATCCCTTCGAAGCGCTCTGGAAGGGTTCCTCGAGCCCGCTGGGCAATGCACCAGAGATCCATTCTGGGTGCCCAGGGGATCCCGTCCGTCGCCAAACCATCAATCGTGCTGAGTATGCGTTTTCTGTGATCTACCACATTCGCCTCGTCTGACAGCCGTCTACCGGAGCAATAGGCAAGGATCTCCGATAAAGTCCCAAACCATAGAACAATCTCTGTGCCACTAGTTCCGATGCAGGACACAGGACAGGTTCCCGGCTAAAAGCGTTCTATTTCAATGAGTTAGGCGTGTTCCTGGCGCCCTTGGATGGATTCCTCTTAAGAGAATAACCCGCGACAACCGTGTCCCAGTGCGTCACTGAACCGACAAGAGGGCTACGGCCGTTTCTGCTGGTGGGGGCGGAATTCCAGTAGGTGGACTACTGATCTACTGGCTGCAGGCAAGTGAGCCTTCTCTGCCGGATCCCGGACAGGCACGCGGTCGACCGATCAGTTCTAGCCGTCGGTCCGCAAAAGGAGCTGAACGATGTGCGCGACACAGCAGGCAGCTCCGAAATTGCCTCATTCTGATGTCGTACATATCAACGCGGTCAACCTTCAGCCCCATCACGTCAATCGATCTTCACAACTGCCTGCCGTAGTGGTCCCCCCAATGCGAGACGTTTTCAAGCTGCCATTAAAGTTGATTGATGTGCTTCATTCACTTCGTTTGGTGTTCGGTAGTCGAGCGGCGAGTGCAGCCGCTCCTGGTTATAGTAGCTGGCATAGTCGGCAATAGGCAGTCGGGGAATCCAAAGCAATCACGCTTTTCTTTGCCCGTGCCCCACGCGCCTCTGCCCCTACCCCCACCCCGTCAATTCCGCGAGCAGCTTCGAATAGGCGACAAAATTCGGCCACGAGATATCCGGAGGCACGCCGTGATCACAGCAGGGGATGAATCCGCCATCTTCAAGCAGCGGCGGCACGACCCGCATCACCTCGGCTTCCATCACGGCCCCGCCTTTCGCCATCGCCCGCTTGTCGACCCCGCCGATGAAGGCCATCTGGTCGCCGTGCTCCTGTCGGAACGCAACGATATCGTTCTCGGACGCCACTTCCACCGGGCCACAGCAGTTGATTCCCGCTTCGATCCAAATCGGAATCAGTTCATCGATCTTCCCATCGGAATCCATGAACACGACCTCGCACCCGCTCTCCCGGATCTGCGGCACCCAACGCTCGTAGGCCGGCATCAGGAAACGTCGCACCATATCCGGTGAAATCATACTGGCGTGCTTGTAGGCCATATCCTCGGACATACCCACCTGGTCTGGGGTGACGCGTTCCAGTACCGGCTTCAGCGTCTCCGACACGAAGTTCGCCCAGAACAGAATCATTTCATCCACGAGTGCAGGGTCATCGAGCATCATCATACACAGATTCTCGAACCCCAACCATTCCCGAAGCTGCCAGAACGGTCCGTTGAAGTGAATGTTCAGGTAGCCATCCCGGTCCTTCAGCCCGGCGCAGACTTCGTCCAGATCGGCCGGATGCCTTCCTTCTCCCCGGGCATCATAGCGCCACTTCATCTGCTCCCAATCATCTCGATTCTCCACGGGAAACTTGTGCCACTTTCGAGTTACAAAATCCCTGGCTGATCGGATATAGGTGTAGTCAAAGGTGTCGGAGATCTCGGTGATGGCACCCATCCAGTCCTGAACGATGTAGTGGCCATCCTTGTGTTCGATGATATGTTCGTCGAACTGGGGGATCATCTTGAACGACACGCCCAGACTTGCCCGCCCCCCGATATCCGGTTCAATCCCGAGCAGTTCCCGGAGATACGTGTGGTAGTTGACGCCTTCTGGCAGTCCCTGCTCTCGCCAGATCGCTAATGTCGATTCTCTTGCCCCTCCTGGCTCAAAGGAGACCTTGTCCGGATTCTTGAACAGCAAGGATGCGAGTCGACGCTCACGTGCAGTCATCCAGACCTCCCATAGGCTTCTGCCACCTCTACCAGTGCCATAAAATTCCGAGCTCCCCGCTCAGTGTATGTACCCGATGCCGTTCCCCCCAGGAGGAACCCGTCCGGCCCCGCCATTGGCCTGCCCCCATCTATGTATCCACATCCAGAGTTAGGATGCGGTTGCTGATAGTGGTCCCGAGACCGTTTCGGGCGCAGGTGGTTTGTAGCCCAGTGAACTGTGTGGACGGACCTGATTGTACTCTCGCCGCCAGACCTCGGTCAACACCTTTGCCTCTTGCAGCGTTGTGAAGATTTCTCCGTCGAGGAGTCCATCCTTGATCTTCCCGTTGAAGCTTTCGACGTAACCGTTCTTCCAGGGACTGCCCGGCTCGATGAAAAGAGTTCCGACCTCGAGCCTCGAGAGCCAGTCCCGAACGGCTTTGGCCACGAACTCAGGTCCGTTGTCCGATCGAATATACTCCGGGATGCCGTGTTTCAACATCAACCCGGCCAACGTTCGTAAAACGTCTCTTGAGCTTTGCTTTTGAGCGACCTCAATCGTCAGACACTTTGAGCGTGTCGCGTGCTGGGTGCGGCGCACCTGACCCAGCACACGACACGCCCGACGCTCCGAGACGGTCAGAGTCTTACGCACGTGCCCGACCGCCTCCCTTCGCCGCACCGGGCTTAGAAGTTTCTTCGGGCGGCTTCCTTCAAGATCAAGTTGTCCAGGA
>CAYYGZ010000298.1:3418-4839 GCA_964471275.1 uncultured bacterium | reverse complement strand
GTAAGTTACAGCAAGCCATTTCGCTTGCTCGGGCAATGTGTATGGCATATATTTGGACGGATGGTGCGCATACGGAGCTGAGCGCGTGTGGGAGCTTTGCTTGATTGAAAAAGTGAAAGAAGACGTGGCGGCGATCTTGCAGCCGTCGACGAACTTTCTCGTCAGGATCCGGGTTACACCCGATGTACTGACGATGATCGGGTTCGCCCTGAACCTCGTTGCCGCCGCCCTTTTCGGATTGGATGAATACCGGTGGGCAGGACTGATGGTCCTGGTCGCCGGCATTTTTGATCTTCTGGATGGCCAAGTCGCTCGGGCCGGTCAGACCGAGTCGAAGTTCGGGGCTCTTCTAGACTCGACCGTCGATCGCTACTCGGAGATTGTGGTCTGGTTCGGGCTTGCCGTGAGCTTTATCCGGTCCGGTTCCCTCTGGACCAGCTCGGCTTTGTTCTTCGCACTTGCCGGTTCCCTCATGGTCAGCTACGTCCGGGCGCGCGCCGAGGGTCTCGGTGAGGAGTGCAAGGTCGGGTTCATGCAGCGACCGGAGCGCGTGATCGCTCTGGGTGTCGGGGGACTTGTCGGTGTTATCGGGCTGACCTTCGCTGCGTGGGTGATCGCAATCTTCTCGAATATCACGGTTCTCGAACGTGTCATTCACGTTCGTCGTCAACAGACCCGACCGGAAGAAGTCGATCCCTAGGTTTTTGGTGTATACTTAAGTGGTCAACGGACGGTCTCGCACGGCGTGGGACCGTTTTCCTGTCTCTGAGGGAGGACGATTGCGCGGCCTGTTCATCACGTTCGAAGGGATTGAGCACTGTGGGAAGACGACGCAATCCGAGCGCCTGGCCACCTACTTGGAAGAAGCCGAACACGATGTTGTCCTGACTCGCGAACCAGGCGGTACACCGGTCGGCGCGGCAATCCGTGATCTGGTTTTGCACAGCGAAGTCGATGTCGATACGGTCAGCGAACTCCTGCTTTTCGCGGCTGACCGGGCACAGCACGTTCGGACTCTTATCCAGCCGGCTCTCGAGGTCGGCAAGATCGTGATCAGCGACCGATTCTACGACTCGACACGAGCTTACCAGGGATACGGTCGAGGGACCGACAAGGACCTAATCGACCGGGCGACCTCGCTGGCGACGGACGGTTTGGCTCCAGACCTGACCGTGCTGATGGATATCGATGTTGAGACATCCCGTTCCCGCAGCAATCGACGCGATGATGATCGTATCGAACAGAACTCCAATGCATTCCACGATCGTGTACGAAACGGGTTTCTTAGAATCGCCGAGGAAGAGCGGAGCCGCGTGCTTACGATTGATGGAAGTCAGGCGATGGAAGATGTGGCAGATCTTATCTTGGAGCGCGTGAACGAACTTCTGTCCGCACGATCCTGATCCTGAATCAATCCCCCA
>CAYYGZ010000298.1:0-3408 GCA_964471275.1 uncultured bacterium | reverse complement strand
CCGAGCGTCTCTAGGATGTGACGGATGAATACTGCTTTTACCCCGGAGGACGCATGAATCGCAGAAGTGGCAAGAAGCTCTGGGCATTCACGGCTTTTGTAGCCGCTGTGAGTATCTACGTGACGCTGGATTCCAGGCTGGCCAAGGGGTCCGACCAATATGCCGGATACGACACGGCACTGGGCAACTTCGGTGAAGCATTCAACGAGCTCTCGGTTTCCTACTTCAAGGAGCTCAAACCCGAGGACCTGACAGACTCGGCGATACAGGGCATGCTGAGCGATCTCGACCCCAACACCCAGTTCTTCGACAGTCGATCACTGGAGCAACTCCGGATCAAGACACAGGGCAAGTTCGGGGGCCTCGGTATCCGAATCAGCACAAGAGGGGAACCCGTCCCGGTCGTGATGAGCGTCTTTGGCGGAACACCCGCCGATACGGCGGGTCTGACTGCAGGGGATCGGATTGTCAAGATTGAAGGAGACTCGACGCACGGTGACGATCTCCAGGAAATCGTAGACAAGCTTCGAGGAGATCCGGGTGATGGTGTCACGATCACAATTGCTCGTCCGGGAACTGAGACGTCGTTTGATCAGCATCTGGTCCGAGATCGCATCCGGATCCCGAGTGTTGGTCTCGCACAGGAGATCGAACCCGGAATCGGCTATATCTCGATGTCCGGTATCCTGAATGGCCATTTTTCCGAGAATACGGGACGGGAGCTGGATCAAGCGCTCACTCAGCTCGACGCGAACAACCTGGATGGTGTGATCCTCGATCTCCGGAACAACCCGGGTGGCTTGCTGACCCAGGCCATCGCGGTTGCGGACAAGTTTCTCCAGCCCAACCAGGTCGTCGTTTCAACGGCCGGCCGGAACGAGAACCAGGAGTATTTTACGCGTGAAGCTCCCACGGCCGGCGATGTGCCGCTGATCGTACTGGTGAATGGCGGCAGTGCGAGTGCATCCGAAATCGTAGCCGGCGCGGTCCAGGATACGGACCGAGGGCTCGTTCTGGGGACGGATACGTTCGGGAAGGGATCGGTCCAGACGATTCGAATGATCGGGAATGACAAGGCTCTCAAACTGACAACCGCGGTCTACTACACACCGAGCGGTCGGAGCATTCACCGCGCGTCTGGCCGGCGGAATCGTGGGGGGCGTCTGATGCTTGCCCTGACGGACACGGGTCGTGTCCCGGTCTACGAAGCGATCTCGGTGATCGGCCAGGCGGAGGAGCGCGAAGATGCCGTCAATGATTTGATGCAGCAATTCGGCCTCAGCGGCGAGGATGCCGAGAAGCTGATGCGGACTGACCTGACCAGTCTGGTCGGGCTCGGAGTGCAGGAGGACAACAATCGTCCTCAGGGGAGCGATCCAAAGGAGAAGTTCAAAACGACAGGGGGTCGCACCGTGCGGGGGGGTGGGGGAATCATACCCGACGTTGAAGTGAAGCGCGATCGTCGTCCTCGGATCGTGGTCGACTTTGCACGGAACTACCTCTTCTTCGATTTCGCCGTGAACTATGCGATCGACCGGTCATTCCCGGTTATCCCCACGAACTGGGAACTAGAGCCCGGCATACTTGAGGCGTTCAAGACTTTCATCGCCGACACGACGAACATAAACGGCTACCGGTATACTTCGGTTATGGAGTTTCGATTGAGAGAGCTCGAGCAGTCATTCAAGGACCGGGATCTCACCGCATCCGAATCGTCCGCCCTAGAGCAACTCAAGCTGGCAGCTGAAAATGAACGCGCGGTTGAGTTTGAGGAAGCGAGAGAGGATATCGAAAACCAGATCCGCGAAGCGATCGCTGAACGGGTCTGGGGTGAGCAGGCGAAGCAGATTGCCGCGCTGAGGGGCGACCAGCAGTTCGAGGAGGCGGTCAGGATCCTGAAGAACAGATCTGTCTATCAGGAGAAGATGCAGCTCGCATTTGCGGATGAGGAATCTGACTAGCCTGTACTGATTCAGATTCGAGACCGTCTCCTCATTAGCGGGTAGAGAAAGCAGTGATCCCAAACCGACCCAATAGACTGGCTTAATGTGTCAGCGCCCTCCTGACACTGGACAGACCACCCGTAGGATCAGTGTACAGAATAGGGAAGGGGACGATCGTGTTTGCCGATCGTCCCCTTCCCTATTCCTGCTATATCCGGGTGCGTGCTACTTGGCGTCAAGGTTGTGCACAGCATCCCAGGACTCGGGTGGTGGTGTTACCTTGAGTTCGCGGCAGCGATCGATGAAGATGTTACACGGTCCGTCCTCCGGGTCAATCTTGAGCCCGGACTCGAAGTGCACGATGGCCTCATCCCACTTCTGTTCTTCATACATCCGGTAGCCTTCCTGGTAGACCCCCACGACGTCCAGTTTGCTCCTCTCGAC
Organism: uncultured bacterium; assembly: GCA_964471275.1. Taxonomy (GTDB): domain Bacteria; phylum Latescibacterota; class UBA2968; order UBA2968; family UBA2968; genus UBA2968. The sequence continues at coordinate 1,021 of CAYYGZ010000298.1, read as the reverse complement.
CTCACCCTTGCGTCCGAGTACTTCAAAGACGCGTACGGGCTCGTCCTTGCCGACCACGCGGATGCTGTCCAGCGGTCTGACCTCGCAAACATCGCCCGCCGCCCGAAGGGTCTCCTCCGAAATCATCGTCGTGATACCATACGCCTTCCCTGCACCTTCCAGTCTCGATGCGAGGTTCACGGCATCACCCATGACGGTGTAGTCGACTCGTGTGTGCGACCCCAGGTTGCCGACGACCATTTCGCCGGTGTTGACACCCATGCGAACGCGGAGAAATTCGCCACGGCCCTGTTCAGCCCACATCTGGCGAAGCTCGACCATCCGCTTCTCGCGCTCGAACTTGTCACGCAATTCCTGACATCTCTGCTGCATGTCGACACACGCGAAGACGGCTGCTTGTGCGTGATCGTGCATGGGGACGGGCGCACCCCAGAAGGCCATGATCGCATCGCCCTCGAACTTGTCGATCGTCCCACCGTGGATCGCTACAATTTCGCACATCTCGGTCAGATACTCGTTGAGCAGTTCCACGAGCTCCACCGCCGTGATGTTCTCCGAAATGGTCGAGAAACTGGCGATGTCCGAAAAGAAGACAGACATCACGCGCTGATCGCCTCCCAGCTGCGTAACCAGGTCTGGATTCTCGACAAGCTGGTCCACAACCTTCGGATCGAGATAATGTCCGAACGCGCCCTGGACGAAGTCCTTCTCCTTCTCCTTCTGCACGTAGTTGTAGAGCGTGATCGAGAGATAACCCACAAGGAGCGTCGTGACGGGACCGAGAATGTCGACCCAGAGCTCCAGCTTAAGGAATAGGATTATCGCCGTTACAACGTAGACGCTCAACAGGATCAGCACGACCAGCGCCCCCGACACAGCCTTGAACCTGGGTACCAGGATTCCAATCAGGCATCCAAGCATGACCATAATCAGCGCATTCTGCCACGCGGGAAGCCGGCTCAGGAAGTTCTGAGTCAGGATGGTGTTGAAGACGTTGACGTGAGCGCCCAGCATCGCCTCA
>CAYYGZ010000297.1:3236-4859 GCA_964471275.1 uncultured bacterium | reverse complement strand
CTGTCGTATCTCTCTCTGAGTCGAGCTATCTCCAGTGAGTTCTTCTCGTTCTGGGCGATGAGTTCTGGTAATCGGCTACCGATATCATTGATGGCTCTCAGTAGATCATCGTCCTTCGGTTGCTCGCCTGCCATTGTTTCGCTTGTTGTTATTCCACTCATAATCTTAATTAAGTAACCTTGCCACTCCTAACCTCGCCAAACCGAACCCCACCCAGCCTCGCCCGACCAATCCTGACCCCGCCAAGACTTGCCAAACCACGCGACTCTCTGCCTCGCGTTGCCTCGCCTAACCAGTCCTTGCCTAACCTAACCGGTCGCAACCCCGCCCGACCTTGCCATGCCAATGCCTGCCGTACCCCGCCAGACCACTCCACGCCCAAGCTAGCCCAGCCCCGCCTTACCCCACACTTCCAGACCTAACCTAGCCATGAAAATCATTTTTCCAGTTCCTCCCAGTGAACGACATTGAACGTGCCGAATGGCCCACGGCATTGTGGGCGGAAGTCGCCTATCCCGACTTGTTGACCTCCTTCGGCCAGGAGTTGGTGGACAAAGTCGGGGGGAAGAACAGATTCGTTGATACGAACATTAAACTGAATCGACCACTCGTCGAATCGTGGACGGTGACGCATGATTCGGCCTTTGGTTGACGGGATGACAACGGGTCGGGAATCGACTTCAAAGTCCTTTGCGGGAGTTGAGCCATCGCCGTTCAGGATGGTGACGGTATCGGCTGGGATAAGGACGGCAGCGTAGACTGCGTATTTGGCGGACTTGCGTGAACCGGTCAGTTTATGGTTTGACCCGGCTTCAGAGATCATCCGGGTCAGGCATGCGCTTGGCATGTAGAACTTCCCGGTTTTATCCTGGTAGCAGGCCCGTTCAGCCGCCTTTCGGGGAGTTTCTTTTTTACGAACCACGGTTCGTGTTGACTTGGTGCTATCAGATTCCGCTTTTTCATCGAATCGATGTTGCATTAAAGCGGTTGTTCCGGTAATTTTAACGTCGAATGTTTTCATTTTATTTGTTTTTTGTGGCTAACATAACCCCAAATTGTAGCCAACCGACCCGCACGTTGAAGTTGTGAATATTTATTGAAAACTCGTTGTTGCCGCCCGGTAGGTAGCGGGCTTGGCGTACAGGTCGGTTGGTTTAAATTCATACTAATTCCCATTCGTAACCGTTCCAGGCGCGGTGTTGAGAGTCTCGGGAGAGACGATTGATCGGTGGGGCGAAGACACGCCTTTCGCGGTGATATTCGTTGGGTGGAATCGAAATTGGCAGCAAGCTTCCCCGATTTGTTGAGCGGAGAAGCAGTTTTCGTAATTTTGCATTTGTTCGAACTGTTTTTGTGCTGATCTTCCAGCACTTCGTTTCATAGAACCTATTATCCATCTAATCTCCTCCCGTAACATGCGTTTCCCGAGCCTCTACGGTATCCTCACTCGATTTTTCTTTCTCGTTGGTGTCTGTACACCCCCGGAACGCTTTAAACGCCTCAGAAGCCATTTTTGCAAGCTCGCTCCACTCCTCATCGGTGAGCGGCTTTCTGCGCTTCTCGGGATTGTGTTTGGGTCGTTCGAGCGGGAGCGGGTGTTCGATACCGGCGCCGAGTTGCTGA
>CAYYGZ010000297.1:0-3226 GCA_964471275.1 uncultured bacterium | reverse complement strand
GCGCGGAGGAAGAGGAGGCGGAGGAGAGAAGAGCGAAGGCGCCTATATCTCCTGCAATCTGCAGGACCTCGCGGATACGATCGCTGACTGCCGCGCCACGGACTGCAACATCCGCACGATCCGCAAGCTCGATACCGGCGCCGAGTTGCTGAACGTGGTTCTCCATCTTCTTCAGGTCGGCGTACTCTTTCCGGTCGGACGGCTTGACGATGTTCCCGGCGATATCGTAAACGCCACGCTCCTCGATGAGCCGCATCTGATCGCGGATCACGGCGAGTTGTTGCTTGTAGGCAAACGCTTCTGAGGAGGATAAAATCTTCATGGAGTTGGACGCCTATCGTATTATCGTATACTCGTCTTACCGTAGGAGATATAAGATATATATATCTCTCTTACGGTATATCGTATTACCGTATATACGGTATTAAAGCGTTCTAAATGCATCTAAACTGTTTATCTTCAATGGGTACTGAATGTAGTTTTATTTTTTTTCTACACGGCGGGTGTAGTTTTTATAAAATAATACAAAGCTTCTGAACTGCTTTTCGTAGCTTGGTTTCGCCTCTCGCAGGTCGTTCACCAGTTGCTCGGCGTGCCACACTGTGCTGTGGTCTCGATCCCACCAATCTCCGATGGTTTGGTAGGCGTAACCTGCGTCTCTTGCCAGCCACATGCAGATGCTCCTCGGCCAGACCAGCCTGTTGGTTCGCTTCTTTTCGAGAAGCTCGGGAACCGACAACCCCCAAAACTCGCTTGCCGCCTCGGCCAGGAGTCTTAATCGGCGCGTTGATGCGGGCGGCTCTTCGGGCCACTGGGTCAGTTTAGTTTCCATAACTCCAACGCTGGCTTCGACCAGTCTTGCCGTTCCCCGGTGACTTTGTGAGTCGAGTGGGACTTGTACACGGTACGAACCAACGCATACCTCCACCCGGCGCGGTCAAAGTCTTGGATCATGTTCTCGATGATCCACGCCTCCGAATCCAGGCGGCATGGGTGACTGAACGGCACGCCGCCCATCGCCTTGGCTTCCTCCTCGCTAATCGCTTGCTTTTGCAGGCTCATACTTTCGGGTTTCCTGCCATAACTTGTTGGCAGCCTTGAACACTCGCCAGCCGCGCCGTAACTCTTTCGATGTCCAGATCTTTTCGACCACCGGCATGGGAGTGTCCCGACTTATCACCAGGCTTATGCACTGCGGATTCGGTCTCATCGTTTTCCGATAGGCGGCAAGCTGGTAAACGTACTCATCGCGGAAATTCGGCTTGTTTCCTGAATAGGCTTGAGTCTTGTAGTCAATGATCACCGGCCCACGAATCCCACGCACCTCGGCCACCAGGTCAATCGTGCCGCCAAACCCCCACCGCTTACTCGCAACCGTCTTCTCGACTGATATCACCCGCACCAATCGCTGGTGCGTCCACCGGACGTAGGTCTCCAACCAAGGCCAGATTTCTGGGTCTTTCGAATCGTCGAATGTGCAAAGGTTGAACTGTTCGATGGCTTTATGGACACGGTTGCCGAAGTCCATGATGCCGTGCTTGTCGATGTTCGAATAACCGTGGATGCGGTCGATATATTCCCGCTCCGGTTCCCCGTTGATATGCGGGTTCGACAGGCATTTACGGATCATCTCGTCGCACTTCCACTTGGTCAGGTGCGGCTTTTCGATCATGCCCAGAACCCCGCTTACCGATGGCACCAAGTTCTGTTTCCGCGCCTCTCTCAGCGTGGTTGGCTTGCCGCTCTCCTGGTAATGGCACGCCTCACCAGCCAGCGTATACCAATGCTGACCGGTGGGAGCGATGCGCTTGGGTTCCGGGATGATCATCAGTACGGAACCCCCCCAGACTGACGCTCGGCATACTTCTCTGCCGCTTTCTTCAGGTAATCGGCCTTATCGAACTCACCGCTCGGCTTCAGATCCTCATCACTCGGCATGACGGTGGACACGTTCGCCCAGATGCGTTCCGGGTCATTCCGGTCTTTGTCGTGCGTGACGTTGACCTTCGCACATTTACCAACGCAGGATGCCTCCATGTCGATCCCGCCGCCGGTCTTGACCAATTCGATACCCCAACCATCCAAAAATGGCTTCAGGTAGCCTTTATCGCTCAGTGAGACGTTAAACTGACGGGTCAACTGGAACGGTTTGCCGTCCTCCATCTTCTCCGCCGACTCGAATATGAACCGGACTTTTTGCTTCGGTTCTGGATGAGCCTTGTTGGACGATGGAACCATCCGCCGACCGTCCGGGCCTGGGTCAATACCGTAAGCTTCGCCAACGTCAATGACGCCGACACACACCGCGTTCTGCGGTTTCTTCGGGGGTAACTCGCCCCCACTCGTTTCTTGTATTATCATATTTCGTTTCTTTCTCTTTGCGGTACTACCGCAAAAGTTCGCCCGGAGGAGAAAGCCCAAAACCTCCGGGCTGGTATGCGAACCGTTACTGCCCACACACCAAATCCGTTTCTCGTAAAATCTTGAACCAATCCGATGCCCGGACAGTCACCTGCCACTCGCAGTTCTTTCGCTTGTGCGCCACCACCGGGATCTGTCCCGGCTTGGCATCGCTCACTGCCTGGTTCATCGCGTTCTGCACGTTCAGCTTTTCCACGAACTTCACCTCATGATGGAGGCTCGGTAGGCTCGGACACATGACATCCGGGCTGCCGTCAGGACAGTTGCCGACATGCTGCGCCGTGCGGTAGGTGTCCTCACCGAACCCCGCTTCTCTCAATTGATCTCGCCACATACGTTCGCCTCTCGCGCCTTTGTCTCTGCTGTTCATTCAAATCTGCCGCTCAAGACTGTCCATGCTTTTGCTGCGGTTGCCGGGACAACGCCGTTTCCGAGGAGTCGAAGTCTGTCCACTCGATGGGTAGTTGCGTCCACCCCACTGGCACTCCCATCAGTTGCTCCGTCCAATTCGGGGACAATCGTCCGGGGTTCTTCCCAATCGAATTGCGGTTGACCGGGTCTTGCGGGGAAAGTTCGCCGCGCCTCCCCATCGCTTCCAGTGATCGACTTTGCTGACTGTTTCCACCCAACCGAAACTTCTCCACTGACGCATCGGGAGTCGGCCATGATAAAGACTCGTTTGCGTTGATGAGGCGCACCGCATTCCGCCGCACTAAATATTCCCCACGTTGTTCGATAACCATCTTCGTCCAAATCGCTGATGACCGTGGAGAGTCCAAGCGAGATGTGTCCTTCGACGTTTTCC
>CAYYGZ010000296.1:0-4914 GCA_964471275.1 uncultured bacterium | reverse complement strand
GAAGATCAGGGATGAACTCCTCGACGGAGAAATTTTCACAACGCTGCAAGAAGCAAAAGTGTTGACGGAGGTCTGACGGCAAGAGTACAATCAGGTTCGACCACACAGTTCACTGGGCTACAGACCACCTGCACCCGAAACGGTCGAGGGACCGGTATCAGCAACCGCATCCTAACTTTGGATGTGGACACACGAATGGGAACAGGTCAGGAGTGTAAGGGCGCAGAGGAGATGGCAACTACTGGGGCGCTGAATTGATTGAGTTTCCGCTCTTTCGCCCCCGCGCCTCTGCCGTCTCTGCTCCCGCTCGGCCGTTTGAGGTTGTACTGATCTACTCGTCCGTCACACATCCTTCCGAAGCCGTCTTCACGCTCTTTATATACTTGTAGAGCGTTCCGCGATTGGCCTTGTAGTCCGGCTTCGACCATTTCGCCCGTCGAGCATCCCATTCCACGTCATCGATGTCAACATTGATTTCACCCGCCTCGCTGTCGATGGTGACCGCGTCACCTGTCGCGACAAGAGCGATGGGGCCGCCTTCGATGGCTTCCGGTACGACGTGTCCGATGATGAAGCCGTGACTGCCGCCGGAGAACCGACCGTCCGTGATCAGGGCGACGTCATCGATCAGACCGGCGCCGGCGAGAGCAGATGTCGGGGTTAGCATCTCGGGCATACCGGGTCCGCCTTTGGGGCCTTCGTATCGAATGATAATAATGTCGCCGGCCTTGATCTTGTTCTGTTCGAGAGCCACGAGCATGTCTTCTTCGGAATCGAAGACGTTTGCCGTGCCCTTGAAGATGTTGCCCTGCTTACCCGTGATCTTTCCGACCGATCCCTCGGGAGCTAGGTTTCCACGCATGATCTCGATGTGACCCGTCGCCTTGATCGGGTCGTCGAAGGGTCGGACGATCGGCTGCTCGTTCTCGCCTTCACCAAACGGTGCGATCGTCTCGATGTCCCTGATGTTCTCGGTGACCGTCTTGCCCGTGATTGTGAGCTGATCGCCGTCGATCAGGTCGGCATCGAGGAGCATCTTCATCAGCGCGGGTGTCCCCCCGATGTCATGCAGCTCTTCCATCACATACTTGCCCGAAGGCTTGAGATCACACAACAGCGGTGTCTCGTCAGACATCTTCTGGAATTCGTCGATCGTCAGGTCGATGTCGAATGCACGCGCCATCGCTATACCGTGAAGCACGGCGTTGGTTGATCCGCCTGTGATCATGACGAGACGCATGCCGTTCAGGAACGACTGCTTGGTTATGATGTCGCGGGGCTTCAGGTCCTGTTCCAGCAGATTCAGGACAGCGGCGCCCGAGTTGAAACACTCGTTGATCTTGCCCTTGTCCTCGGCGGGTGTGCAGGAGGAGTATGGGAGTGAGAGGCCCATGCATTCGATCATGCTGGCCATCGTGTTGGCCGTATACATACCACCGCAGGCGCCGGCGCCGGGACAGGCTTTCTCGACGATGCTCATCCGCTCGTCTTCCGTGATCGACTCGGTCAGATATTCACCGTAGCTCTGGAAAGCGGAGACGATGTCTAGCTTGGCTTCTTCGCCGTCGAGGGTTGCGCACCCCGCTTTGATCGTCCCGCCGTAGATCATCAGACCCGGACGATTCAGACGGCCCATGGCGATGATGCAGCCGGGCATGTTCTTGTCACAGCCAGGCAGCGTGATCAGCGCGTCGTACCACTGCGCGCCCATAACCGTTTCGATCGAGTCGGCGATGAGGTCGCGACTCTGGAGGCTATAGGACATGCCATCCGTGCCCATCGAGATGCCGTCCGACACGCCGATGGTGTTGAAGCGCATGCTCACACAGTTCGCCTTCTCGACGCCCTTCTTCACTTCAGCGGCAAGGTCGTTGAGGTGCATGTTACACGAGTTGCCCTCATACCAGTTGGAGGCGATCCCGATCTGGGGCTTGCTCATGTCCTCACGCGTCAGACCGGTTGCGTAAAGCATGGCCTGGGAGGCCCCCTGAGATTTCTTCTGAGTGATCTGTGCGCTATATTTGTTGAGTGACATCTGCTTCCTCATCGAAAGTCAAAGGCGGAACACGAAGACACCAAGACGCGAAAAAGGCCACCCCGCGATTTTGAAGGCGTGGCCCTCCGTCCGAGCGTCGTAGAAAAAACGGAACTCAAAGCACACAAGTTACACTTGCGAGCGGACGTCTGCAAACAACTGCCCTTGATTCTCGACTTTTTCCGAATCTCTCCAAGACGTGGGATGGTTGAAAGGTCAAATACCAGGGCTTTTAGGGGTGTTCCAATCACGTCGACATTGTGTACAGAACGATGGGGTGCGAGAAAGCGATCTACCCTGATGTTGCGACGTCCTTTCTGTGAATCGTTTCGTTCTCAAAGGGAGTGGGACCCGTCTGAAGCCGCGGGGTGGTGTCACGTTGTTGCCGTATCCGGCGAAGCAAGGTGGGGTTAGCCTGCCAGGGCAAGCCGCTCGCGGCGACTGAGCGGGCGCGTTCTTGGTTCCTTTTGAGGCGCAGTCAAAAGCACGTCCTGAGCGACGCCGAAGGAGAACTCGCCGACGCGGGGCGGCAAAACAGGGCGTGGGGGCTTTGGCGAAACACTGAACCCGTAATCCAACGGTGTATCGGTTTCACCACGCATAGGACGAATCCGGGCTACACAATTGATGAACCCGGGTAGACCCTTGTCCATAGACCACAATTCTCAGGATGCAGCGTGCTCCCTGACTATCTGAAACCGGATCTGGATGTGGTGTTTGTTGGGTTGAACCCGAGCCTGAAGTCGACTGCGGTGGGACACTACTATGCCGGTCCCGGGAATCAGTTCTGGCGATTCCTGGCGGAGGCCGGGTTCACGGATCGAGTGCTGAGATCGGATGAGGATGGCCAGCTGCTGAAATACCGGGTCGGTCTGACGGATTTCGTGAAGCGGGCAACGCGCGGCGTGAACGATCTGAATCCACGCGAATTTGGGTCCGGGATCGACGATCTACGATGCAAGATCGAAAGGGTGCGTCCGAAGGTTGTGTGCTTCAACGGGAAGTCGGGGTATCAGGCGGCGGTCGGGAAGTGTGACTACGGGCTGCAGGACGCGAACTGGTCAGGGATTCCCCTGTACGTGGCTCCGTCCACGAGCGGAGCGCTCCCAATCAAGCGGGAGGAGAAGCTTGCCCACTACGTTGAGCTGAAGCGGCTGATGGTCTCGCTTGGCAGATAGCATCCGAGTTCTCGAGTGACCTGGCGATGCCAGGTTGCATCAAGAGACCGGACCTATGCCGACTCGGGGTCTGGTCGGTTCAGGAATCCAGGCAGGCGGCAACTGTGCTGTGATCGGTTCTCGATGCGGTCGATCCGCTTCCCCCCTGCAGCCTACTCGAAGGCACGGAGTCCTTGCACGTCCGCTCTACTTCATTTCTTTGTCTTTTTTCGGCACGCCGGTATATTTCTCGTCTCAACAAGTTCTGGAGGTTTGCAGTCATCGACAAGCCATTTCGGTGGGAGTTGGTCGCTCAGGATTCGGAGACAGGCGCACGCGCTGGGGTCCTTCATACGCCACACGGCGAGGTCGAGACCCCGGTTTTTATGCCCGTCGGCACGCAGGCGGCCGTAAAGACGCTCAGCCAGGAGGATCTGGAAACGCTGGATTCCCGGATTATCTTGGGCAATACGTATCATCTCTACCTCAGACCCGGTGTGGAGGTTATCGCCGAAGCAGGTGGTATCCACAGTTTTATGGGGTGGGACCGAGCGCTTCTGACGGACAGCGGTGGCTACCAGGTTCGCAGTCTGGCGGATCTGAACAAGATTACCGAAGAAGGCGTGGTCTTCCAGTCGCACATCGATGGATCGAAGCATCTGTTCACACCAGAGAGCGTGATTCACACGCAGCATTTGCTCGGAGCGGATGTGATGATGGTGTTCGACGAGTGCAACGCGTTCCCCTGTACGGAAGAATACGCGAAGGAGTCGGGGGAACGGACTCTGCGATGGGCCGAACAATGCATGACGGCCTATGAATCGCTGAATCGAAAGAGCGTTTCCGGACACGAGCAGGCTCTGTTCGGGATTGTGCAGGGCAGTATCTACCCGAACCTGCGCGCACGGTTTGCTGATGAGACCGTAGCGATGGATTTTCCCGGATACGCCATCGGGGGGACCTGCATGGGGGAGGACAAGGACGACACGTGGCTGGCGATCGAGACGGTCGTCGAACGGCTGCCGAAGGAGAGGCCTCGATACATGATGGGCAGTGGGCCGCCAGAGGATCTCGTGGACGGTGTGACGCGCGGTATCGATATGTTCGATTGCGTGGTCCCGACGCGGAACGCTCGGAACGGGACCGTTTTCACACCTCAGGGCCGGCTGACGATCCGGAACGCGAAGTTCAAGCACGATCTGTCACCGCTGTCGCCTGACTGTTCCCTGATCAGCCGGTATTCGAGGGCCTACGTGAGGCATCTTTTTCAGGCTGGTGAAACCCTGGGACTGTGGATCGCGACGGTTAGCAGTCTCGACTATTATCTCTCGTTGATGCGGGAGATGAGAGAGGCGATCATCGCCGGACAGTTCTTGGACTGGAGAAGCGCGTTCTTGGAAGGCCCTTACGGTAGCAGATAGACGAAAGCCATGAACCCCAAAGTACAGGCTTGGGAGGATCGTCTCGAAGAGCCGGATTCCTGAGGGCACTATGAACATCAGGAGGCTGGGTGTGTTGGGAGTCACCGAAGGGGACGTGGCGTCCATAGCCCGGGGCGACGTGCGCCGAAGCGAAGCGAAGGTGACAAGCCCCGGGTAGATGGGACCCAGTAATCGCGGCCGCCGCAGAGTTGACATAAACTGCCAATGCATTTTCGCTCGGTGTCACATGAGGGAAGCGGGTGAGGTCCCAAATTGTGAGCCTTAGTACATAGAGTTTTCT
>CAYYGZ010000295.1:0-4936 GCA_964471275.1 uncultured bacterium | reverse complement strand
ATGTTCTCCCCGGCGATGTATCGAGAGCTGGTCATGCCGCACCATAAACGACTCTGTGATCACCTGGCGGCTGACGGTCTATCGACCACGCTTCATTCGGATGGCGACATCCGGGCCCTGATTCCGATGGTGATCGAGGCCGGCTTCAAGGGCCTGCACCCGCTCGAGGCAAAGGCAGGTATCCACATTGGCGACATCAAGAAGGAATACGGGGATCGGCTGGTCTTGCACGGGAACATCGATGTTCGGAAGCTCGCGGGGTCTCGATCAGATGTCGAGCAGGAGATCCGGGACAAAGTGACTGCCGGGAAGACCAGCGGGGGATACATCTACCACTCGGATCACTCGGTGCCTGACGATGTGCCGTGGGAAAATTACGTCTACGCAGTGGAGCTACTCCTGGCTCACGGTAGGTACTAGAGACCTGGAAACAGAAGAAGGAGCGGGAGGCAAAATGACGAATCGAGAGCGGCTGCTGGCGATTATGGATGGCAAAAGCCCGGACCGGATTCCGTGGATCCCACGGCTTCTGATCTGGCATCGTGCACACACCATGTTGGGTAGCCTGCCCGATCGGTTCGAGGGTATGGCCCTGCGTGAGGTTGAGGCGGATCTCGGGATGGGAACACCGGCCCGGGACGGGCGAGTATTCTCCCCTGTGCAGGGCGGAGATGTTGAGATCACCGAGAGGAAAGAAGGAACGTCGGTTGTGACGACCTATCGGACGCCGAAGGGCTCTGTTTCGACGCGATATCAGACGTCGGATGAACTGGAGAGCATCGGGCTTCCAAGCCTTGAGATGGAGCACATGATCAAGGGACCGGATGACTTTGCACCGGTTGAATACCTGCTGGAATACACGACATACGAACCCACCTATGATGCATACCTGGACTACGAGGCGGAGGTCGGTGATGATGGCTACCCGCTCGTTCCGGCCGGAGATTGTCCCCTTCATCACTATCTGCAGAAATTCTGCGGATACGAGAACGGATTCTTTCTTCTGCACGATTTTACGGACAAGGTCGAGCACCTTTTTGACCTGATGACCGATCTCGACCGGGATCGAGTCTGGCCGCTTGTGACGGAGTCACCGGCGCGTCTTATCCTGCACGGGTTGCATCTCGACTCGTCTCTGACACCCCCTCCACTGTTTGAGAAGTATATCACGCCCTATTACCAGGAGTTCGCTGAACACCTTCACGGCAGGGGAAAAAAGCTGTGTATGCACGCGGACAACGACTCGAGTCAGATCCTCGGCCACATACAGGCCGCCGGATTCGACATGGCGGAAACCTTCACGACAGATCCGATCGTGGACTGCACGATAGAGGAAACGCGGGAGGCCTGGGGGACTTCGGTGATCGTGTGGGGTGCTGTGCCCTCTACGATCCTGGAGGACAGCTGTACGGATGCGGATTTCGAAACTTATATGCGTCGGCTCTTTAGAGCTGTTGCGCCAGGTGACGCGTTTATTCTTGGCGTCGCCGACAACGTCATGCCTGCCGCCAGGCTTGATCGGCTGGAGCGTGTGGCCGAGATGGTGGAAGAGTGGGGTGACTATCCGGTTAACCCTGAACACATACCCTAGGTGGCTGTTCAGACCGAACAGCGAGTGCCTGAAAGGATTGATATGAGTGAAACGCCAGCACCAACGTGTTTTGTTTGTGGTTGCGATAACGACGTGCCGCTGATTTCCCTGATCTACAAGGGGAAGCCCGCCTGGATCTGTCCCGAGGATATACCCAGGCTGATTCACAACACGGAGACACTTTCGGAAGCTTTGGACCGGGCAGCGGCCTCCTAGGCTGATTCATATTCCTATTTTGGCTGTCTCTCTGTATCACCCAGGGCTGTCTGAGATCGCGACGCTCGGCGAACCGTGTATGTAGGGGGCGAAGCAGACGAGTAACCGGGACCGCACACAAGCTCTATATGTCAGCATCACTAGCCACGAAGACTCGAAGACACCAGGTAACGCAAGGTTTGGGACCAGCCGGGGTCTGATCCTCGACCACACCATCGGTGAGGTTAGAACTCGGATTCCAGATGCCCTCCTGCCTACGGTTCCCTTGGTGTTCTTCGTGCTCTTGGTGGTTTTCTTTTTTTACAGGAGGTCGAGGTTAGTCTTCTTCCTGTCGGGTCAGCTTCGGGATGTAGGCAAACCCCCAGATCAGGGAAGCGACCATCCAGAAACCTGCGGCGACGTGCAGCATACCGAAATAGTACCACGGCATGAAGTCAGAGATGACTCTGCTGATGAGCGCCGCGAGCAGGAAGAAACCTATGCTCTTGAGGGCGCGTGCGCGCCCGCTCCACATCGTCTCCGGTCCGCAGTGCGCGGAGATGACCCGGGTGGCGATGACGATGGTGATCGTTGAGAACCCGCCGATAAACGTCAGGTGCAGGGCGACTATCTCGTAGTCTGGGAAGAGGCCTGCCAGCCATTGGCCGAGCAGTAGACACCAGAATCCCGTCCACAGCGTCCAGGCGGAGAATCGGTGAATCGGCAGACGGAGAATCGGGACGATGCGGAACGCGTAGACCGTGACGACCAAAGCTCTTGCGAGGCGGCCGATCTGCTCGCTCCACGAGGACTCGACTAGGAAGGTGATGGCGAGCGTGCCTGCGACCAGAACCGGGACCCACTGTGTGGTCGAGGGAGCAGTCCGATCGATTTCCTCCGAGGATCTGCCGTGTATCAGGCGTGGTCCGAGGTAGGATCCGTAGGCGAACAGAAAGCAGAACAGGGTCCCCTGTTCCACGAATCGCTGCCCGAGCTTGACGAACCCGTCAACAGGATACAAGACCAGAAGCGCGCCTGCGAGGGCGAAGCACAGACCGCAGGGGATGAGGGCAAATTCAGTCGGGGGATCATCCTTACGTGAGACATAGCGGCTGACGCTGAAGTAGAGCAGAAGGCCTGAGAGCAACGCTGCGCTCCACTCGGCAGTCATCCAGTCATCCGTATACAGGCCGAAGACCGTCGTGGTCAGGAAGAAGAGGGCGAGTCCGAACTCCCATCCCGTGCTCGGCCGTGTTTCGAGAAAGCGGGGGAGAGCCGTCATCGAGAATCCCGCGACAAAGGCCATCTCGAAGCCCTGGATCTGCATCAGACCGTGGTAATTGCAGGAGTAGGTCTCGGTTAGACCGGAATAGTACCAGCCCCAGTGCGAAACACCGATGAATCCGAGCAGCATGCCGATCGGGAAGAAGATCCGGAACGGTTCAGACCGGATCAGGCTGGTTTCTGTTGACATTCTGTTCTCCAGCCAAGCCAACGCGAAAACGCGATGCAGAGCATGAAAAGGCCCACGGATACGACGGTGACTACACCAGATTGATTGCGCCCGACAAAGTCCGCGCGGAGATCGGATACATAGCGCAGAGCGACGCTTGCGTGGAGCGTGATGAGGGCGACGTAGAAGCTCCGGTGGAACTTCAGGGCAACACCGAACACCCCGGGGCCGATAATCAGGGCGTGCCCAAAGACCATGGACAGGACGAAGCCGAGGAATACCGCGTGGAGGCGCGAATCGTGCCAGGGACCTCCGATGACGGTGGGCGCGAGAAGCGTGGTTACCCCCGAGACGGCCAGCCACACGTAGCCGACAAGGAGACACACGGCAGTGAACCGAGAGAGTCCTGGCCGCTTGAGCGCACTTCGAGCCAGGTCGTAGCGAACCAGCCAGAGCGACATGCCGACTGCCGAGAGGCCCATTGTCGATTGACTCACTTCCCACCACTCTGAGGCAAAGCGATCGCCAAACTCAGTTGATCGAATTTCCGCCGTCACATCGACGATGAAGGTGAGGAGCGTCGCGACGGAAGCTAAAAAATAAGAAGCTCCCAGGACGATAAAGCAACCGACGGCGAGTCGAGAAGGCTGCCGGAAGCGGGAGAGCTCAAGTCTCTCACCGGCAATTGTCAGGACCAGGAATGTCATCCACCACGGGATCAGGACAAAATTGGGCAGAGCGAAGTAAAGGCCTGCGGTGCCGATGATCCAGGCGATTGCGCCTGCCAATTGCACAAAGAAGCCGGTATCTCTCGCACCCGGGAGCCCTGCGTAGAGGAAGGCAAGGCCGACCGCTGCCAGGACGAAGAATATCGCTCCCGATCCGTGTGCGGGAACGGCGAGCTGTACCAGGACACCGAGGCCACAAAGAATGGGAACGGCATATGCGAGAGGATGTTGGAGAACGGCGGATCGCTCGAGACAGATGAGTGTCCCGAAGAAGCCACACACCATCAACGTTCCGTGGGCGATCAGGAGGTCATAGTCAGGAAGTGGCACGCCATATCCAAGCCGGACCAGGCCAATCGAAAGACCGAGCACGAGGCTGATAGCCGCAGGTATAAGGACCAGGATGCGCAATTTGAGGCCTCAGTTATGTGTCAGGATCGGCACGGAATACACGGACATGTGCAAAAAAGGTCAAGGTGCGACTTGACAATAAAAAGGAAAAGAGTTCTGGTTTTTATATTAGGATTCCTAAAAAGTAAGCTGATGTTTGGAATGTTGTCCTAATGCCTTCAAAAGGATGCCAGCACGCGATTCGGGCCCTCGCGTATCTGACCGGCACACAGGACGATGGCCCGCAACCGATCCATGACGTGGCTGCACATCTGGACATTCCATATCCGTTTTTGGCAAGAGTGGTTCAGGATCTGTCCAAACGAGATCTGGTCGATGCCAGGAAAGGACCGGGGGGCGGGATACAGTTGGGAAGGTCGTCCGCGGAGATTTCACTTCGCGAGGTTGTCGAGGCCGTGGACGGTCCGCAGTCGCTGAAGCAATGCGTTCTTGGACTACCGGACTGCGGCGATGGGAACACCTGCCCTCTGCACAACTCGTGGTTGCATGTGCGTGAAGATATCCTAGGTATGCTGGATGACGCTAGGTTCTCGAAGCTTGGCGATGCGGCACCCGACC
>CAYYGZ010000294.1:0-4955 GCA_964471275.1 uncultured bacterium | reverse complement strand
GGGAACCATTGCGGGAGGCCAGACTTCTGTGATATGTGATGGGCAGGTCGGAGAATCCGGGCTACTCGTACACGTATATCTGCTCGTGGTAGACGGGGCGGGACCAGCCCAGGAACGCATTGTCTGCAACGTTCTCGAGGGGGACATTGCCAAGGCGAGTGCTCGCACCCCAGACATTGAAGACGGAGCCGATCGTGATGAGGGGAACGTTCTCAGAATGTAGATCACGGACGCGAACCATGTGACGACGGAGCTCGACCGGGTCGGTTGTCATCATTGCGATCTGAAGCGCCTTCGTCGCCTCCCACAGCCAGTTCGGGCCTTCCTCCGAGGCATTCTGGTGCCAATACGGTACGTTTGATCCGAGGATGCCCCACCCGATCGCGTAGGTCAGTGGGTCGTTGGGGCCTTCAAGACCCCAGTAGTGGATGTCGAATTCATTGTTGTACCTCCTTGGAACTATGATGTCTCGCAGGCCGCCGTTGAGATGGACTTTTATACCGATGTCCCTCCAATGGTCGGTCAGCAGTTCCGATACGGGCCCTCCGTTGAAGATCCCACCGGGGTGGACAAAGTCGATTGTGAGTTCGAAGATCGAACCGTCGTGGAACTCGCGATACCCGTCACCGTCCTGATCGACATAGCCAGCCTCATCCAGCAGTCTACGAGAGCGATCAGGATCGTGGTGAGCATACTTCTGGTATGCTTCCTCCGAGAAGTAGGGACTCAGGGGACCGAAAGAGTAGCCCGATGGTTCGAGCAGGCCGTGGAATACGATCTGGTTGATCTCCTCGCGGTTTACAGCGTGGGAGAGCGCAACCCGAACGCGTTTGTCTCTGAATGCTTCTCGTAAGCGCGGGTCGGGTGCATCCCAGTTGAGATGGTAGGTTGGTCCCCTGTTTGGCCCCGTTATGCGGAGCCTGAACCTGCCTTTCGCTTCTTCGGTCTTTAGAACGGGAAACATGTCGATCCGCGTGTAGCGGCCGAACAAGTCGATCTCGCCGTTGATGAACTTGAGGAGGATGACCTGCGGATCCTGGATGACGTTGAAAACTAGGCTGTCTGCATAGGGCAATTGATTACCCTCTGTATCGATCTTCCAGTAGAACGGGTTTCGTTCGTAGACGATTCGTTGTCCGCGAATCCATTCGACGGGTCGCCAGGCAGACATTGTCGGCATGCCTGGCCTGATGACGCGCATCGCACTCGTGGTGCTGTCCCGGAGCATCTCATACTTCGCTTCGGGATTGTAGCGAGGGTGCAGGTGTGAGAGCCGGTGCTTCGGCGATGCGGTTATCTCACGCGCGAATTGGTGAAGCAGTCGACCCATCGGTCTCTTTGCCGATACACGCAGCGTGGTAGAGTCGATCTTCTCGAAGATCATTGGCTCCCCATTGATCATCCAGCCCGCAGGCGGGGCGACTCCCTGGCGCGCATTTTCGTCCAGGACCAGATCCTCGTAATGGAACAGGATGTCGTCGGTGGAGAAAGGGTGACCGTCTGACCAGCGGAGCCCCCTTCGAAGTTTGAAGATGGCGACTCTACCGCCTTCTGTGAGTGTGTAACTCTGAGCAATCTGAAGTTCGAGGCTGTCCGGCATCGGACGAGAATAGCCCATCAGGTTCTCGGCCATCGTCTTCGAGGGGCCGGGAGATTGTACGATGTCGCCGGTCAGCGCGCGACGAAGTGTTCCGCCATAGGTGCCCGTTTGCTGAAGAGGACGAATGACCAGCGGGCTGTCGGGAAGCCGTTCGGATACGGGAGGTAGTTGGCCATCTGCGACGCGCCCGACAAGCAGAGGTGCTTCGTGGAATTCTCGTTTCACCAGCAGTCCAGGATCGATCGATGCGGGGGCGGCGGATGCCAGCCTGGGTACTTCTCTGCGCTCGGCGATCGAGTCCGGCGTTGTCTGGTCGCCCGGGTCGGGGGCAAGGCAGGCCTGCAGCGAGCAGACTGCGAGCCAGGCAATGTGCCGGCCCCTGATATGTGAGCTTTGAATTGCGGGATCTGTTTGCAAGGCTTACTCCACTGTCGTATCGGTGAGTGACGGTTAGACAATGTAATGCTATCTTGCTTGCGCTGCCCGTAGAAGCAATGGAGAGCGCAAAGCCCACACCCCACACCCGGTAGTTAGCGAGGTCCATTTGGAGAGATTCGAAGGTATTCTGCCCGCACTGATTACGCCGAATGATCCGGACGGAAAACTGAATGAAGACGTGCTGAGAAAGGTTCTCGAGTTTAATCTGGATGCTGGCGTGCACGGGTTCTGGGTAGCGGGCGGGACAGGGGAAAGCGTTTTGCTCACTGATGACGAGAACCGGCGGGTTGCCAGCGTTTGTGCTGAGGTCGTTGGGGATCGGGCGAAAATCATCATGCACGTCGGGGCACCGACGACCGAGCGGTCGGCGGCACTCGCAGAACACGCAGCATATGTCGGTTGTCACGCGATCTGTTGTGTTCCGCCATTCTTCTACAGACGTTCAGATGCGGAGATCGTCGCGCACTATCGAGCGGTGGGATCGGCCGCGGACAAGCCGTTGTTTGTTTACAATCTGCCATCGGCAACGGGCGTTGAGATTACGCCGGACCTGATGAAGAAGATCCAGGAGGGTGTCCCTCAACTGCAGGGGCTGAAACACTCGGCGCTGCCCTTTGCCAACATCTGGACGTTCGCTCAGATGGGTCTGGACTGTATGACGGGGAGCTGTTTGCTGATGCTGCCGGGGCTCACGATTGGAGCCGCCGGGTGTGTCGATGGTCCGCCGAATGCATTCCCTGAGCTGTGGGTGGCAATCTGGAAGGCATATAAATCGGGCGATCTGGCCGCCGCGGAGGCAGCTCAACACCGAGCGCGAATCGCCTGGCAAGCCATCACCGGCTCCGGGCGGGGCTTCCACGCGATTATCAAGGCCGCTGTCGGCTCGAGAATCGGTGAGTCGTGTGGCCCACCCAGGACTCCCGGGCTGCCGCTGTCTGGAGACGAAATGGCTGAAATCGAGCAATCGATCGCCGAATTGGGTCTCTGAATCGCCGATTTGCAGTCTCAAGGTGCAAAAAGGTGTCCTGATCGCCGCCAGATTCTCAGCCGCGGATCCAGATTTATCATATTCTTGGACAAGAGAAAGACTTATTTTACAGCATTTTATGTGCTTTTGGGGCCAGGAAGGTGATTTTAGATGACCCAATAGTGCTCGAATATGGTATGTTTGTTGACTGGAAATTGTCCCCTCCGTTGCAGACTTGACTTTCGAACCGATTCATAACATCGTGTGCGGGTCCTAGGGGAGCCTCAGAAGGCAGGCGGTTTCCGGAAAACAAACCGACAGAAGGGGGCTTCACAATGATTGTAGAGGTCTACGGCAATAACGTTGAAAAGGCGCTCAAGATTCTCAAGCGCCAGATGCAGAAGCAAGGCATCACGAAGGACGTCAAGAAGGGCCGCTTTTACGAAAAGCCTTCCCTCAAGCGGAAGCGCAAACGTGAAGAGGCGATGAGACGCCGGGCGAAGGCAGAGCGATTGGCTCTGAAAGGGTAGGAAAACCCCCGCAGATAACCTCTGCGGGGTTTTTTTGTGTACGGACCTGAACGTGACCTGCCCCCTTAGAATGTTACCAGTCCTAAAGTTAGGATATGGGACATAGAAAGAGGGCCATGTAGCCAGAAAATGTTATACAGCATCCTAGCTCTGGATGTGGACACACAGATGGGGGCAGGCCAATGTGCGGATGCCACGGACGTCGTGCCCTTATCGATGCGCGAGGAGACTGCATGCCCGAGACGGCTGGGATGACGGATCTGGTATGGAAGGAAAACTGGTCATCTGCTCGGCAGCACCACATCGATTGGTGGCATCAGGACGGGCTGGTGCTGTGGGTGACGGCCCCGCGTAACGAGCCGGTTGGCGACGCTGCACAGCCTCCCGCACCTGCGACGCTCGCCCAACGCTGGTTCGATCCTGAGTGGCGGCTTCTCCAGCAGGAGTACGAAATCTCGAACCGCTACTATGGCGGCGACGCGTTCCCGATCTTCCGCTCGGTCAGCGCGGCGGGTGACCTGGCGCTCTACGTGGGCTGTGAGGCGACCCTCTCTGCGCAGACCGTCTGGTGCGAGCCCTGCATCGACGACCCACCCGAGAGCTCTCCCTCAATCAGACTGAACCGGGACGCCGATCCGTTCTGCCGACATCTGGAGATCGTTGAGCTTGCTGTAAGGCAAAGCGACGGCCGTTGGCTGGTCATGCCTCCCGATCTGGTGGAGAACGTCGACATCCTGTCGGCCATGCGCGGGCCACAGACGTTTCTGTATGACTTGATGGATCGCCCCGAGTGGGTCGAGGAAAAGGTCGCAGAGATCAACGAGGTCTACTTCGAGGCTTTCGACGCGTTCGCGGATGTGGTCCGCGATGGATTCGGCGGTAACGCTTTCATCTTCAACGTGTGGGGGCCAGGTCGCACAGCGAAGGTGCAGTGCGACGCCTGTGCCACGTTCGGACCGGACATGTTTCGGCGCTTCGTCTTGCCCTCACTGACGCGACAGTGTGACTGGCTGGATTTCGCGCTCTACCATCTCGACGGGGAAGACTGTCTCCCGAATGTGGATGCTCTTCTGGAAATCCCGTCGCTCCAGGCGATCGAGTGGACCCCGCGCCGACTGTCCGTCGGCGACAGCGGCGGACACCCTCGGCACTGGGATCTGTACCGCCGGATACTCGACGGCGGCAAGTCCGTTCAAGCCATCGGCGTCAACCCCGACGAAGTGATCCCCCTGCTGGACGCCTGCGGCGGGAAGGGCATGTTCATCACGACCAACGCGGCAACCGAAGCGGAAGCGCGCGCGCTATCTGAACAGGTCGAAGCCTACCGCTAGTCCGCTGACTTGCCCCCCTAGAATGTTCCCAGTTCTAGAGTTAGGATATGGGACATAGAAAGGGGTCGTCATGGCAAGAAAGCGTTACT
>CAYYGZ010000293.1:0-4992 GCA_964471275.1 uncultured bacterium | reverse complement strand
TACACAGCAGACAGCCGTCACCTCGTGTTTCACAGTGAGCGAAGCGGGTATGTCCAGCTGTATTGCCTCGATACACAGTCCGGCGAGATAGTTCAGCTGACTGATGGCCACACGCGTGAGTCGGGCTGGGCGATCTGGTGTCAGCCTCATCTCCGCGGTATATACAACCACTTGAGCGCCCTGAATGTCGTCACGAACGATGTCTTCTACTTCCAGGATGAGGAGATTCGATCGACAAACCTGCTCTGCCTTGAGAACCGTTTCATCTGTAGCCTTCCCGGTCGGATATCGATCGGTCAGACGGGATTCTCACCGGACGGAAGAACCTTCGCCTTCATCCACGCCGACCGGGAGATGTTTACACGAGCCTATTCGGATCGTGAGTCATTGCAGAACATGAAGCGATTCGAATGGACAGGTGGCCACCAGGAATGGCGAAACAACGTTCCCTGTACGATCAGCCTGATCGACACGCAATCCGGTACGATATCAGACGTGATCGACCTCGATTACCACGTACATCACGTCTTCTACCTGGACGCCGACCGATTACTCGTCAATCATCCAAAGGACACACACGGCATGTGGATCGTGAACGTCGACGGCAGCGATGTCCGAACCTTGCGTCCTGAGGACGACCACGGCTCGATCGTTCATCAGGTCGTCACGGACGATGGCATCTATTACGAAGCCGTCAAGCGAGGCGCTGACGGGCGTGAGAACTGGTTCGGTCGTTACGACGTCGTCACCGACACGTTTGACGAAGTCCAGATGCCCGGACTCGGGTATGTTCACACCGGGTTTGACCCGGCAGGGAGGTTCCTGTTCTTCGAGAATGACGACGGTGACACACACCAGCTGTTGTCCGCCCACTATCCTCACGATCCCGATCGGTACGAGCTGCGCGTGCTCAAGACGCTGACCCCGATTCAACGTGGCCAGCGATTCCACGCCCACCCCTTCCTTTCGCCTGATCGGAAGGAGCTCTCCTACACAGAGGTGCTTGATGGATATTCGCAGGTCTGTTCGATGGATGTAGAGGATCTGGTCGATCTTGAGGAATACTGGGGGGAGAGATAAGATCGGCAAGTCGGCAAGTCGGCAAGTCGGCAAGTCGGCAAGTCGGCAAGTCGGCAAGAATCTAGCACCCAGGAACCGATTGCGCAGGCAACCTGTTCGCCCTAATGTTTCGCTTTGCCCTCTGCGCCTTGCTCTCCTGTCACCTAACCGACTGACTATACAGAAGATATCTCATTCGGGGGCTTGCATATCGAAATGGCATCCCCTATCTTCTTTCTAGAGTCAGGGATTGACATCCGATAAACCCACGGAAGGGGGAGGAGGGATCACCTTTTCTTGGAGGCTCCTATGCCTGGACGGGTGTTAGGTGCCGACCTGAGTCCCAAGGTGCTGCTTCGCAACATCGCAGTGCCGTCGGGGCCGATCCCACCACCCCAAAGTGCTGAAGGCGCAGTCGAGACGCTCCCAAAGGTCAGTCAGGGACTTCTTGGCAATACTTTCAGGCAGCTTGCTGCCTCACGTAATGAGGGTGTGGGAGGCAGGGTCGACCTGCTTGGGTAGGACAGAAAAAAGCCGTCGCGACAGACCATCGCGACGGCTTTCTGTGTTCTGGTAAGGGTGCGGGGAGATCAGCGAAATCGTGATGAGCCCTGCGCTGGCCAGACCGTCTTTCCGTAGATCGCGATATCGAACCCGATCTTCAGCGTCAGTTCTGTGCCTTCCGGTCTCCCGTTGAATGACCAGTAGAAATCGAACAATCTTCTGGCCTCCCCGAAATCATTGAACCGGTAGGCTGAGTTCACGACCGTTCGACTGAACCCTCTCGTCTCCCACCACGCTGCATCGCTTGCCAGGTCCCGTTCGCTCAAGCCACAGAATGCATCATTGCCCGCGTTGCCCACGATGAGAACAGACCCTCCCGGACGCACCACGCGATGCAATTCATCGAGTCCATCTTGTATGTTCTGCCACTGCGGAAAGAAGTATGCCCAGGTTGCGTAAGCGACATCGGCGCTGTCTTCGCTCAGGGAGAGATACTGTGCGCTGCCCTGTATCCAGGGCAGCGGAACACTCGGCGTAACCATGCCATCGCTGGGTTTGCAGGCAACCACCCGTCGAGTCGCGGCTGTCAGCCAGGCCGCCGTAAACCTGTTTCCTGCACCAACATCGAGAACGCATCCTGATGGCAGACTGCCGTCAAGATCGTCGAGCAGAACACCGTCGCGGTCCATGCAGCGTCGCTCGATCTCGAACAGTTCAGGATCCGCTGCTCCGTAAAAAGGGATCACATCGGACATCATCTTCACCGGACTACTGGCGTTCGACCGGTTCGCCTTCCACCCCATTCCAATGCATCAGCCTGATCTGTCCGTCTTCCATTTCCGCATAGGTATCTGACCTGATCCAATTCCCCAGCACGATGAGCTGCCCCTCGTAAATAGGCAGGTCGATTCCGTGATGGAAGTGGCCGCACACCACAATGTCGTGACCCTCACCGATCAAACGTTCCGCAACGTGTTCGTAGACGCGACGATCATTGCGGGGTTTGATTCTCGCGCGGTGATCGGACAGATGCGTCATCATCCTGCCAAGCGCGACCCCAATGTCCGGATGAAGAAGCCGAAACAGCCTGATACAGAAAGTACTCTTCAGGATTGCTCGGCTGATCGAGAACTGCACGCTGGGTTTGAAATCGTCACCGTGCGTAATGAACAGCTTCTTCCCCTGGATCTCGTGAACAAGCGGATTCGGCGCGATCTTGAGACCCACCTGCTGACTCAGGTAGTCGCCAAGCCAGATATCGTGGTTGCCAGGCAGGATAACGACTTCTACCCCGCGCTGAACGAGCGCATACAGTTCAAAGATGACACGTGCCCCGATCGTCGGGACGGAAGACCGATACTCGAACCAGAAATCGAAAAGGTCACCAACGATGTATAGCTGGGTGCCCGTTTCGCCAACAAAACGCAGAAACGCGATCAACGCATCCTGATGATCGTCGGTGCTCCGGCGTCCGTTCGGGACGCCAAGATGTGCGTCGGAAATGAAGTAGGCTCGTTCTGGCATTGCGTTACCGGGTCAACGAGAGTGCTGTAAGTTGCATCCGGGGTTCGGATCGCGCCCGAAATCTAAGCCACTTCCCGATGCCCGGCAATGATCTCTGAAATCTGGTTGTCAGCGTGTACTAGAAGATTCGCGTGGAAGAAGTGCAAGCAGCAGTATGAGGAGAAGGACTGTCGTGCGTGATATCGTGTGGAGTTGGATGCATTGGAAGTCAGGAAGTTTCAACCTTGATCTGGTGTGGATTGGATGACCTGCCGGTATTGTCTCCTCCACAACAGCCACCTGACCCGTGTTGAGCGCCGATGGGTTATCCGTTCGTGTTCTGCGTGCTGGCTGCGGCACCGTGCGTGATTTCCGCGCGAGACCAGAGGCTGGCTCGGACGGCCTGACGGCCCGGGCTATTCGGGGCTCGGCCCCGGAACCGATCTGCGAGTTTGGTGAACAGTATTCTCAACTTCATCCTCTGCGTTAGTGCCTCCAAGGACCATCTCCACACGCCATAACCTCGGACCAAAGAATCTGGATGGATCGGCTGTTGATATCGGATGCATGTCGACCTTTCTTACGACCGATGCCTTTGCCATTCACATCACTAGTTGCGGATCTGCCTTCTGCTATCCCGTTTGTCGGGCCGGAATCGATCGAGCGACAGACGGGGACCGTATTCGACGCTCGAATCGGCGCAAATGAGAGCGCCTTCGGGGTCTCCCCCGTTGCGGCCGCCGCGATGCGTGATGCGGTGTCCGATCTCGCGTGGTATAACGATCCGGAGAATCATGATCTTCGCGAATCGCTTGCTCGCCACCACGGAGTAAGCTCGACCGAGATCGCGATCGCCGCGGGAATCGATGACCTGCTGGGTCTGGCGGTCCGGGCCTTTGTGGATCGCGGTGAGACGGCTGTCGCGTCGCTCGGGGCCTATCCCACATTTATCTACCACGTCGATGGATTTGGCTGCCGGCTGTCCACGACGCCTTACCGTGATGGCCGGAATGATCTGACTGCCCTGTCGGATCTCGCGCAGAAATCTGACGTCCGAATCGTCTACCTGTCGAATCCGGATAACCCGACGGGGACCTGGTTCTCGGTTGAGGAAATCACCGCCTTCATCGACACGCTACCGCAGGAATGTATCCTCATCCTCGACGAAGCCTACGCGGAGTTTGCACCAGAGGATGCGATCCTGGACATCTGCCCCATCCACCCAAACGTTATCCGAATGCGGACCTTCTCCAAGGCACACGGGCTCGCGGGTGCAAGAGTGGGCTACGCCATCTGTTCCAAAGAGATCGCCACGGGATTCAACAAGATACGGCTGCACTTTGGCGTGAACAGAATCGCACAGGTAGGAGCCGCGACCTCATTAGCGGATGGTGTGTTCATTGATCAGGTAGTGGCTCAGGTATCAGCAGGACGTGATGCGTATGTATCCCTGGCTAAGGAGATTGGATTACCGACGCTCCCGTCAGCAACCAATTTCGTGACCTTCGATGCGGGATCGGGTGATCGGGCTGATGCAATACTTGACCAGCTCATCGCGCAACGTGTATTCGTCAGGAAGCCGCGCGTTGAGCCGTTGGATCGGTACTTTCGTGTAACGGTTGGAAGACCGGATGAGCGTGCAGTCTTCGCCGAACGATTGCGGAGAATCGTGGGTAGGGCATAGGGAGGGAGAGCATTCCTGTGGCATGAGTACGCGTCGATACCGATTCGTATAGCTTTTCGATTGTCTTCCGCGACGCTGATCAGGCAACCGACTCAGAAACCAGGGGCTTGCCCGCCTCCGCTGTGCTTCGGTGGGAAAGACGCCCCTGGCTATTGACGCCACGCCCCGTTGATACTGCCTACGAATGGTGGACAGTGGATTGGGTTAATTTCTCAGCCTTTCAAAGGCAGCAGGTGAACGGT
>CAYYGZ010000292.1:0-5042 GCA_964471275.1 uncultured bacterium | reverse complement strand
CCTCTCTGTATCCGCTCAACGGCATCCCACAGCGCCGCGGCAATGTATTCGTTTTCCTGCTCTGTCATCTGTGGATGCAACGAGACACAGAAGAGTCTCAGCGCTGTTTCGGTAGACACCGGCAACGTGTCCTGCTGCCCATCGATGTGCTGGCTGATGAATGGATGACTCTGCCAGACCGGCGGATTCCCGACCATAGTGCCGACACCATACTCCTCCAAGAGAAGCGTGCATAACGCGTCTCTCTTAGCACCGGCCCATTCCCTGGGGACAAGAAGCGTGTTGAGGTAGAATGTGTGGTCGCATTCCGGAGGCTCATAGGTCAGCGTGAGTTCGGGGATGCCCTGCAGCATTTCCTGGCGCTCTCGGGCACGTCGGACACGCAAGGCAAGCATATCGTCCAACCGTCCGAGTTGAACAGACCCGACGGCGGCTTGCGGTTTCGTGATCTTGTAGCTCGTACCCCACTCTTCGCCGCCTCCCCATTGCCGGATGTTTCGGATGCGGTTGACGAGTGCCTCGTCATCCGTCGTGATCATCCCACCTTCCCCGAGGGTCGACATCAGCTTCATTGTGTGGAAGCTGAAGGCGGTCATCCAGCCCAGTTTACCGATTTTCGTTCCTTTGTAGCCGCCGCCGCACGCACGCGCGGCGTCTCCGATCACCTTGAGCGGGCCACACTTCGGATGCGGATGACGGGCCGCGATTTCGAGATAGTCGTCCATCGGTGCGGACAGACCGTTCATGTGAACGGGAAGGATAGCACGGGTCTTCGGCGTGATACGCCTTTCCACGTCCGCAGGATCGGCGTTGAAGGTCCGGGGATCGACCTCACAGAGAACGGGTTTGCCCCCCTGACCGATGATGGCGAGGGAGCAAGCCTTGAAATTCAGAGCAGGTGTGATCACTTCGTCTCCCGGCTGCAGATCCAGACACCTCATAGCGATGTCGATTCCGACACTCGCGGTGACGAGAGAGACGGCAAACCGGGTTCCGCAGTAGGCGGCGAATTCGTTCTCAAAGGCGATGATCTCGTCGACGTTGAAACCGAAGCCGATTCTGTAATCCATCGAGTTCCGGATGGCCTTTACCGTGGCATCGATTTCGGCTTCGGTGTACCAGGCGCCGAGTTGAGGTTCTGCAGGAAAAGGACGGTCGGGTTTACCGGCGAGGATTCGTTTTCGGGTTTCGGGAGTCATGGGTTCTGCCAGAATGGGGTTATGTGTGCGTAGATGGGAGAAAGCGTGCCTGCTGGCACAGCCCTCACCGGTTCGGCGGGTCTAGCCGCAGCATCGTTTGTATTTCCTGCCGCTGCCACAGGGGCAGGGGTCATTGCGGCCGACTTTGAGAGCACGGGTAACGGTTGTGCCGCGGATGCTGCCATCTTCGCGGATGCGGTCGGTGTAGACCGGGCCGATCGAGGTGAGATGATTCTGCCAGCGCCCCGCATCGGGATGTCCGGTTGACGTTTCCAGATACTCGAAAAATGTGTTGAGAAGTTCAGGGAAACGGCGTTTTGCGTCCAAGGGCAAGTCGAGTGTGCCAACCGCGTTGACCGAGGACTCGAGGGCATCGTGATCCACGGGTTCGTCTACGTTAGCCGCCCAGTGCGAGAGGAGTTGCTCCGCGTGGCTCTTCAGACCGTCCTCCAGGAAGAAGAAGTGCTGAGAGGCACAGAATTCGGATACGGATTCGGACAAGTTCATCATTGGAGACCACGATTCAGGTAGTTACGCGCGTACAATGCGGCGGCATCGTCAAGGTTGAGAGCTAAATGGTCCCGGAGGACACGGCTAAGGTCCGGTGGCGGCGAGCAGCCAGCTGGTGTTTATGACGGCCGAATGCAGGTCCATATACTCGGGGTCGGTCCAGCCCCACTGGCCCTGACGCTCCGTTGCCCGGTCGGGACCGTGGACCATGTATGTCACTACCGCTTGCTCCGGGTTGACGAAGTCGCAGCCCAGATTGGTGAAGTTCAAACCCGTATCGGTGGCGATGTCCGCAAGCTTGGTCCAGGAGGCGCCACGGTCCCGGGAGATCGCGAGACTCAGAGGTCTTCGGACGTCGAAGTGATGGTGTTTCGGGGTGAATTCGGCGTCGTTCCACAATAGGATGAGCCACTCGGTGCCCGGTATCGTGCGGAGACAGGTACAGGATTCTGGTGCCCGCAGGCCTGATGTCTGGGGAAGCGACCAGGTGATGCCCTGGTCGATCGACCGGCTCAGGAAGACTGCGCCCAGCTGTGTCCGGAGCGACATCACCAGCTCCGCACCGGGAAGTTCCGCAACGGATGCCTCCATCGCCCCCCTCAAGGGGAGGTCAACGGGGTCCTGGTTCTGTGCCCACGTTTCCCCTGCATCATCGCTGAACCAGCAGTGCGCGATGTTGTGCTGACCGCCCTGGCCACCCGTACCGCCGTGACAGGGCAGGAGCAACCTTCCCGACTCGAGTTCCAGCAGCGAGGAAGCGCCGCCCTGAAGCCATTGACCGTTGCTCCGTTCCCACAGTGCGGAATACGGGCTGAAAGTCTGCCCATTGTCCAGCGAGCGAAGCACGATCATCGAGCTGCTGTCCCGCCCGTGTGGCCCCGCAAGCAGTTCAGCAGAATCCTGTCGTCCCGAAGCCGTCTGAGAGCGGGCGCCTGAACATTGTTGTCCTCGGGATCACTCTCCACGACGATGCGCTCTTCACTCCAGGACAATCCGCTGTCACGTGAGATTCTTGACGCGATGTCGCATCTTCCAAAATCAGACGATCCGGAATGAGTAGATTGCAGCGCCTCGGCGCGATACTTATGCCAGACGACCATCCAGGTGTCGATATCCAGTGCACACACTGAGGCTGTGTCGTTGCGCGGGCTCTCCGGTGTTCGTGCCTGCACGACCGAGTAGGTGAATGCCGGATGTCTCTCGTATGGGAACTCGACGCGTGTGCTCACGGGTTCCGCTCTTTGATTCGGAACCGGACGGAATCCATTACCTGCTTGTCGAAGTAGAGGAGGATGGTCCAGGTCGACGCGGCTTCTCGCGCCTTGTCCGGTCGCAGGTCGTAGTGGGATGCTTTGCGACCCGGGTCCAGCCTGGCATCAAAGTAAGTCAGCTTTCGGCTACCCGGTCCTCTGAGTGCATACCTGACCTTCGCGCGAGTCGGGTAGGCGAACCGGCTATGGATACGGACGGTTTCGCCTTTTCGGTATGTGTTCTTCGGGTAGTCCCCAGCGTCAGCCGTGTAGGTTCGCTCTACGGCGTTTATCGGATGTGCCAAGTCAGAATCTGCGCGTAGATAGATTTCGCCCGGTCGGAGGCGAACACCCCGGGGGTGATGCTTCGTTCGGAACTGCCATTCGAAGTCGTCCCGGGTGGGATGGGTGACACTGAGTTTCAGGTGTGTCGTTGTGGCGCCCGTTCTGGCGATCACCGTACGATCCGGCACAACAATTCCTGTATCGATTCCTGCCGCACGTACGTTCTGATACAGAGCGAATGAACTGTCTTCGTGCTGAATAAGGATCGCGTTCCTTGGCAGCCGTCGTCCAAACACAAAGTCCTCTCCTGGTGATGGTGTCGGTCCCGAGACACCTACGACAACCCCCGGTCTTACCGCTGTCACAGGTGTGCCCGACGGCATCTCCAGGAAGAGTGCGGTCGAACTCGAATCGGGCCGGCGAACTCGATATCCGACGTTGCGAGCGTAGGGAAGATGGTATCTCAGAGAAGATCTACCCTGTTCCTCGAGTCGAGCCTCATCGCTCTTCCTGTCTGACTTCTCCTTTTCCCGGCCCGTGAGTTTGACCCTCCTCCGTTGCTTGTGGCTGACCGTGTCTTGCGTGAACCGGTCTTCCCCTTGGTGCTCGATGACTGTCGTTGGGTATCGGGACGACGTTTCTTGCCGCGGTAGGATGTGCGGTCCGGTTGGACAACATACAACAGCGCACCCATCAGGATGACAACAGCGACAGTTATGAGGAGTCCAGTTCTGCTCATGCTGCGTAATGCCCTTCAGACCAGATTGACCGGTAGAGCAGACCGCCAGCCTGCTCTACCCTCTCCCAGCTATCATCAGGAACCAAGGTCTCATCATGCCCACAACTCACTTCCCAGAAAGGGCATGTGTTCGCCTATTACATACCGGGGTCGTTCGGCATAGAGATTGTCAACCGACGAATCCGCTTCTCCACGGAGCAATACGCTTGCGTGATCCTCCGATTCCACCCGGGTGCTTGTGGGGATGTACCGGAGCGTCAGACCCACTCGCCAACGGTCCGACGTGTTTGCGTTCGATCCGTGGATGATCAGTGGATTGTGTATCGAGATGTCACCCGCATCCAACTCGATATCCACGGCCTTGGAATCGTCGATCTGGTCCGGATGAATTCCGGCGCCCAGTACGTACTTTTCCTTGTCCAGGTCGATCAGGTCACGACGCTTAAGCAGCTTGTTGTTCTGCGTACCGGGCAGCACGCGCATACAGCCATTCTCGACAGTGGATGGTGTGCCGGCGACCCAGAGCGTGGTGACAGCCATCGGTACGAGTGGCCAGTATGATCCATCCTGATGCCACTGAACGGCGCGTCCCGTTCTCGGTGTCTTTGCGATGTAATGTGCAGCGAATAACGCAATGTCGGGTCCGAGGAAGTGTTCAGCGATGTCCAGCAGGCGATCATCACCGACGAGCCGGTGCATGAACGGATCGTCCACCAACATCCGATGGTGATACTGCTCGGGACGAACATCCGGGTATTTCTTTGACAGCCAGGCGATGTGATCAACCATTTCAGCGGCCAGACCGGCGTCGATCGCGCTTGGCGCGATGACGTAGCCCATCTCATCGTATTCCTGGCGTAGATCCGAGTTCATTTCGTTCTACTCACGTCAAGGTCAAAGGCGTTTGATCACCAAGAACGCCAAGGACCCCAGGAAAACCAAGAGATGATGAGAAGAATGGAGAGAGGATGAACGTCTGGAAGTGTGGCTAGGTCACCCACTCCAGAGTTTCGGTACGGGGTTGAAAATCCTGGGACGCGTAGAAAGCTTTCGCATCCG
>CAYYGZ010000291.1:2476-5111 GCA_964471275.1 uncultured bacterium | reverse complement strand
GTCCTGAATCTCCCCGAATATTTCCTCGATCAGGTCTTCGAGCGTGACGAGTCCTGACGTACCGCCGTATTCGTCGAGCACGACGGCCAGATGAACCCTGTTGTTTTTGAACTCGGTCAGCAGCTCATCGATCTTCTTGTTCTCAGTGACAAAGTAGGGCTCACGCATGATATCCTGGATGTGCCACTCTCCGCCTTCGATGACCGCGTGCAGAAGGTCCTTTACGTATACGATGCCCTTGATGTGGTCTACCCGCTCCCTGTAAACCGGTATCCGCGAATGACGCGATTTCACCACGAGGTCCACGACATCTCTCTTCCCGTCCGACAGATCACCACAGATCATGTCGATTCTCGGAATCATGACTTCCTTGACAGTCGTGTCCCCGAACTCGAAGATGCCTTCGATCATATCCCGTTCTTCGGCTTCGATTGTGCCGTCGGCTGTCTCAGATTCGACGATGTTCCGCAGCTCATCTTCCTTGATCGCACGGTTGTCGTCCTCCGAGACGAACATAACCTGCGCCTTCTGCAGGAGAATGGCCGGTATGAGGAACAGGAGGTAGAGCGGGTAGCCGACGAGAATGATCCGAGGGAGGGGGGCTTCTGAGCCTTCCTCGCGTCGGAACGGCGGCGCCAGATTGGTCAGAAGCAAAGCAACAAAGACAAACAGCACAGTGGCGATGAATCCATCGAGTGGGAGCCAGGGCGTGTGGATGTGGGATCGTAACGGGCCCGTGATTCTGACAAAAAGGATGCACCCGACCGCGAGCGCCGTGATCTGACCGGTCAGGATCGTCTGCCCGAACACGTTCCTCGGGTTGAACATCGAGAGAAGGAGCGAAGCACGCGGGATGCCAGCTTCAGAAAGCTTCTCGACGGTTGACCGACTGAGCACGTTGTTGATCGTGCCTAGACGCGCAAGAAGGCTATTGACAACAAGCGTTGCGAACAGGGCAACTAGACTTGGCCACGCAGGGTCCAACGAATTCTCACGCTCCTTCCTTGGGCTCGATCACGCTTCTCGAGCGTTCAGGTCCAGTGGAGAATACGTGCGGAGATACCGTGCTTCCTCCGCCCGCATCCTATTATAACCGGCGTCAGTGTCGTGTTCATACCCGAGCAGGTGGAGAGCGCCGTGGACGGCAAGGTGTGCAACCTCCACCACCAGACCTCTCCCTGCCTCTGAAGCTTGATGAGCTGCCGTGTCGCTTGAGATGTAAATCTCACCGAGAAGGCCCTTCTCGGTGGGAAGTTCATCGCCGAGTTCGAATGACAGGACGTCGGTAGGTTTGTCGATGTTCCGGTAATCTTGATTCAGCTGGTGCATGTGTTTGTCGCTCGTGATCACGACGGAAACGGTTGCCTCGGATGCGTGATCACTCAGCAAGCGATCCAGTATATTGACGATCGCCTCGGAATCGAGAGCGGCAGTCACATCGTCGGTAGTCTGCCAATCAATCACGCCCGCTCCTGCTTGCGTCTCGTCCGCTGCCTGCTCTGCTGCTCAAGCTGCCAGGGATAGGCCACCCGAGAGTGTCGCGTTGCTTCGAGAATCGGTAGAAAGGCTTCCTGCATCCGTGTCAGATCTCGCAACGTCAGATCACACTCGTCCAGTTCACCCGCAATGAATCGGCCCTTCACGATCGTCTGAACCATTCCCTTTATCTGGGCGGGATTGCCGGGGATTGTCCGGGTTGCAGACTCGATCGCATCTGCCAGGTTTATGATCCCTGCCTCTTTGGTTTGCGGTTTTGGACCCGGATACCGGAAGTCCTCGTCGCGGACAGCCTGCTTGTTGCCTCGTTCCAGTGCGCGATGCTTGAAGCTCGCGATCTCACCCGTCCCGTGGTGTTGGGGAATGACGTCGATGATCGCTCGGGGAAGTCCCTCCTCACGGGCCAGCTCGACGCCTTCCTTGACGTGAGAGATCAGGATGAGTGCACTCATCCTCGGCTGAAGCTCATCGTGCGGGTTCACGCCCTTCTGGTTCTCTATGAAATAGTGTGGCCGGATCATCTTGCCGATGTCGTGGTAGTAGCATCCGACACGAGACAGAAGAGGGTCTGCGCCGATCGCTTCGGCTGCGGCCTCCGACAGACTGGCCATGATAATCGAATGGCTGTATGTCCCAGGAGCCCTGATGGCGAGATTTCTCAGGAGGGGACGGTTTAGGTCCGAAAGTTCGAGGAGCGTGATCGATGTGATGACGTTGAAGGTGCTTTCGAAGATCGGGAGCAGCCCAATTGCCAAGATCGCCGAGCCACAGGACGTGAAGATTCCAAAGATGACGTCCCACTGGGCCCGCTGAACGAAGTCTTCCAGAGTTGCATAGTTGAAGAACAGGATGCCCGTTGCCAGGATGGTGAGGAGATAGGCAACACTGATGTAGGCGATCGATCGATAGAAGTCGCCCCGTTTCAGGACGTCCCTCACAGCGAAAGCTCCGACGGCGCCTGTTACCATGAAGACTACGCTGTGCTGGAGGCTTCCCAGGATACTGGAACAGACCACCGCGGTGACGACTGACACGACGAATCCGATTTCGGCATCGAACAGCACGGTCGCGATCATCGCCGAAAGCGCGATCGGCACCAGAAACGGCGTGATGATCGACACTTCAGCCGCATAGTGAG
>CAYYGZ010000291.1:309-2466 GCA_964471275.1 uncultured bacterium | reverse complement strand
CAAGATTCCGAACAGGATCAGATTCGAAGTCTGTTTGTAGATATGCTCACGGAACAACCCGAGGAAAGCGAAGAGCATCGCCACCATGATGCCCGAAATCACAAAACGGCCGATCGTCTGGAGTGTCGGTAGATAAGGATCCCGCTGACGCTCCTGATTCAAGTGAAGGACCAGAGACCTCAGCCTGTCGACGTGGTCCGGTGTGATACGATCGTGCGCATCTATGATCCGCTCGCCCTCCAAGACGCTGCCCTTGAAGCGAGACACCGCATCGGTTGCCTTGCGTCTACGCGACTGTGTTTCGGCCTCTGAGTAGATGAGGTCGGGAAGGAGGAACGACGCCACGAGTTCGTATGTTCCCCGGATGCGTCTGGTCGCTTCGGGTGAGAGTGCTCTCAGGATCCGCTGCTGCAGGTGACCGGTGAGCTGGTCCAGATCGCGAACCTGGTCGAGAGGCGTTGACCACTCATCGCTTGTGCCAACGAGGGTCAGGCTGTCGACGACCACACCGATCTGCGTCTGGCTTTCGATCAGGCCGGCCTCATACGAGATATCGAGAAGCGACTGCGTGAGCGACCGAAGCGAATCCAGCCCCGCAACGGGCAGGGCCCGCTGGTTCACTAGGAATGCCAGCGTCAGGTCCGATATCGGCCGTGTCTCCGGGTGATTGATCTTCAACCGGGCGGCCTTGCTGGAATCCGGCAGATCAGAGACACGCAAGGCCTCGATGTCCCGGAAGAGGGCTTCTACCGCGGCCCTTCTCTCGACAGGAACGCGGGTGTTCACGAAGAAAACGGGTTTTACCGAACTTCGGGCACGGGATACTTCTTCTTGGTATTCGGTGTCGTTCTTGTAGATGTAGTAGCTGACAGGCGCGATGACTTCCTCAACAGCGACTGTGCTGTCCTCAAACCACGAGATCTCATAGGTCTGTCCGGTCGGGTAGAGCGTGGTGAGAATGATCGTGATGACCATCAGAATGCCAAAACGAGCGTACTGATCCCGGTATTCCCCGCGTCTGGTGAGGTCACGACCGAGCTCGATCGGGTGGCTCGGTCGAGCTTTCTTGGTGGGGCGAAGCATCAGCCTGCGGTCTCCTCCGCGGGAAAGTCCGAAAGTGCCAGCTCTTCCTGCACGGAAAAGTCCCAGGCGTCGTAGGCGTTGATAATCTCCTGAACCAATGCGTGGCGGACCACATCCTGCTCCGTGAAGTGAACGAATTTGATCGCTTCGATGTGCGCAAGAATACGTTGCACGTGAATCAGACCAGACTGAGCTCCGGTCGGTAGATCGACCTGTGTCGTGTCGCCGGTGATGACGGCCTTCGAGTTCGCGCCAAGCCGTGTCAGGAACATCTTCATCTGGCTGATGCTGGTGTTCTGGGCTTCATCCAGGATCACAAACGCCTTGTTGAGCGTCCTGCCTCGCATAAAAGCGAGCGGTGCGATTTCCAGTGTGCCGGATTGCATGAGGCGAGCCAGTTGATCGCCTGGTATCATGTCTCTTAGAGCGTCATACAACGGTCTCAGGTATGGGTCAACTTTCTCCTGAATGTCGCCCGGGAGAAAGCCGAGACTCTCGCCTGCTTCAACCGCTGGACGCGTCAGGATGATACGGGAGACCTCCTTCCGCCTCAAGGACTCAATCGCGCACGCTACGGCTAGGTAGGTTTTCCCGGTGCCTGCGGGGCCAACCCCAAACACAATATCGTAGGCCTGCACTGATGAGATGTAGTCAGCCTGACGGTCGGAGCGAGGTCGGATCACGCCCTTCTTGGTCAGTATCGCGTTCTTGTCCTGTGCATCGCTCGAGGGGGTTGCGGGTGCTCTGGCAAACAGATCGCTCGAATCCACATCGTCTCCCCGTCTCAGACATGAGATTAGCTCGTCGATCAGCGCCGAAACAGTCTTGACGTTTTCAGCGTCGCCGTCCAGTCGAATCATGTCACCGCGAGCCGTTATCTTTATGTCATATCTCGACTCGAGAGCGATCAGGTTTGCGTCGTTGTGCCCATAGAGGGAGAGGGGGTCGACGCCCTGGGTTGAGATCTTCTGCGAGAGCGGCTGGGATTCAAGCGTCGTGGTATCCGTTGTCAAGGACGTAGCGGTCTCCTGCGTAATAGAAAAAAGGCTCCCGTCCTCACAAACTTTGAGAACG
>CAYYGZ010000291.1:0-299 GCA_964471275.1 uncultured bacterium | reverse complement strand
CCTGTTTTATCTTTTCCATTTGGTCGGCTGAACTCGCCGAAAGCCCTTCTCGCTCGAACCTAGTTAGCAGGAACGTCGAGGACCTGGGCCGGGAAAATCAGGTTTGCATCCAGAATCTGGGCCTGATTCGCCTTGAGTAGCCGGTGCCACTCTGTCGGATCCTTGTAGACCACTCCCGCGATCGAGGAAAGGCTCTGGCCGCCGACAACAAGATGCTGATTCAGATCGACACCGAAGGGCACATTCAGGGTCCAGTCGGGGAAGATGAGATCAGGATTTTTGATCTTGGCACGATTCTC
>CAYYGZ010000290.1:0-5132 GCA_964471275.1 uncultured bacterium | reverse complement strand
CGGGTTGGTCGTGGTGTTTGGAGTGCGGGAGGGAGGACAGACGAGGGTAGGGACGGTAGGTTTCTCGGGAGAGCTGCCGGTGCCACTCGAGCAGCTGGAGGCGATCGTCGACACGCGGAAGGGGGATCCTCTGCGAAGGGGGAGTCTGCAAGGCGATGCTGAGGCACTGATGGACCTTTTTGAGCGGATCGGATACCCGTATGCGGCGATTGTGCCGGATGTGCGAATCGCCCCGGGGGCATCGGTCGTGAATGTTGTCTGGGGAATCGACGCCGGACCCCGTGTGTCGATCGATGCGGTACGGTTCTCGGGATTGGTTGCGACGAAGGTCGATGTGCTGCTCAGAGAGAGCGGCCTGGTGACGGGCGGGGTTTACGATCAGCGCGTCGTCGATGAAGCGACACGCGTCTTGAGGCGGCTCCCGTGGCTGCTGGCCGTTGCGGATCCGGTCATCGAACAGGACGCGAGAACTGGACGCTACGCGATTCACTACGCGGTGCAGGAAGCGAAATCGACGACGATCGAAGGCGGAGTTGGTCTGCTGCCGAGAGTCGATGGGTCCTACAGCTGGGTCGGGCGGATACGATTCGAGAGTGACAATCTGGGCGGATCGGGACGAGGCGCGGGCTTCTTCTGGGATCGACCGGTGCCGTCGAGTTCGGACTTACAGATCTGGTATATGGAGCCCTGGCTCCTGGGTAAACCGTTCCGCGGGCAGGCGAGTGTGGAACACAGGCAGCGCCCCGGTTTTGTCGAGTCGGGGCTAACGCTGGGTATCGCATATCGTCCGGCACCAGATACTGAGGTTTCCGTCTCCCTGGAGCGGACAACCGTGAGACCGGATTCTGTTGAGATCGTCTCTTTCGGCCACCAGGGCATCTGGTCGGTGGGAGGAGCAATCGATTGGGATCGGCGGGACAGACGGCGGCTTCCTACACGTGGATGGCGTGTTCGGGGATCTGGAACGTGGGATACCGTCACAGACGATGATTGGAAGTCGGAGTTCAGCCGAATCCGGTATCAGGTCGCGACATCACTGTTTCGACCGGTTAACGAGCAAACGACGCTTGGTCTGCGGGTGCAGTCGGAAGGCCTGATCCAGGATCAGGAACCGGGTCCAAATGCGCTGATCAGGGTCGGTGGATCGAGAACACTTCGGGGTTATGTGGAGGAGCACTTCCTCGTGGAACACGCGGTCTGGGCCAATCTAGCGATTTTGAGGAATCTGGGTCGTGGTGCGCGGGCGTATCTGTTTGGTGATGGTGGGGTGCTGCGTCCTCCGGCGTCGGTGGGCACGGGCTGGATTCGTGCCGTGGGGTATGGGGCAGGGTTGCAGACACAGACGCGGACAGGTATGATTACGATTGAGTATGGGCTGTCGAAGGATGATTCCCCGGGGCAGGGGAAGATACACGTGAGGCTGGAAGCGGCGAGGTAGCGAGGAGAGCGTGGGCAAGGAGCCGGGAGCACAGAAGGCCGGATGTTGAGAACTCAGGGGGGCTACCGGGTCTCGTGGATACAGAACCAAGATCACAGAGGAGATCAGAGATCGTAGAGACTGCGTCCTTGAGTCTGTGTGCCGGTTGATTCTTGTCGGATCGAGACAGACTGTTCGGTCTACTCGTTCTTGAGGGACTCGGCCGGGCTGTTGCGGGCAACGCGGATGGGCTGGGAGCTGACGGTGGCCCAGACGATGGCAACAGAGAGGACACCGGCGCAGGGACGGCAATCGCGAAGGCGATCACGACAAGCTTGATGAAGTCGCGGGAAAGCAGACCGATCAGGTGGCCAACTCACCCAGGACGGTTTCATTGCGGTAAGTCCGATCGAAGTCCTCATTCACGAATCGGTAGGTCAGCGGGAATCCCGGGTTGAATCTGTCGTGCAGCTCTGACAGGACTTCGATCGCGCGCTCTTCTTTACCCGGTGCGATTCGGGCGAAAAGCCGCCTGCCTCGGCCCGGGTCCAGCCGAATGATCAGGGGAGCGATCGGGTTGTGCAGCGAACTGATGTGAAAATCCTTTACGACACTGATGATTGTCCCCGTGTCTCCCCTGAAGCGCAACTGCTGTCCCAACGTGGTCTTCGCTCCCACGATACGCGCAAGCTTCTCGTTGATGATAAAATTCATGTTGTCCTTGAATGCGGGGAGATCGCGATCGGCGACGAATCCTCTTCCTTCGCTGAGGTCCACCTTCATCGTGTTCACAAAGTTGTAGCCGGCGTTGATGATTTTGATCTCGTAGACTGAATCGGGGTCCTTTCCTTCCCACTTTGGGTTCGATGTCGATGATCCCACTGAAAGCAGATTCTGATCCGACCGTGTGACTTCCAGGAACTCGGGGTTCTTGAGCAGCTCATCCCTGAAGGCCCGGTACTTCTCCTTCGCTTGCCCTTCCAGCGTCATGTACAGCAGGTTCTTCTGCTCCAGATCCAGGTTCTTGCTCTGGCTGTACATCAGCTGATTGTAGACGGTGAGCGTGCCGATGATCAGCAGAATTGACCAGCAGAACTGGAAGATGACCAGACCCTGTCTGAGTCTGCCAGATCCCGGCTTGCTCTTGTGCGTGCCTCGCAGGATCCGAACGGGGTGGAAGCCGGAGAGATAGATCGCCGGATACAGTCCACCGACGATTCCCGTTGTCAGGGAGATGACGATGAAGGCTGCCAGGAGTCCGGGATTGGAGAAGTCGAGGAGGATTTCCTTGTCTGTCATGTCGTTAAATCAGAGCATCGACAACTGGATCGTGCTCGCCGCGATCATCGTCGACAGGGCGGTCAACAGAATAGATTCGCCCGTGAACTGGGCAATCAACCATGCCTGACTTGCGCCAACCGCTTTTCTGACACCGATCTCCTGCAAACGCAGCGTCGAGCGTGCTGTCGCGAGGTTCGTGTAGTTGATTCCGGCGATCAGCAGGAAGAAGACTGCTACGATCGCGAAAATTCGAACATACTCGATCGGGCCGCCTGCGGGAAGGCCGTTGTCGAATTGCGAATAGAGATGCATGTCCTCCAGAGGCTGCAGAAAGAGGAAGGAGTTGATCGATGTGTGGTTGTCATTGACGACTGTTCGGATCTGCTCTTCCACATCTTTTTGCGTAGCATCATCTGCGATCTTGACGTAGAGCCGTGCACTGCTGTTGCCCCAATGATTAAGCCACGTGTTTCGGCTTCGGTTACCGGACACTAGAACCGTGTGGGTGACCGCCGGGAACTGTTCATCGATTGCACCGGCGACCGGTGCCGGAATCGAGTGCCAGGTGTGGATGATGCTGATGGCGTGGTAGTTCTGCATGACACGGTAGATTCTATCGCCTTTGGTGTGGAAGCGGTTGATCGAGAGTTCGTCGCTCACCCAAAGGAGAATTATGAAGCTGCAGGCAAGGCAAACTGAGAGACCGGCAACGTTGATCAGCGAATAGGTCTTCTGGCAGAGGAACAGGTGAAAGGGCTCGGTGGGTCAGACAAACGAGATGGATATGGGGTCCGTATTATGCAAGAGGGGTGTTAGATACGAAAAGGCCGGCGTGATGCGGTTTTTCGAGGGAGACAGGTAGGGGATGTGTTCGGTATTGGGACAGGTGGTGTTCGGGAGTGGACACCGGGATGATGATAGAACGTCGCCTGGGGCTGGCGGAACTCGATCGCAGCATCGAAGGGCGGAATCAAACGGGGTGTTCCTTCGCCTGCTCTAATAGATGTGCTTCCCTCGATCCTCGTCAGGGAGTTCCACGGGGAGACTCGACACGTCAAGCGTGCCTGTGGCTCCCAGAACCGTGTTGACGGTTCCTTCTGCTGTAGCGCCGACGTAGATGAGGTGAGTGATGCCGTTGAGGACGACCGAAGTGGGAGAGGAGAGTTCTTCTGTGTCCGGGGCATCGCCGGTCTCGACGGGGAGAATACGGCGGCTTTGACGGGTCAGGGTGCGTCCGTCCTCGGCGAGGAAGATCTCGTAGAGTTCGGTTATACGGGCAACCCCGCCCGATGCGCGATTGCCAACACCCGCGATGGCGACGAATTCGCCGTTACCCAACGGACGGATCGAGTCGGGGTCGATCTCGTGCCAGATGAGGATCATATCCTCACAGTCGACCGCAAGATCTTCAAGCGGTGTCAGGATGTCGAGACGTTTCCAGACTGTGGCATCATCAGAGGCCCAGATGGCGGAATGGTAGTCGTCTCCGCCGCCGTGGAGGGAGTAGCCGACGTATTTCTGAGAGATGCCCGGGAAGGGGTTCTCGGACCAGCGAAAGTAGCCGGTGTGGCCGTCGCCCACGTCGGTCTCGACGTTGTAGGTCAGGACGACTGAGTCTTCATCACCGTTCAGACGCGTGAAGTTGACGCCATCGGTCGAGGTTGCGAGTATCGTCCGTTGTGTCTGCTCGATACCGTTCTTGTGGTAGGTCATATGGACGACACCGTCGACGATGTTGGCGTGGGGTGTCTCGGTGTGTCCCGTGCCCTGCACATTGTCGAGGTGGATTGGATTGGCTTCAGGCCTCTGAGCGATGTGATCAAAGTGTCCGGCCACACTCGCATCTTCATACGAGAGCCAGTTGGCAGAGTCGAGAGGGTCTCCGTTGCAGACATAGAGCCAGATACCACCCTCTCCTCGATGGTGGTCCGGAGAGAAGTAGAGTGCGTAGTCGAAAGGGAAGCCATCCAGACCCTTCATTGGAACCAGACAGGTATAGTACGGGCCAGGTTCGGGGATGTTGGTGGGCATCGGGAAGAGAGCAGGCTTCTTGGTGAAGGAATAGCAGGACAAGAGTTGTGTACCTCGGGATCTATGGAACAGGAAGGCGTTTCTGAATAGCGTGCGAACTCGTGGCTAAGAGAAGAGAGCACGGCACAGGGCGGATGTAACTCGCGCTATGTCCCGCGAGTCGGTAGGGTAAGGCTCACCGGGTGGTTCCGCAAGTGAATGCGGAAAGCCCTGTTTAAGGGGAGAACGCGGTAACGGGAGCCGCAGAGCTAGGTATTTAGTAGGGCGGTGTGGAATCTTTGAAGCGCGAACGTCCCAACCTTCTGGTCGAATGTGATAGCCGGTATTGTGGCGATGAGAAACGAAGCGAATTGCTGGAGTTAGTCCCGTCGCTAGATCACTCAGGATATTTCTACTACGAGCA
>CAYYGZ010000289.1:0-5221 GCA_964471275.1 uncultured bacterium | reverse complement strand
TCCGGAAGATGTCGATCTCGTTCTACGAGACCCTTCGGAACGTCGAAGACTTCTGGACATTCTCGTCTCCCAGTCGAGCACAGCGTATCTGTCGGATCTGGAACAGTATCGGCGGACCCTTTCCCAGCGAAATCGGTTGCTCCGCACGCAGGGGTGGCAACTGACCCAGAACCCCGCGGCCTTGATTCCGTGGGATCAGCAGCTAAGCGAGATAGGTTCACGCGTCATCCATCAGCGGATCGATGCCCTTGACCGGATGCGGGAACCGCTACAGATCGTGTATGCCGAGATCTCTTCCGCAGGGGAGGCGTTATCGGTGAGCTACCGGTGCCCGTCTCTTGGTGAAAACCGGGTCGAGACGAGCAAGGCGCTTGAGTCTGCTATGGCAGAGAAGCGCGCCGAAGAAGCAAACGTTGGCTACACGCTGGTCGGGCCCCATCGAGACCAGATGGTCTTCTGCCTCGATGGTCATCCTATCCACAAGTTTGGCTCGAAGGGCCAGATGAAGAGCGTGCTTCTTGCGTGGAAGCTCTCGGAGGCGGATTACCTGACCGCTGAGACCGGTTTCAAACCGGTGCTGTTGATGGATGACATTTTCTCCGAACTCGATCAAAAGCGCGCGAACGCGGTTCTCGACCTGATCGGGTCGTATGGCCAGAGTATCCTCGCTACAGCACGTGATCCCGATCTTGATCTCAAAGGACGCGGGTATGCGGCGATCGACCTCTGAGGTAGGCGATGACCGAAGCGGGATGATCGAACACGCAGGGGCTTCCATACGCGCTTTTGTAGAAGCGTGCGGTTACACGGATAAGCTTCTGGAGCAGCGGGCGCTCGGTCTATGGTCGCAGACGATCCGCGAACATCTGGGTCCGGAGGCCGAACATTTCTCGGACGCTGTTGGGATCAGAGACGGCGAGTTGATCGTGGGTGTGGCAAAGCCTGCGTGGCGTCACCGGTTGACGTTCGAATTGCCCGTCATGATCCGGTTGCTCAACGATCAGTTGGGGGCGGATATCATCACGTCGATCCGCTTGAAGTAGAAGAGAGGGCAGTCTATGGCAGAAGCAGAAAACCACTATAGTGCCGGCAATATCCAGGTCTTAAAGGGGCTGGAGGCTGTACGCAAACGTCCCGCCATGTATATCGGGGATACCGGTGTGAATGGTCTGCACCACCTGATCTGGGAGCTTGTTGACAATGCCGTTGATGAAGCGATGGCTGGTCACTGCGACACCATTACCGTTGCGCTCAACACGGACGGCTCTGCAACCGTGATCGACAACGGTCGCGGTATCCCGATCGACGAACACGCGGGCGAGGGGCGATCAGCCTTAGAAGTCGTCATGACTGTTCTGCACGCAGGGGGGAAGTTCGACAAGCAGAATTATGCCGTGTCCGGGGGTCTTCACGGGGTGGGTGTCTCCGTCGTCAACGGTCTGGCGGCCTGGTGCGAAGTTGAGGTCAGCTCCCGGCTTATCGAGCCTGACGGGCGAGTCTATCGTCAGCGCTACCAGCGGGGCCTTCCCGATGCGGGCGTCGAAGCAGGTGAGCATACCGGTGAGACCGGGACCAAGGTTACCTTTCTGCCCGATTCGGAGATATTCGAGACGGTCGACTTCATCCAGGAAACCGTCGCTCACCGCCTCAGGGAGCTCGCTTTCCTCAACCGCGGTCTCCGGATCATCCTGCAGGACGCGAGGGACGACCACGAACAGGAGTTCCATTACGAAGGTGGAATCAAGGCCTTTGTGGCGTATATCGACGAAGGCAAATCGCAGGTTCACGAACCCGTACAATTCGAGGGAGAGCGGGAAGAAGTCCGGACCGAAATCGCCTTTTCATACAACGATTCGTATGCGCAGAATATTTTCAGCTATGTAAATACCATCTATACACCGGAGGGCGGTACGCACGAAACCGGGTTCAGGACAGCGCTGACTCGTTCGCTGAACGCACACGCTGCGAAGTACAGTCTGCTGAAGAGCGAGAAGTTCTCTCTCTCGGGAGACGATACGCGCGAGGGGCTTACCGCCGTGATCAGCGTAAAGGTGCCGGAACCCCAATTCGAGGGTCAGACCAAACAGAAGCTTGGGAACAGCGAAGTGCGCGGTGTTGTCGAATCTCTTGTTTCAGAGAAGTTGAACGAATTCTTCGAAGAAAATCCGGCCATCGTCAAAAAGATCCTGACGAAGGCGATCGAAGCCGCCCGGGCTCGGGAAGCTGCCCGGAAAGCGCGTGAGCTCGTTCGTCGCAAGGGAGTGCTCGAAGGCGGCAGTCTTCCGGGTAAGCTGCTTGATTGTTCATCGAACGAGAAGGACGAGACAGAGGTTTTCCTGGTCGAGGGCGACTCTGCCGGGGGATCGGCGGCTCAGGGGAGGAACCGAGAGTTCCAGGCGATCCTGCCGCTGTGGGGGAAGATGCTGAACGTCGAGAAGGCCCGTATCGACCGCGTCCTGGCAAACGACAAACTGCATCCGATGATTCTCGCACTTGGCGCCGGTATCGGGGAAGATTTCGATATTGACCGGTTACGCTACGGCAAGATCATCGTCATGGCCGATGCCGATGTCGATGGATCGCACATTCGGTGCCTTCTGCTGACATTTTTCTACCGATATATGCGTCCAATGATCGATGACGGTCGTGTCTACATCGCACAGCCACCGCTGTTCCTGGTGAAGAAGGGCAAGAGTGAAGACTACGCGTTCAACGAGTCGGAGCGGGACGAGCTCCTCGCGGAATATGGAGAAGATCCAAAGGGCGTGATGGTCCAGAGATACAAGGGTCTCGGCGAGATGAATCCCGATCAACTCTGGAACACAACAATGGATCCTGACCTACGGACGCTGTTGCGGGTGTCTCACGAGGACGTGCTGGAGGCCGAGCACCTGTTTTCGATGCTGATGGGGGACGAGGTCGAACCGAGGCGGCGCTTTATCGAAGAACACGCGCTGGAAGCCGAACTGGATATCTAGTCAAGTGTGGTTGTACGGTTTGAACAGACATAGGGATAAATGATGGATCGAGCGCGGGTGGTTCCAGTCGATATCGGCGAGGAACTGAAGAAGTCGATGTTGGACTACTCCATGAGCACCCTGGTGGATCGGGCGCTACCAGATGTTCGCGACGGACTCAAGCCTTCACAGCGACGGATCCTTGTTGCCATGAATGACCTGGGTCTACAGCCCAACAGACAACACCGTAAGTGTGCGAACGTCGCCGGACATACATCCGGTAACTACCATCCTCACGGCGAAGCAATTGTCTACCCGACGCTTGTCCATCTGGCGCAGGATTTCCGGATGCGAT
Organism: uncultured bacterium; assembly: GCA_964471275.1. Taxonomy (GTDB): domain Bacteria; phylum Latescibacterota; class UBA2968; order UBA2968; family UBA2968; genus UBA2968. The sequence continues at coordinate 1,909 of CAYYGZ010000289.1, read as the reverse complement.
ACCAGCTGGTCGACGGGCAGGGCAACTTTGGTTCGATTGACGGCTATCCACCGGCAGCCATGCGGTACACCGAGTCCAGGCTTGCCGGTGCCGGTGGTGCCATGCTCACGGATCTGGACAAGGAAACGGTCGATTTCCGGCCAAACTACGACGAACGTCTGGAAGAGCCAAGCGTTCTGCCCTCGCGTTTTCCGAACCTGCTGTGCAACGGTGCCGTGGGTATCGCTGTCAGTATGGCAACGGCGATACCACCCCACAATGTGACCGAGGTCGTCAGCGCACTCAAGGCCCTGATCGACGACCCGGAGATATCGATCGATGAGCTGATGGAGCACATAAAGGCCCCGGATTTCCCGACAGGCGGGATCATCCACGGCATGGCCGGGGTCCGTGCTGCCTACCACCTGGGCAAGGGCCACGTACGGGTGCGCGCGAAGGCCGCGATCGAGGAGGGCAAGGGGGATCGCGAGATCATCGTGATCACGGAAATACCCTACATGGTCGCGAAATCGACGCTGCTCGAGAAGATGGCGGATCTTGTCCGCGACAAGCGCATCGAGGGGATCTCCAACATACGAGATGAGTCGGACCGCGACGGTCTGAGGGTCGTGGTCGAGCTCAAGCGTGATGCAAACTCAGGGGTCGTACTGAACCTGCTGTATAAGCACACGCAGTTGCAAACGACCTTCGCAGCAAACCTGATCTCGCTGGTGAACGGCGTACCCCGGCAGCTTAATCTGAAACAGATGTTGAAGTACTTCGTCGACCATCGCCACGAGGTGGTGGTCAGACGGACAACCTACGAGCTGCGCGTTGCCGAAGACCGAGCACACATCCTCGAAGGTCTGCGGATTGCACTCGACAAGATCGACGAGGTGATTCGGATTATCCGCGGATCTGCCGACCCTGCGTCCGCACGGATCGCCTTGATGAATCAGCTCGAATTATCCGAGCGGCAAGCGCAAGCCATCCTTGCGATGACGCTCCAGCGTTTGACGAATCTCGAGCAGCAGAAGATAGAAGACGAATACCAGGCGTTGGTGACCGAGATCGCACGGCTCAAGGAAATTCTCGGCAGTCACGAGATTCGGATGGGCATCATCAAGGATGAACTTGACGATATTCTTGAGGAATTCGGTGACGAGCGGCGCAGCGAAATTGTTGTGTCAGCTGAGGAGATCGATGTCGAGGATCTGATTCCGGTTGAGGATGTCGTTATCACGATTTCCCACAGCGGCTATATCAAACGCATGCCGGTAGATACCTACCGCAGCCAGCACCGCGGGGGACGCGGCGTCACGGGCATGGGAACAAAGGACGAAGATTTCGTCGAACACCTGTTCGTCGCCTCTACGCACGACTACATCCTGTTCCTGACCGACAAGGGCCACTGTCACTGGCTGAAAGTCTACCGGATTTCGCAGGGACTGCGTACTGCTCGTGGCCGGCCGATTGTAAACCTGATCGACATCGGTGAGGACCACAAGGTTGCTGCGATCGTACCGGTCAAGGAGTTCAAGGAAAACGAGTTCCTGGTCCAGGCGACGCAGAACGGCCAGATCAAGAAGACGGCCCTCTCCGCGTATAGCCGTCCGCGACGCGGCGGTATCATCGCAATGAATATCCTCGAGGAGGATACGCTTGTTGAGGCATGGATTTCGGATGGAAACCAGGAAATTATCGTTGCGACAAAGAGCGGCCAGGCTGTCCGTTTCCACGAGGAGGAGGTGCGTGCAACGGGACGGGGCAGTCAGGGTGTGCGCGGAATTTCACTGGCAAAGGATGATGTCGTTATCGGCATGGTTGTCGCCGACGATGATACCGATCTGCTGACGGTCTGTGAGCTGGGGTATGGCAAGCGCACAGCCGTCTCGGACTACCGGCTGACGAGGCGCGCCGGTAAGGGTGT